>JBCCVR010000050.1:0-37765 GCA_039194995.1 Cyanobacteria bacterium P01_E01_bin.42 | reverse complement strand
GCCCGCCATTTATCTAAATTAATATTTTTGAGTTTGAAATATTTAGAACGATGGGGACCGTTTAGCATTTTATCCGTGTAAATTTTGGTACTGGTTGTGGCAATGCGACCATTGACACCCCAGCGAGAGCGATCGCTCTGATTATCGAGAGAACCGTGAATGACATGCTCGATAAAGAAATAGAACTGCCCGGCTTTCATTTCGATGTAATGGGGTTTGATGCTTTTATAGGGATAATCGATGTCACTTTCACGACTGCCGTAAATATTATTGGTTGAATCTTGAGAAACCTTACCCAACTTAATCGGATAGATCTCCCAATGAGTACCCGGGATAATTTGCATGCAGCCATTTTCAACTGTTGCATCCGTGAGGGCAAACCAACAGGTTAACTGATAAAGATCTTCGGGATCTTCGGGAATAACCACGGATTCTTGCTGGTTTTCATAAAACCAAGTACTGGCTTGATGCAAGCGAGTTCCTATACTGTGAGGAAGGATTTCAAAAAACTTCGTCCGCCATAAGAGAATATCGGGACCGAGGAGTTGAGCGGCTCGTTCCGTTACGGCAGGATGTTTGAATAAATCGCAGAAGCGATCGTCATCTAAATGACGATTCAACTGACTCATCAGGTTGAGATAATATTTTCTGTAATCTTCCGTCATTTCTTCGTTCCAAGACGTGAGCAAATCATCTTCGCTCTCGGTGTCGAATTCAAAATCTCCCGCTTCGTAGGATAAATTCTTCGATTCGCTTTTCAACAAAGTATTGACGAAATATTGACGCAACTCTTCCATTTCTTCAGGAGGCATCAGATCGAAGGGGCCGATATAGCCATTTTCGTAAAACTTGCGAATCTCATCTTCACTCAGTTGATATTCGGGGGCAACCGTCACTTTGGGTTGATACGATTGTGGTTTTCTCAGACGACAATGGTAATCGTAGTAAACGGTCTGCCCGCCGGAGGTAAAGGCAACCCAGAACATCTTAAAATCCCAAGCAGTGGGTAACTGTTCCCTCAGAGTTTCTGGCAAAAATCCATGTAAAAATTTGAGTTGTGCGAGCAAATAAAGAAAGGCTAACTTTACAGAAAACTTCCAGTCAAAATCAATGACTTCAGAAGGTGTAGAAGAAGTTGCAGTTACCATAACGAATTTCTCCAAACTTTCAAGAGATATTGTAATATTTATTCTAGCGCCAAGTCAAAATCTTTTTCAATAAACTCATCTATATTTTTTCATTAAATATGGATTGACAGATCCTCGTAATTATTCAATAATTTTATCGTGCTATCTCAGATAATTCGCACAAAATCATCCCAATCGAGAGACCTAAAACAATGAACCTAAAACAGACTTTTTACAAAACTTTTCAAAGATGCGCGATCGCGGTTATTGCAGTTTTAATCGGGACGCTATCCCTGTTTGCCGTTCCCGGATTGACCTCCGATGCTCTCGCCGAGTTTGCCGGAATGCCAGTCGGCGGTTTAATTTTTACCTTCGACGAAATTAGCGATTTAGAATACAGCACTTTGTGGTATCAAGAGGTGTTGGGAATGGAACGAAGCCCCCTAGAGACTCCCAAATGGACTCTGCTTTTCTATCCCGAACAACCGAGCGTCCAAATCGAACTGTTCGCAGATACGCTGACTGGAACCGGTTCCGATGATGTCTCGTTTATCGTTCCCGATCTCGAGTACGCGGTTGATGTTCTTGAATCTCGCGGTGTCGCTGCTTCTCCAATCTGCGATGCCGGCGCAGGTGTCGCAATCTCGGTTTTCCAAGATCCCGATGGGAATGCTCTCAGTTTTGCCAGCATCGTTCCTGATAATAATTACCCCAAGTGCTTCGAATAATTGTTGCAATTGTTTAAGATAGATAACACGCCCGTTATTGGGTAGATTATTTATCTTAAAACGGGTAAAGGTCGGTTAATTCGGCTCTAAGATTTGGTTGAGTATCGGTTATAACCGAAACGATCTTCTCCTCGAATGAGAATGGCCTTCCATTTATCCAAACTGAGATTTTTCAGTTTAAAATCTTTAGAAGTATGGGAATTTTCCAGCATTTCTTTGGTGTAAATTTGAGTGGCAGTGGTGGCAATGCGACCATTGACCCCCCACCGCTCTTTGTCTAAAGAAATATTGTCGAGAGAACCGTGAATGACGCGCTCGGAAAAGAAAAAGAATTGTCCCGCTTTGACTTCAATAAGTTCGGGTTCTGGGAGTTGACCGGGATAGTCAATCGTCGCTTCCCGGCTGCCATAAACGGTATTAGATGTTTTCTGCCCGAGCTTAATCGGATAAATTTCTTTATGAGTACCGGGATAAGCGATCATGCAACCATTTTCTTGGGTCGCATCGGTTAAAGCAATCCAGCAAGCTAATTGAAACAATTCCTCTTCATCTTGGGGAATGACAGCCGCTTCCCGTTTATTTTCGTAAAGCCACGTACTGGCTTGATGGATGGTCGTACCTTTACTTTGTGGGGGAAGTCCAAAAAATTTAGTTCGCCAGAGAATGAGATCGGGCCCGAGCAGCTGAGCACATCGCTCTGTAACAGCTGGATGCTTAAATAAATCGACAAACTCTGGAGCCTCGAGATGGCGATTCAATTGATTGAGTAATTTTGTGTAATAGGCTCGTTTTTCAGGAGTTTCGGTGCCTTCTTCTTCAAATTCAAAATCTCCAGCACTGGCAGACCAAATTTGCGATTCGGTTTTGATAAGGGAGTCAACCAAATATGTTTTTAATTCGGCCATTTCTTCAGCAGGAATCAAATCAAACGGTCCGATGTAACCCTTCTCGTAAAAGCTGCGAATATCCGCTTCGCTCAGTTGAAATTCAGGAGAGACCGACGCTTTAGGTTGATAAGATTTGGGGTCTTTAAAACGACAATAGTAATCGTAGTAAACCCTCTGTCCGCCAGAGGTAAAGGCCGTCCAAAACATTTTGGCGTTCCAGCCGATTGGCAATTCTTTCTTTAACTTCTCGGGCAAGAAACCATGCAGGAATTTTAACTTTGCGAGGATATACGTCAAAGCCAAGCCGAGAGAATATTTCCAATCGAAAGGAGGTTGCCAAGAATTTACAGTTGCATTACTTGTCATGTTTTTATCTCCTGAGTCAAAAAAACTTTAAGACGGAATTAATGCCGGGCAAACATATTCGATATTATTCGCTTCTAGTGGTTTTGTTTGGTAGTGAAACTCAAACCCGTAGGTTGCCATTTCCTCCCGCATGGCAGCGCAAAGAGCGGGAACTTGCGGTAACATAATGCACCCAGTTGCTTTAACTTTTCCTTCCATGACGTGCTTGCCAGCAATTCCTACGGAGTATCCGACGGCGCGCGTCATGGCGGAGAATCCTCCCGGTATGCCCGAAACCTTTAAGGTTGCTTCTTTCAATTGCTTGGATTTGTCGGGATATTCCGCTACGATTCGTACCATTACGAGGGTAATATCGCTCTCGTCGGTAGCATACATCATTTTGCGAGTTTGCAAGGCTAGCAAATATTCTGCTCGGGTTCCGCGATCGATGGGAGCGGGTCGATCCTCGAAAAAACCCAGCCAGCGCAAGCGATAGATAATATCATCGTGGAATTTTACGCCCAAATAATTAGCCGTGTCGCGATCGCAGGTCTCGGCACGTCCGCCGACTAAAGCGGCCGTGATTTCTGCACGGGTTTGGCCGCGATAGTCGTGGAGGGTTTGAGAATCTAACAACCCCAAGGCCAAATAGGCATTAATGGTGTTGCAATAGCCGTAATAACGGAGCAAACCCCGAAAGAAACTGACGCGATCGGGGTCTAAGTCATAGGCACCGATGTATCGCAATACCGTCCGATGAGAGACAGATTCGAATGTTCCCCATTGGGTTTCTAGATAATCAAAATGCCGATACTGTTCGCCCTTTTCATACTGAATTTTCTTTCCCTCGATCAGATAAGTCACGGGAGCTTGCAGGGCTTCGTAAAGTCGCGGTGGCGACCAAGAAAATTTGTATCCCATTGGGTTGTTGTTGTCTGCATGGTCTGGTAAACCCGCTCCCCACTGGCCGAGTTGAAGAATTTTTCCCCCCTCTGCCCTGACTTCATCTAAGAGTTTTACAGTACATAAGTGATCCAGTCCCGGATCTTCGCCAATTTCGGATAACAAAATAATGCCTCTTTCTTTGGCGCGATCGGACAGGGCGTAAATATTTGCTTCTTGATAGGCCGTATAGACCATCTGAGTTTGGGTTCTCAGGCAAGATTCGGCAACGGCCAAAAGAACGTGTTCGGGTACCATCGGAATAACCACGTCAGCCCGCCGGGTAATGCGATCGGCACTATCGGGATCGTGCATGGACCATTCTGCAATCGTACACAAGGAATTATCGCCTACGAGTGCCTGGGCTTGGGGTAAGTCAATGGCGGCAATGACGATCTTGCAGGGGTATTTATGGGTGTAATAATCAATGATGGCTGGTGGCATCATGCCAGAGCCAAAAATAGCAACGGTTTGCATGCGCGATCTTTCTCTATCGCGAGAGAGGTGTTGGGTTTCTGGGAAAACACGAGATTGTTACGATCTCGAGCGGTTTATCGAACGGTAGTTGCACCCCAAAAACGGTGAAAATAGCAAGTAAACTATTAACAATTAACTAAAGTACAGTATCGCAAATCATCAAGTCAAGTTTTTTTCTTTTCTTAATATTTTTTTACTTTTTCTCGTCAAGTGATTTTCTTTTATATTAGCGACATTAGCGATCGCAGCCCGTAAAAAAGTAACGCTTCGATTCATTTCGATTCATTTTTTAAGACAGTTTTGACAAGACCTTTCTTAAAATAAGATATTGCACGGTAATTTTCTCATATCCTTCTGCACTCGGTAAATAAGGAGAAGGAGACGTGACTTGTTCGATCGCAATATGTTTTGTTTGTTGGAGGGAGTCCATTAAATTAGAGCCATCGAGCAGATCGGTTCTGTGAGAAAATACAATCAATCCATCGTCTCGAAGGAGTCGCGAAAACTCAGCGACAATATCAAGAATCTGTCGTTCGCTAAATCGAGAAAAAACACCGATACAAAGAACCGCTGTAAAACAACCTTCTGAAAATGGGAGCGGATCGAGTAAATTGGCTTGGACGAGATGAGTATAAACAGCTTTTTCCCGGGCTTTCCCCAGTGCATTTTCAGAGATATCAAAGCCCGTAATATTTTGAAAGCCTGCATTCGCTAATGCCAATCCCACTAAACCCGTTCCGCAACCCGCATCGAGAATAGCACTATCGAAGGACAAGGAATAACGAGCGTTCGCAACAATCTCTTCGAGCAAGGCTGTAATAGCCTCGGGCGATCGATATTCAGCTTCTCGGGTAAAACGATCGTAGGTTGCGCTGATTTTGTCATATTTTTGCCGGACTTCTTGCGGGGATTGAGGAAGGGTGTCGGGTCTGAGCCACTCGGGTTGTTTGGTGTTGGCTGTCTTAGCTCGAGGGGACTCGTTCAATAAATCGAGAATGCTAACATACTCGAATCCTTTTTTTTCCGCAGTATAGCGATGCACGATACGTCCTCGATAGCAAGAAACGCCTTGTCGGAGTGCTTCATTCGAGAGAATGGCTTCTTTGGCACCCAAATTAGCGATCGCTCGGACGTACTCAAATGTGGCATTCGTCAGCATATCGGTGGCGGTTTTGGGGACATAGGCAGGGATGTGATCGGGACTGTAGTGAATAATGTTATCGATTGTATCGTAATGCTCCAGTAATTCAGAAGAGACACAAGTTTCGATTAAATCTCGATCGCAAGCGGTGGCATCGCAAACAATGCTATGGGGCTGCATTTTTTGAATCATGGCCCGATCGATTAAATATTCCAGTTTGTCTTTGGGCAAATTCGGCCTTCTGACGGCGCAATTGATTAAAATATCGATTTCTGCGATCGAGTCGCTAATTTGCTGCTTGCAGTGATGGGGATCGCGATCGTCAAAGGGGATGACTGAAGGGTACGCGATCGCGCGATCGCTACCCAACATCTGCAAGCAAATTTGGCGAGTTTTGAGTTCTACCTGTTGGGGATCGCGAGCAACAACAATAATATTCAGTCGGTTCATCAAGGCACATTTTAAGACTTCCGTGCCAATTCGTCCCAAGCCGATAATTAGGATAGTTGCACCCTCGAGGGCAGGAAGATAACGACCGGCTAAGATGCCTTTATGCCGGGCGAGGAGTTCCACCGATCGCTGATAAAATAAATGCCCGGTCAGTTTGCTCATGGGTTCTAGAAGAGGATAGTTCCCTTCTTTCTCCACCCATTCGTAAGCAATACCCAGAAAACCTTGACCAATCAGCGCTTTTATCCGCTCGGGCGGGATATTTTCATCGAAATGCAAATAGGTAAACAAGATGCGATCGGCGCTATAGTCTGCATACTCTTCTGGAAGAGGACATTTCACTTTGAGAACAAACTCGCATCGTTCTAAAATTTTTGTTTTTTCCGCAATGAATGCACCGGCTTTCCGATAGGCTTCATCTAAATATTGGGCGTGCTGACCCGCTCCCGACTCAACCCACACTTGATGTCCTTCCGCAATCAATTGTTGGGCTTGGCAGGGCTGTAAAGCCACTCTGCGTTCATCCTGTTTTCTTTCTTTAAGAACGCCAATATCCATCAATTTTTTCCGATTAATCTCAGTGCGCCTTTAACCCAAAGGGCGATAAACGCGATAGTTAATATTGGGAAAGATATTATCAAGAATTTCCACCTTTTCCAACCAACCCGAGTCAATTTTTCCCTGCTTGACATCCTCATAGAGCTTATTAAACCGCATGAGGTGGGATTTCGTCCGTCGCGTGGCATAAGAAACCATCGTCCCCGTCCGCATGATAAACGCCCAATCGGAAGATTGAGCCAATAATAACTCTCGCGCGGCTTGATTTAAGGCTTTTTTCTCCAATTCGTCCTTAGCTTCTCGGCAACTTAACTCAATCATCCGTTCCGCGGTTTTATGTAAGTGAGGGTAAATCCAAGCATTAGTTTCATTGAGCCAAAATTCGTGAAATCCTTTGAACCCCCAACTGGACTGAGCGGGATAACTCACTTGTTGAGTCGGTTCTTTTTGTAAATACTCAGCGAGGTGAATCGTCTCGTAGGTCGTTTGGTCGTAATGGGTTTTGCGGAAGAGGAAATCTAAAAACCAAGGCCCCTCGTACCACCAATGTCCCAATAATTCTGCATCGTAGGGAGAGACGATTAAGGGCGATCGCTCCATGAGTTGCGTCAAATACTCCACTTGTTGTTCTCGGTTGAACATGAAGTTCCCCGCGTGTTCGGCGGCTTTCTCTTTAGCCCAATAAGGATCGTAGGGGGCTTTCTCGCCCAAACTGGAATTGCGGCTGGTGATTTTATGGTATTTGATCCCTGTATTTTTGCGCTGGCCGTTGGGCATGATATAGGGCTTGATATATTCGTAATCTGCTTCCCAGCCCAAATCTTTGTAAAATTCGCGATATTCGGGATCGCCGGGATAACCGACCTGAGAAGACCAAACCTGCTGGGAGGATTCTTGGTCTCGCCCAAAAACCGCTACTCCCGTTTCTGTAAAAATAGGTGCATATGTACCGTAGCGCGGCCGGGGACGGGCGTAAAGCACCCCGTGACCATCCGTGAGGAAATAACGCAAGCCCGCATCGGCGAGCATTCGTTCTAAGCCGTTGTAGTAGCCGCATTCGGGAATCCAAATGCCTTTGGGGGGTCGTCCGAAATGCTCCTCGTAATGCTCGCAAGCAACCCGCAGTTGCGCCCAGACGGCTTGGGGATACATTTTCATCAAGGGAAAATAGCCGTGGGTTGCCCCGCAGGTGATGATTTCCAGATTGTTGCTGTCTTGGAACTGTTTGAAAGCCTTGACTAAATCGCGATCGTAGCGTTCCCAAGTGCTGCGGACGGACTGGAATTCTTTGGCGTAATATTCTGCCAAATAGCGAAAATGACCGTTATGCTGATGGCGATCGATCTCCTTCTCCGCCAGTTCTTGCAACTGGGCCAGATGCGCGTCGAAACGGTCTTGAAGCAGGGGATCGCGCAGCATGGATACGAGGGGCGGGGTCAAACTCATCGTGATTTGAAAATGCACCCCATCTCGCTGCAACCCCTCAAAAACATGGATGAGGGGAACGTAAGTTTCCGCGATCGCCTCGAAGAGCCATTCTTCTTCTAAAACGTAATCGCTTTCGGGATGGCGAACAAAAGGAAGATGAGCGTGCAGGACGAGGGCGAGATAGCCAAGAGCCATAATAGTTTCGACAGAAGGGATAATTTGCTTGCGAGCAAAAATTTTAGACTATCTAAAGATTCTATGCTGGATGGGGTGCTAGCGCGCAAAAACTTCTCGAGGCGTTGCCCGCGCGGATCGCCTTCAGACATTAGCTTATCGGAACAAAAGATATTAAGATAATATTAATAAACGTCTTGTCCTTGAGTTAAAACGCCAAGTAGACCTTGATTAGAGCAAATCGGTGTTTGAATCCCGTGCTAGAACCCACTGGCAAACAAATCGACCCGCAAGTTAATTCGCCCCTCGCGATCGAGTCTCGTTCTACATCTGCCGAGACCCTTCACCTTCTGCTGTTTATCGATAAGCGTTCCGGTTCCTCGGAGCGCAATCGCGAAATTAAAGATTGCCTGGGACGACTGAAGGAGGAAAGTGCAAAAGACAATCGTGCTTTGGTACTAGAGATCCTCGAAGTCCAAAAACGTCCCGACCTTGTAGAACACTTCCGCTTGGTCGCCACCCCTTCATTAGTCAAGCTCAATCCCAAGCCCAGACAGATTTTAGCGGGCAGCGATTTGGTGGCGCAGTTGCAAAAGTGGTGGCAGCAGTGGCAGCGAGATATGAGAGAATTGCGCTTGCAACCGCCCGAAATTGTGTCGGAGAGAGTCTCTTCAGAAACGGTTTCGCCCTCGGCCAATGGCAACGGCTACTATCCTGAAAAAATCCGCTTGAGCGAGGAAATCTTTCGTTTGGAGAAGGAAAAGGAAGAATTACTCGAACAACTCCAATTTAAGGATCGCGTCCTGGCCATGCTGGCTCACGATCTGCGCAGTCCTTTAACGGCGGCTTCGATCGCCCTAGAAACGTTGGAACTGGCTCAGAATTATGAAGATCGCGAACGAGCCGCTTATTTGACCGAACAGCTTTACAAGCAGGCTCGCACCCAGTTCCGCACGATGAACCGCATGATCGGCGATATTCTGCAAGCGGCAAAGGTAAAGAAGGGCGAGTTTGCCCCGAAATTACAAACCTTAGATTTATCGGCTTTTTGCGAAGATTATCTCAAACAATATAACAGTCGCTTGCGTGGGAAGGGGCTTTATCTGGAACAGGATTTACCGCAAGATATTCCCAATGTTTATGCCGATCCGGAATTGATTTCTCAGGTTTTGGCCAATTTACTGGATAACGCCATTAAATATACGCCGACTGGCGGAAATATTGGCTTCTCGATTTTGCATCGGACGACCCAAAAGGTACAAGTTAGCGTTTGCGATACGGGACCCGGCATTCCCGAAGAAAAGCGCGATCGCATTTTTGAGGGGCATTTTCGACTCGAGCGGGATGAAGCAAAAGAAGGATTCGGCATTGGTTTGGCTCTATGTCGCCAAGTCATCCAGGCACATTACGGTCAAATTTGGGTGGATAGTCCCGACGATCGCGGCAGTTGCTTCCATTTTACTCTCCCGGTTCATCAGTAAACCAAAGCAATCTCAGCAAGCCGCGATCGCGTCATTATTCAGGATTTTGACCTTGAAGGGGTGCTTCTATCCCCTCAGATTCAATACTGACTTTATAGCGCCCGCGACTCGCCGGATCGTAACTGTTGACGATTACGGTGTAGGTATCATCTTGCGGTAAAACCATTTTGACTTGAGAGTTACTGTTGTCCTCGCTTATATCATCACTGATTGCGATCTGTTCATCTTGACTGTTGAACAAAAACAGATAAGTATCAAATTCATTGCTTTCTAAAGTGATCGAGATAATTTGTCCGGCTTTCCCTTCAAAGTTATAACCATCGTAACGACTGCCATCTACCGCTAAAGTTGGGTCTTCTTCGGAGAGTTCTCCTTCAACCTGAAGGACAATTTCTCGCATCGGAGTCACAATAGCCGTTGACTCCGGAACGGCTAGAACGAGAGACCAATAATGCTTAAATCTCGAAGTGGAGTTGTTGGCATAGCCCAGGCCTGCTTCTGTAAAGTCAGGATTGAGCAAACTCAGCCGATAGCCCGGACTATCCAACCATTTTTCCAGAATGTCTTGGGGTTGAGCGTGGTTAATCCCTAAATTTTCGGCAAGGTTAGTGCTAGAGTATCCTGTTGCGGCAACTCGTCCGGCTGTATCGATCCCACGGGGACTAATGGGAGTAACAAAATCATTGGCCGCCATATCCTCAGCATGACTTTGGGCGGCTTCTCCCAATTGAGAATTGAATTGTAAGGGGAGAATATTTGCTTTTTCTCGTTCTTGGTTAACGAGTTCTAAGAGAATTTCAAGGGGAGTGCGATCGCCGTTTTCTGTATCTGGGTTTTCTATTTCTGAGTTTTCTGTATCTGGGTTTTCTTCACTACTATTTTCTTCTTCAGCTTGTCCCACTGTCAGGGAGTCGGGGGACTCGTTTTCGCGATTTTCATTTTCGCGATTTTCATTTTCTGGGTTGGCATCCGGGAAGGGGAGAATGAGGGGAGACAAGTCAGCATATCGCGATGCCGAAGGGACTGACTGGGCGCGAACCCATTCCGGGATCGAGGCCATTAACCCCAAACTCAAAAACATTAAGATTGGCAACCGGGTCAAACAACTTTGAATAAACATAACGCGCGTTCCGTTGGTTGGGGCGATCGAAGTAATGGCGGAAAGAATGGCGAGACAAAAAATCAGTCGAGTTTTACTGGCGATCGCTGACTGCTAAAACTATTATAGAGCTTTGCGAAAGCAAACTAGAGAAGCGCAAAACTAATCCGTTTCAACTTTATATTAACCTCCAAGACCTTGACCTTGACAATTTGGCCGACTTTAACAATCGTTTTGGGATCTTTGACAAAATAATCGGCCATTTTAGAAATGTGAATTAATCCGTCTTGATGAACGCCTACATCAACAAATGCACCAAAATTAGCGACATTAGTGATTGTTCCTTCTAACTCCATACCGGGTTCGAGATCGCTAATTTCGTTAATACCCTCTTTAAAGGTGGCATATTGAAAGCGATCGCGGGGATCTCGTCCGGGTTTCTTCAATTCAGCGATAATATCTTGCAAGGTGGGCAGTCCGATCGCCTCGCTGACATAGCGATCGAGGGAGAGGCGATCGAGGCGATCGCCAGCATCGTGAATCTCCGTGAGGGGAAGTTGCAAGTCTCGGGTCATGGTTTCCACAATGCTGTAACTTTCCGGGTGAACGGCGGTATTATCGAGGGGATTTTCGCCGTTGCGAATGCGCAGAAACCCCGCCGCGAGTTCGTAGGCTTTCGGTCCTAATTTGCCGACTTTTAAGAGTTGGCGGCGATTGGTAAAAATGCCGTTTTCATTGCGATAGGCGATGATATTTTTGGCGATCGCGGGGGTAATTCCCGATACAAAGGTTAGTAATTCTTTTGAGGCAGTATTCAAATCCACGCCAACATAATTGACACAGCTTTCCACGGTTTCTGCGAGTTTTTGCTTGAGGAGTTTTTGTTCCACATCGTGTTGATATTGTCCCACGCCGATAGATTTTGGCTCGATTTTCACCAGTTCTGCCAAGGGATCTTGCAAGCGGCGACCGATACTGATTGCCCCTCTGACGGTAACATCGAGATCGGGGAATTCTTCGGCGGCGAGTTTGCTGGCAGAATAGATCGAGGCACCGGATTCGTTAACGATAACCTTGGCGGGTTTTTGGGATAGTTGCGTTAAGACTTCGCCGATAAAGCGATCGGTTTCTCGGGAGGCGGTACCGTTACCGATCGCAATCAATTCAATTTGATATTTTTCAATAAAATCACAAACAATTTTGACCGCTTCTTGACGTTTTCCCGCGCCAGTATGGGGAAAAATGGCACGATATTCGCTGAATTTTCCCGTTTCATCTAAGATAGCGACTTTGCATCCCGTGCGAAAACCCGGATCGATCGCCATTGTTGGTTTCATTCCCGCAGGGGGAGAAAGGAGTAAATTGCGCAGGTTTTCGGCAAAGGTTTTAATTGATTCAATATCTGCAAAGGTTTTGCGATCGCTGCGAATTTCTGTAATGAGCGAATTCTTCATCAGGCGTTTAAAAGCATCGGCGAGCATTGCTCGATAAAATTGCAGAATTTCGGGATTTTTAGTCCGCACAATTTCCGATTCTAAATAGGATTGTACGAATTCTTCGTCATAAGCAAGATCGATAGAGAGGATTTTTTCAGCTTCTCCGCGCAACAAAGCGAGAATATTATGGGGTGCAATTTTCGTGACTTTAATTTGATAGTCCCGATACATTTCGTATTTGGTACTACCTTCGGGATAATCCTTCTTAATCTTCGAGGTAAAAACGCCCCGTTCTGCCAAATAAGTCCGCAGATAAGCGCGTAATTCCGATTTTTCGGCGATTTCTTCAGCGAGGATATCCGCCGCCCCTTTTAAGGCTTCTTCTGGGGTTTCTATGCCTTTCTCGGCGTTAATATATTGTTCGGCTTCTTGCGTTAGGGAAATGCTGGGGGCATTTTTTTGATTTAACGATTTGATGCGATCGGCAAGGGGTGCAAGTCCCTTTTCTTTGGCTTGCGTTGCCCGGGTGCGGCGTTTGGGTTTATAGGGTAAGTAGAGGTCTTCTAGTTCGTTTTTCAGCCAACAGGATTCGATTTTAGCTTGCAGTTCGGGGGTGAGCTTTTCTTGTTCCGCGATCGCTTTCAATATTGTCTCTTTTCGTTTCTGTAATTCTGTCAGGTAAGCATTGCGATCGCTAATTTCCCGCAATTGAACTTCATCGAGTCCCCCCGTCCTTTCTTTGCGATATCGCGCGATAAAGGGAATCGTTGCGCCTTCTGCAAATAACTCTAAGGCACTGGTAATATTTTTAGGATTGAGAGATAACTCTCTGGCTAGAATTGAAACAAGCTCGGACATTAAAGAGACACAAGAGAGATTAAGTTTTTTCTCAGTATAGCACTGCGCAAAGATATTAAGGCATGAAGACCAGAAACCACGCCAGACATGGAGAGCAACAAATAATTCCAGTCAGTTGCAGTAATGCGACATAGACCCACAAGAGCGATCGCACAGAAAAAAAAGACCGCAATTCGCGATCTTTTTAAATAATTGAAATCGAGTCAAATACTTCTATTCGCTGACAATCTGTAAAGATACGCCACCTTGATTATTGGCAGGGTTTTTGGGATCTTTGACAAAGAAACTGACTTCTGTTTCTTCGGTTAAAGTAAAGGTTATATCGGCGGGTGGATTTTCCAGAGCTTGTTCTGGAGTTTCATAACGCCCGGTCTGTTTGACTTTAACTTTTTTCGCATCGCCGAGTTGGTAGAAATATTTGTGTTCCCAACCTTTTTTACACTTCAGACCATTTTCATCACAACCTTCAACACGGCTATTTTTTGTCCAAGCATCATATACTCCACCATCTTCTTTGCCGATAACGCTAACAGTATAGCTTGCCGCAGGAAGCGTCACCTTAACCCCTTCATCGGGAGAGAGATTCTTGGTTGAGTCAATATTAATTATTGTTGCAAAATCCACAGAATCACAAGGAAATACTGTCGCATTTGCAGAGTAGCGGCGGTTTGCGTGATTGATAGAGATTGTTTGACCAGCAGCTAACTGTGTATTAACGTTAGTGATACACCCATTACCACCACACCAACCCACCTTATCATCCGTTCCGGAGTCAAAATCAACTTTTGCGCTGCCAATATAAAGGCCGAGGATATCACCAGTTTCAACCTTTGCAGAACCTCCTTCTTTAGGAGTGAAAGTAAATTGATTGAGACCTGCTTTTGCAGTTTCTATGTCTGAGCCGATGATTTTATAGGTAGAATCTACCTGCTGGCGAAGCAATAACATTCCGACGCTACCCGGATTGTTGACGTAAACTTTCCACTCTGATACCGTACCTGCTTCAGCAAAAACCTCATTGGTTAAGCCAAGTACGAAGTTGCTCCAACCGTCGTAAACTGAACGATCGATCGCCTCATTCCCAATTATTGCTTCTTCGGAACATTTTGCGGGGATATCGGCATAGGCAGGAGTGGATGTCAATACGCTTACTAGCATAATTAGTCCGACTGCAATCATAACCAGTTTCTTCATTTTTATCTCCTCTGTAAAGGATTTTGTACTTACAGTCCAAAACAACCGCTATCCTAACACCTTTTTTCTAAAAGTCAATTAGTTTTAGGAGTCATCAATAAAATTCATCAAGTTGTTATTGTTTGATTATTTTTCTGATTAATTGCCTGAGTTTTAGAGTGCGATCGCACAGAAAAAAAGACCGCAATTTGCGATCTTTTTGCAGAACTAAATCAGAGTCAAATGTTTTTATTCACCGACAATCTGTAAAGATACGCCACCTTGATTATTGGCAGGGTTTTTGGGATCTTTGACAAAGAAACTGACTTCGGTTTCTTCGGTTAAAGTAAAGGTTATATCGGCGGGTGGATTTTCCAGAGCTTGTTCTTGCGTTTCATAACGGCCGGTTTGTTTGACTTTAACTTTTTTAGCATCGCCGAGTTGGTAGAAATATTTGTGTTCCCAACCTTTTTTACACTTCAGACCATTTTCATCGCAACCTTCAATGCGACTATTTTTACTCCAAGCGTCATATGCTCCACCGTCTTTTATTCCGATGATGCTAACAGTATAACTAGCCGCAGGAAGCACGACTTTCATCCCTTCTTCTGGGGAAAGATTTTTCGTTGAGTCGATATTGACAATTTTTGCAAAACCCGAAGCACTTATCTCGAAAGACAAATTATCGGCATATCCATCATTATCATTATTGGTCACTCTGTTAGCCGTCAATTCAAATTGAATCGATTGTGTAGCAGATGGTACACTACCGCTAATCTGTTGAAAGTTGGGAGTATTACCCGCAGTAAAACTGTTGGGCCAGTTTCCGGGATCGTTGGTCGAACCGGAAAGAGAAGCCGAATCTAACAAAGTTCCGGTACCGCCTTTGCCATCAAAAAACTTGGCAGTAAAAATGGCATTATCATTTTGATCGCGATAGCCAAAGAGATCCGCCGACATCGTATATTCAACTGTTAGAGCATTCTGTTCGTCGAGATTGAGATCGTAGGTTTGGGTAATCGTGTTTTTGGCAATCTTTCCACCCCAAAAATAAGGTTGCGAATTCAGACTGGGAAAAGCACTCCCCGACGATAGCGTATAACTTCCCGTCCAGCCTGTTGTATTGTTATCAAATGTGCCGTTAACAATGATGTTCTCTGCTGCGGCAGGTTGAATCGAGATTACTCCGGCTAAGAGGAATACGGCCAATAGAGATAGCAAAGTATTGAGGATTTTCTTTTGCATGACGTTAGTGATTTGGTCAATCTATTTCTGTCGCTGCTTCGAGTACAACCCAAAGCGATCGCTATCCTAACACCTCTTTTCTAAAAGTCAATTATCTTTAGGATTCATCAATCAAATTCATCAAGTTGTTATTCTTTGATTTATTTTTCGATCGATTGTCTGAGTTCTTGTGTGCGATCGCACACAAAAAAGACCACAATTTGCAGCCTTTTTCTTAATCGCTGAAAGAGTGCGATCGCCAAAATTCAAAGATTAGATTTTAGCGATCGGATTTCAGATAGATTTGAGCCGTTCTTTGTTCGGTTTTAATAGAATTTTTCTATTTTACCAAGCTGCAAAGAAACGCCGCCTTGGTTATTGGCAGGATTTTTGGGATCTTTGACAAAGAAACTGATTTCGGTTTCTTCCGTTAAAGTAAAGGTCACATCTGAAGCTGGATGTGCGATCGCTTGCTCGGCAGTTTCATAAAGACCCGTCCGATCGACTTTAACGGGTTTGGCATCGCTGAGTTTGTAGAAATATTTGTGTTCCCAACCTTTCTGACATTTCAGACCGTTTTCATCACAACCTTCAGTACGACTATTTTTGCTCCAAGCGTCATACTCTCCCCCATCTTTTTTGCCAATAATGCCGATCGCATAGTCAGCGGCAGGAAGCGTCACTTTTACCCCTTTATCCGGAGTCAAATTCTCAGTCGAGTCAATATTGACGATGTTTGTGGAGTCCAGAGAGATCGTTCGTTCGGGATAAGCAACAACTGCCTCTTTCGCTTGACTGGGACTAGACCAAACCAGTATTGCGGTTGCACCACTACTGATCTCGTAATACTCAACGCGAATATTGTACCGCTTGCCAGCAATCAAATCCTTAGATGCGCTTTTGCTAATGGGAGTGTCATTCCAATCCTCAATTATTTTCTCATCATCAATCCAAAGACGTATACCATCACTCGATGTTGTGGTGAAAGTGTAGGATTCTGTATATTCTGGGATAATTGTCCCGACCCAACGTGCTGAAAAGTGGTCGGGGTTAACAACATCGGGAGCGGGAGTGCCATACCCCCAGTCAGTGTTAATGGTCTCATCAATGCGCGTGAGGACAGGCCCGCCAGAAAGTGTCTGGTTGTTGAAATAATCGGCTTTGAATCCTTGTGGCGTTTCTGCGCTTGCAGAGGTTGGAGCGATACCCCAGCAGGCGATCGCAAGCAGCACGGACATCAGCAAAACTAATGTTTTTTTCATGAATTTATCGCGGTTAAGATTGAGAGTGTTCGATGTACGTCTTAAAAACAATAAATTGAGAGAGGACTGAATTAAAATTAACTTTAATCCAGTCAGAGGTTGATTTTTTTAAGAATTAACCTCTGACTCTTCAAGTCAAAAATCCCTATTTTTATTTAAAGGCAAATAATTTGGGGAATCTGTTTTTATTGATGTTTTAAGGACAGGCTAAAACCATCGTCATCCTAACACCTCTTCTCTGGAAGTCAATTACTTTCAGGATTTATAAATAAAAATAATCAAGTTGTTTTTTAGGATTTGTTTTCCTGATTCATTGTTTGAGTTCAGGGGTGCGATCGCCAACAAAAAAAGACCGCAATTCACGGTCTTTCTGCTGATTTTTAAACGAGTTAAATTTACTAATTTAAAGCATTTAACTCATTAAGCTACTGACAAGGTTGTAGAGGAATTTTATTCGTACCGATTTCGCTGAAATCGAAAGAGGTCGAAGGCTCTCGCGGGGCATCAAAATCTACATCCAATGACCCAACCCAATAGCCCGGTTCGCCATTTTTATCCCCATCCAAAAAGACTTGCTCAAACTTCAGACGAATAAAAGAGGCTTGAATTTGACCATCACTTTTACCCTTAGCCGAGACCTTGATTTCTTTCGTCACCGTATTGCCATTTGCTTTTTTGAGAATGACTTGTACGGGTTTCACGTCATAGTCTCCCAACATGGTATTCAAGAACAAGGGCGTGCCTTCCGGAAGTTTATCTTTCGCCACCTTAAACCGGAATTTAAAGCCGGGTTGGTTGGGCAGAGTTTTAGGATCGCCATCGGGGAAAGGACGACCGAAAGTCGAAGAGCCTTTCTTCCCAAATGCCTTACCGAGGAACAGATCGGTATAATCGGAACCGGTACTGCCCATATCTTCATAACCCGAACCCGTCAGGAAAGTTCCGGCAACTTCGGCATCGGAACGATTATCGAAGGGATCTCCCCCATCTCGGCTGCTAAATTTGCCATCGCCGTTGAAGTCTGGGAGAAAATCGCCTGTAGAGAGAATACCTTTGCCATCGGCGTTCACAGAACCCCCCGAAGCAGCCGTTAACCCTTCACCTTTCCCAAAACCAAAGCCATCGAGATCGCCGATGCGGATGGAACTAAACGCCCCCGGAATAGGTTTGTTGGGGTCGCATTTGTTGGGTTTGGGTTCTGGGGGTTTACTACAGATGGCGGTCACGGCAATATTATCTACAGCTGCACCAAAACCGCTCCCATTCAGGCTCAAAAGGGTTAGCGTCGTGGTTGAATCCGTCGCCTTAAAACTCCAAGTCTGAGGTTGCCACCCCATATCGGTTTTAGAATTACTCGTACCATCAAAGGTAAACTCGGCCGAATCTCCTGCGGCTGAGACCTTCATCATTTTTATCGCTGGTCGCTTGATGTAATTACCCGAGAGGTCAAACGTGACTTTGTATTTTTGTCCCGGAACGGTATCAAAGGTTTGTTCGATGCCGCCAGCAGACCCCTCAGCCCCATCTAAATCCAAACTGCGCGACCCTTCTGAAGGTTGCCAAGTCCCGCCGATATAGTCCACGGTTCCGCCGATAATCGTCCAGTTATCAATTCCGGCATACCCGATACGAAAGCGCTTGAATGACGATCCCGGATTGACACCGGATTCTAGGCCGCCGTTGGCGATAAGATTTGATTTGGGACAACTTGGCGCAACAGGTGTAACAACTTCGCCGACGGCAGTCACGACAATATTATCGAGAGCCGGGCCGAAGCCGCTACCGTTGAGACTCAAAAAAGTTAGCGTTGTGGTTGAATCTGTCGCCTTAAAACTCCAAGTCTGAGGCTGCCATCCCATATCGGTTCTAGAATTAGTCGAACCATCAAAAGTAAACTCGGCTGACTTTCCTGCGGCTGAGATCTTCATCATTTTTGTCGCCGGTCGCTTGATGTAATTTCCCGAAAGATCAAAAGTGACTTTGTATTTTTGTCCCGGAACGGTATCAAAGGTTTGTTCGATGCCGCCAGCAGAACCCTCAGCCCCATCTAAATCCAAACTGTGAGACCCTTCTGAAGGTTGCCAAGTCCCGCCGATATAGTCCACGGTTCCGCCGATAATCGTCCAGTTATCAATTCCGGCATACCCGATACGAAAGCGCTTGAATGACAATCCCGGATTGACACCGGATTCTAAGCCGCCATTTTTGATTAAGTTTGGTGCGGCTTGAGCGCGATCGGGAAACCCGACTGCAACAAATATGAGGGCAAGAACCACCAGAATAACCTGAAGGCTCTGCATTATTTTTCGTTTCACTGAGATCTTCTCCGTTGATAAAACACCCAATGCTAATGTGCGAGTTGTGGGTGTAAAGTTCTTTGTCTGGGATATCGGATGCGATCGCTCATTCAAGCGAATTAAAAATGTAATTTCAAAATGCGATCGCGCTTGATTTATCCAACACTCAATAATCGAGAAACTGCCAATTTTCAGACGGCAAAACCACGATCGTTAAGTCTTAAATCCCTATTACTTTTCAAACGATAGCATCCTAACATCTTTAAAATAAAATGCCAGTGTTTTAAAGATTTGTAATAAACAGCACAACCCTTTTTTTAAGGCTTATTTCTGTATTATTTCTGAGTTCTATCATCTTTTTTTAATGTTTGCGAACGCTAACAAAAAGATCGCAAATTGCGATCTTTTTGAATCAATGACTCTATATCAATAACAGATTGCCTCCTTTATTTTCATAAAAAAATCAACTGTCAGAAGTAGATCTGAGCGTAATCCGATCGGCGATCGCTAACTTTAATCGGCCTGAAAATGCGATCGCTAATCTATCGAGTGTCTTGTTCTCCAAAAAACTTTTTAGTTAAATTTTGCAAAAATGAAGATTACCCGGCACATCTACCGTATAATTACGGTGCGACTGTAAGTAGATCCAGCAGTTTAGCAATTTAAACAAATCTAATCTCAACGCGAGTTAAATTCACAGGGGTGTCAAAATAAAACCGATTTGCAGTGAGATAGCATTTAACTCGCCTCTACAACTCTCACTCTATGATTTAAATGCAGTATTGCACGAAATCGGTATGAGTTTGGATAATCTGCATTGCGACAAAAATAGTTTTTGCAATAGTTTTTGCAAACGACAATAACCTAGGAAACACCATGAAGAGATTTCTATTCAAGGTTGTTCGAGTTGTCTTGGTGGTAGTTTTATTACTATCATCCACAATCTTGCCTCCTATCGGGACTTTGACTGAAGGAAGCGCTCTGGCTCAAACAACTGGCTTTTGTTCCTTTTCCAACAGAGTGATTACAGGCAGGTTTACCAATCCCAACAACGGACACGATTACTGTCTGACTCCTTTTAGTAACTGGGATGGAGCAGAAAACTTTGCCCGTTCCGTTGGCGGCGATCTTGTTGCGATCGAGGACGCGAATGAAAACACTTGGGTATCCCAAACCTTTTTCGATCGAACGACCTATTTCTGGATTGGTTTGACCGATCGAGGATCGGAAGGAAGATTCCGGTGGCTCAATGGCTCTCCATTGACTTTCCAGTCTTGGTTTCCGGGAGAACCCAGCGATCGCTTCGGATTCGAAAATGTTGTGGCTATCTCTACTGGAGCCGCTCGATGGACTGATGGTTCGGCTAATCTTCAGTTCCGTGGCATTGTAGAAATTCCCAAGGCACCGATCTCGCCAGTGACCCCCAGTGCGAGCAATCTGAAATTTGATGTCAATGACATGTCTTTTCTTTGGCCGCCACCACAAACTCAATTCGATGCGAATCGATTGATCTCCTTAGATGAAAGAGCCGCAGATGGATTTTCGCAATTCTGGCCGTTACAATCCTTTAATACGGTCATCAATCATGCACGAGCGACTGGAGTTCCAGACTCGAGCGACACCTTGCAGACAACTCAGATAGACTTCAACCCGTTTAACAACCCCAACAATCAAATTAAGCAAATACACACTTGGAAGATTGCGGGAGTACGAGTAGACCCTTCTGCACCCAGCATTCCTGGAGGCACACCACAAATCCGTTTAATCGCACATCCAGTGATTAGCACGAGTTTTAACCGCGTTCAAGTGTTAGACTATGCAGCCCACCTGAGCTATAGTTTTACCCGGAACGGTCAACCCGACCTGCAAAAGTTCAGGGAAATTGTTGCCGACTTGCAAAGAATCAAAGCAGACTTGCAAGCTCGAGGGGTAAATACAACAGGCGTACCTCTTGGCATCCATCCCGGGTTGAATCCCAGTTTTATTGACTTGACGACCAATCAACTCAGGGACTTGCTCCGAACACATCTCTCTCAAGATCGTCTGACAAGAGTGACCTTTGTGGGAATTAAGAATAATTTAGCCGAACCTTGGATATTCTTATCCACCGTCCAGCGAAACGGGGTTTTCCAAGCCGAACCAATCCCCACTTTAGGGACAACCAAATTCCCCTTCGCTCAAATGTTCTTTAATCTCGAGAAGCCCGGCCAAAAAGTTCGACCTTTCGGTGCGAGTCCGACAAACTGGAACAACTTCCAAGGGGTTAATACCTCGAGGTTATTTGAGATCCGTGCTGCTGACGAAAACACGAATCAAAATTTCCGGAATCAGGTGTTCCTACAACAATTGGCGATTCCGGGAACATCCGTGCGCCTTCAAGATATTCCCGATATCATTGCCAATCCGAAAAAAGCAAATTTCAACAACACGGACTGTTTTAGTTGCCATAGTGAAAGCGCGCGGCGAGGTGATTTACATATCAGGGATAGTGTGTTCCGATATCAATTGCCGATTGGTATTTCAGGAGTCGATCGGGCTCGTTTACCGAGGAATGACTGGAATGTCAGAGCTTTTGGGTGGTTTCCTTCTGGGGGCAATACTGTTGCCACTGTCGTACAGCGAACCGCTAATGAGGCAGCCGAAGTCGTAGATTTTGTAAATAAACAATTTCTCGGTTTTAATTAAGGCTTAGGCGATTTCGTCGAAGGTTGTATCTCTCCAGATAACCCAATCCGGGTATGGTGCGATCTTGATTTCGATCCTGTTGTCCCAACATGAATAGAGAGATCTACGGAAAAGCCTCATACCCCAATCTTTGATTTAAGTTTGAGAGATGGTGAATTTCATTCGCCATCTCTATACTTTGCAAGGGAAAAATACCGTCGATAAAGCGCTATCCCATCTCTAATACCAAATCCAATGACAACAAACTATATTCACCCGATCCTGAAATCTAGTAGAGACAAGGCATGCCTTGTCTCTACGGCATATCCGAGAATACATCCTCAATAATACGGATTTGGTATAAAGAATGCTTCGCTGGTGGGTTTTGTACGGCGGATCTACAAAAAATCAAGCACTTGACGTGCTTGATTTTTTGTAGGTGATGAGAAGAACTCGTTATCCTTTTAGCTTGATATAGAGACTGAATTTGAGAGACATCTCAGAATTGAGATATCTCTCGATCGTTCCGAAGTTAGAACGAAACGCCAACTTTGGTATCGAGAACCAAATCTCCCGTTCCCAAAGCACGGATAATAATCGTATCGCCACTACCTCGTCCGGAGTATCGGAGCTTGACATTAACCGTCAATTCAGTTCCCGGAAGAACGCCTTTAAATTGATTGGGATCGATGCTCAAAACATAGCCAAAGCTATCATCAACCACAACAATCGTAAAGTCCCGGTTGACGTTTTCTAGACCCTGTTCGATCGCTCCAACCAAATTAGAGCTATCGGCACTCAAACCAACTACAGTACCTACGCCCAACTGACCGACAAGATTTTGATAAGTCGGGAGTTGATCGTTCGTCACCAAGAAAATCGGGACGATATTCGCGTTTTCCAAAGCAGCTTTCACTTGCGGCACGGCGGGATAATCTTCTCCGAGACCGTTACCGTCAAGTACGGCGTTGCCATTATTGGCAGGAACGCCACCGCGAAGGCGAGCATAGTCTCCGGCTTGGTGATAGGGCGCATCGGTGGAGACAATGGCGGTACGACGCGATCCTTTGCGGAAACCGAGTTCCGATTCAGCCCTTACAGCCACCTGCAATAAGGCTTCTAAAGAGGCTTCGGGAGTATCATTCCCATTTCCGAGAGGGAAGGCATTGACAGTCGCTTGGAACTGAGCCGCGTTGGGGGTTAAGGCTAAATCAGTCCTGTAGACATAATCGCTGGGTTGACCGAGGGGAGAGAATGGCTTGTCCATAAATGTGGCCACCCCAAAGGTCGTATCGGGTTGTTTGTTTTGCAAGCTAGAGATCAATGAAGGAACCACGCTTTTCAAAACAGGAAGGTCATCCCGGTAAGAACCCGTTAAGTCTTGGGTCAGCATCACGTCAAGCGGTAAAGCGCCTGCACTTTCAGGCGTAGTGATTTTAACCGGAACGGTTACGGTTTTAGAGGTATCGGGAGGAATCGTACAAGTTCCCGCTACCGAACCGCCAGAAGGAACGACAAATCCAGCAAACGGCTGAACCTTCAAGGCAAATGTCGTGCTGGCTTCTCCACTGACACCGTCGGCAGCAGTCACTTTAATCGAGAGAGTTCCTTCGTCTCCATCTCCGGGTACCCCAGAAAACAGGCCAGTCGCGCCATTAAACTGCAACCAACTCGGTAGGGGGCCGCCACTTTCAAGAGTTGCGGTATAAGCGAGGGGATCGCCATCGGCATCGCTAAACGCTTTATCGGGAATGGTGAAACTGAAACCATTACAAGGTGTAACGGTTTGCTCGGGAATAGACTCGTCAACTTCTGGCGGTTGATTGGTCGCACAAGGAACCAAAGGAATTTGGTTCGTGCCAATTTCAACAAAGTCAAAGGCTAAATAGGGTTCTTTGGGGGCATTGAATTCAACTTTTAAAGAACCTTGCCAAAAAGAACCTTTATCGGTGAAGACTTGAGAGAACTCCAAGGGAATAAATGCCGCTTGAATTCGACCATCTTTTTTGCCTTTGGGAGAAGCCGTTAGCTCTTGGGTCTCAGTTGTACCATCGGTACTTGTGAGAATGACTTCTGCGGGTTGCACGTCATAGTCCCCCACCATGACATTCAAAAATAGAGGCGTGTCTGTGGGTAGCTTGTCTTTTTCTACCGTGAAGTTAAACTCAAAAGTCGGCTTGTAGGGGAGTTTTTTCGGTTTACCCCCCGGAAAGGGCTTGCCAAAGGTTGAGGAGGTTTCGTAAGCAAAGGAGCGGGCTAGGGAAAGATCGGTATATTCCGATCCTTTGCTTCCCGCATCCGTAAAGCCGATGCCTGTCGTAAAGTTACCCGCGATTTCAGCATCGGAGCGATTGCCAAACGGGTCTCCCTTATCTCTGTTGCTGATTTTGCCATCGCCGTTTAGGTCGGGGACGAAATCGCCGGTGGTGAGAATATTTTTCCCGTCTTCGTTGGCAGGACCGCCATAAGCGGCAGTTAGACCGCTTCCGTCGCCAAAACCAAAGCCATCTGCATCGCCGATACGGATGGCTCGGAATGCACCCGGAACGGGGATACCTGTCCCCGGCTTGCACAGGCTATCGTCGGCTCGAACCGATACGGGGGTAACGAGCATGGATAAACAACCCAGGAGTAGTACCAGCAGGACTGTTACTAATTTCTTTTTCATCATTGTTTGCATTCTTGATATAGGTTTGCGCGATCGCCTTCCCAAGGCTCGAGTTTGAATTGAAAAAGCGATCGCTAGTTTGAGAAGACATCCCAAAATGAGGATGCCTCGCAAATCATTCAGAAGTTAGAAAGAAACGCCAACCTTAGTATCGATAACCAAATCCCCTGTGCCTAATGCTCGGATGATAATCGTATCGCCACTGCCGCGTCCGGAGTATTTGAGCTTGACATTAAACGTCAATTTGCTACCCGGAACAACGCCTTTAAATTGATTGGGATCGATGCTCAAAACATAACCAAAGTCATCATCAACTACAACAATCGTAAAGTCCTTGTTCACGTTTTCCAGACCCTGTTCGATCGCGGCAACTAAATTGGAGCTATTCGCACTCAAACCAACAACAGTCCCCACACCCAACTGAGAGACTAGGTTTTGATAGGTTCCGAGTTGAGCGTTCGTTACCAAGAAGATAGGAACGATATCCGCTTTTTCCAAAGCCGCTTTTACTTGCGGGACGGAGGGATAATCTTCTCCGAGACCATTACCGTCAAGCACTGCATCGCCATTATTAGCAGAGATACCGGGGCCGGTATAATCTCCGGCTTGATGATAAGCGGCATCGGTGGAGACAATTGCCGTATGACGCGCGCCTTTGCGGAAGCCGAGTTCCGTGTTAGCCCGTGCCGCCACTTGTAACAAGGCCTCTAAAGACGATTCGGGATAATCTTGTCCTCGCCCGATGGTAAAGGCATTAACGGTCGCTTGAAACTGAGATGCGTTGGGGGTTAGGGGTAACTCCGTTTTGTAGACATAAGAGATGCCCGGCCTACCAAGGGGCAATACTGGCTTATCCATAAATGTCGCCACGCCGAAGGTTGTATCCGGTTGCTTGGTTTGCAAGCTCGAGATTAACGACGGTACGACCCGTTTTAACACGGGAAGATCGTCGGTGTACGAAGCCGTCAAATCTTGGGTAAGCATCACATCAAGCGGTAAAGCGCCTGCACTTTCCGGAGTGGTAATCTGAACCGGAATGGTCACGATTTTCGCAGGATCCGGGGGAATTGTGCAGATTCCCGAGGTCGAACCGCCAGAAGGAACGACAAATCCGGCAAAGGGCTGTACTTTCAGAACAAATGTCGTGCTGGCTTCTCCACTGATTCCATCGGTAGCGGTGACTTTAATGGAAAAACTCCCCTCATCTCCATCTCCTGGAACTCCAGAAAACGTTCCGGTGCTGCCATCAAACTTTAACCAACTGGGTAAGGGGTTGCCATTTTCAAGGGTGGCGGTATAAGCGAGGGGATCGCCATCGGCATCCTTAAACGCCTTCTCGGGAATGGTAAAGCTGAAGCCATTACAAGGCGTAACGGTTTGCTCGGGAATGGACTCGTCCACCTTTGGCGGTTGATTGGGCGCACAAGGAACTAAAGGAATTTGGTTCGTGCCAATTTCAACAAAGTCAAAGGCTAAATAGGGTTCTTTGGGGGCATTGAATTCAACTTTTAAAGAGCCTTCCCAAAAAGCGCCTTTATCGGTGAAGACTTGAGAGAACTTCAAGGGAATAAATGCCGCTTGAATTCGACCGTCCTTTTTACCTTTGGCAGAAGCCGTTAACTCTTGGGTCTCAGTCGAGCCATCGGCACTGGTGAGAATGACTTCTGCGGGTTGTACGTCATAATCCCCCACCATGACATTCAAAAATAGGGGAGTATCTGCGGGTAATTTGTCTTTTTCTACCGTGAAGCTAAATTCAAAAGTCGGCTTGTAGGGAAGTTTCTTGGGCTTGCCCCCCGGAAAAGGCTTGCCAAAGGTCGAAGAGGTTTCGTAAGCAAAGGCTCGCGCAAGGGAAAGATCGGTATATTCGGATCCTTGACTTCCCGTATCTGTAAAGCCGAGGCCTGTTGTAGAGTTACCCGCGATTTCAGCATCGGAGCGATTGCCGAAAGGATCTCCCCCATCTCTGTTGCTGATTTTGCCATCACCATTCAGGTCGGGGACAAAATCTCCCGTGGTAAGAATGTTTTTCCCGTCTTGGTTGGCAGGACCGCCATAAGCGGCAGTTAAACCTTTTCCGCTCCCAAAACCGAAGCCATCCACGTCGCCGATGCGGATTGCTCTAAATGCACCCGGAACTGGAATACCCGTCCCTGGCTTACACTGATTATCGTCGGCTCGAACCGATACGGGGGTAACGAGCATTGACAGACAACCCAAGAGTAGCAACAGCAGGACTGTTACTAATTTCTTTTTCATCATTGTTTGCATTTTTGATGTAGGTTTGCGCGATCGCCTTCCCAAAGCTCGAGTTTGAATTGAGAAAGCGATCGCTAGTTTGAGAAGACATCCCAAAATGAGGATGCCTCTCAAGAACTCAGAAGTTAGAAAGAAACGCCAACTTTAGTATCGATAACCAAATCTCCCGTGCCTAATGCTCGGATGATAATCGTATCGCCACTGCCGCGTCCGGAGTATTTGAGCTTGACATTAAATGTCAGTTCGCTACCCGGAACAACGCCCTTAAATTGATTGGGATCGATGCTTAAAACATAACCAAAGTCATCATCGACCACGACAATCGTAAAGTCCTTGTTCACGTTTTCCAGACCTTGTTCGATCGCGGCAACCAAATTGGAGCTATTCGCGCTCAAACCAATCACCGTACCCACGCCCAACTGAGCGACCAGATTTCGATAGGTTCCGAGTTGGTCGTTGGTCACCAAGAAAATGGGAACGATATCTGCCCTTTCCAAAGCTGCTTTGACTTGAGGGACAGAGGGATAATCTTCTCCGAGACCATTGCCGTTGAGAACCGCATCGCCGTTATTGGGAGGGATACCGGGGCGGGCAAAATCTCCGGCTTTATGATAAGCGGCATCGGTGGAGACAATGGCAGTATGGCGCGCGCCTTTGCGGAAGCCGAGTTCGGTATTAGCCCGTGCGGCTACCTGTAATAGTGCTTCCAAAGAGGCTTCTGGTTTATCGCGTCCCCGCCCGAGGGGAAAGGCATTGACCGTCGCCTGAAACTGAGCCGCGTTGGGAGTGAGGGCTAAATTAGTCTTGTAGACGTAATCGCTACCCGGTTGACCCAGAGGCAAAATGGGCTTGTCCATAAATGTCGCCACGCCAAAGGTCGTATCCGGTTGCTTGGTTTGCAAGCTAGAGATTAACGAAGGAACCACCCGTTTTAACACCGGAAGGTCATCCCGATAAGAAAATGTCAAATCTTGGGTGAGCATTACGTCAAGGGGTAAAGCGCCCGCACTTTCCGGAGTAGTAATTTTAACCGGAATGGTTACGGTCTTGGCGGGATCTGGGGGAATCGTGCAGGTTCCGGTGGTCGAACCGCCAGAAGGAACGACAAATCCAGCAAAGGGTTGCACTTTTAAAACGAATGTCGTGCTGGCTTCTCCACTGATTCCATCGGTGGCGGTGACTTTAATGGAGAAATTACCCTCATCTCCATCTCCTGGAACTCCAGAAAACGTTCCGGTGCTGCCATCAAACTTTAACCAACTGGGTAAGGGGTTGCCATTTTCAAGAGTAGCGGTATAAGCGAGGGGATCGCTATCGGCATCCTTAAACGCCTTCTCGGGAATAGTAAAGCTGAAACCATTACAAGGCGTGACGGTTTGCTCTGGAATGGACTCGTCCACCTCTGGCGGTTGATTGGTCGCACAGGGAACTAAAGGAATTTGGTTCGTGCCAATTTCAACAAAGTCAAAGGCTAAATAAGGTTCTTTGGGGGCATTAAATTCAACTTTTAAAGAGCCTTCCCAAAAAGAGCCTTTGTCGGTGAAGACTTGAGAGAAGTCTAGGGCAATAAATGCCGCTTGAATGCGACCGTCCTTTTTACCTTTGGCAGAAGCCGTTAACTCTTGGGTCTCAGTCGAGCCATCGGCACTGGTGAGAATGACTTCTGCGGGTTGTACGTCATAATCCCCCACCATAACGTTCAAAAATAGGGGAGTATCTGCGGGTAATTTGTCTTTTTCTACCGTGAAGCTAAACTCAAAAGTCGGCTTGTAGGGAAGTTTTTTGGGCTTGCCCCCCGGAAAAGGCTTGCCAAAGGTCGAAGAGGTTTCGTAAGCAAAGGAGCGCGCGAGGGAAAGATCGGTATATTCAGAGCCTTTACTGCCCGTATCCGTAAAGCCGAGGCCTGTCGTAAAGTTACCCGCAATTTCCGCATCAGAGCGATTGCCGAAGGGGTCTCCCCCATCTCTGTTGCTGATTTTGCCATCACCATTCAGGTCGGGGACAAAATCGCCCGTGGTAAGAATATCTTTCCCGTCTTGGTTGGCAGGACCGCCGTAAGCGGCAGTTAGGTCGCTTCCCTTACCAAAACCAAAGCCATCCACGTCGCCGATGCGGATGACTCTGAATGCACCCGGAACTGGAATGCCCGTCCCTGGCTTGCACAGGCTATCATCGGCTCGAACCGATATAGGGGTAACGAGCATTGATAGACAACCCAGGAGTAGCAACAGCAGGACTGTTACTAATTTCTTTTTCATCATTGTTCGCATTCTTGATGTAGGTTTGCTCGATCGCTGGTGAAAATCCTCTCGATCGCCTTCTGGTATATCACCCCGATAGCAAAGAAAGCGATCGCATTATTGATTGCAAGACATTCCATCGGAAAACTTCCAATTTTTACCCGGCCAAATTTCACAATCGAATTTGACGATTTGGGTATGAACTGTGGAAATTGATTAAGTGTTAATTCGGATTAATTCTCGGACGGTCATATCCTAACACTTCTTAAATTCAATACTGCCATGTTAAAAATTTGTAATAAATACCCGATCAAAAGGACAATCTTTACCTTTCCGGCAAGATTACCCGTGAAGTATCAAAGCGTAGAAACATATTTTTTGTCTCTCTTGTTTTAAGAAGATCTTAAAGGATTATTTAAAACAGACAAAAATGAGCTTAAAAAGTTAGTGATAGACGAAATCTGAGAATCCCTTAATATTTTGTTAACATAAATTGTCCAAAAATTACGCGACAATTTGTCCTCGCCGACCTTATAATCTATGGGCAATGCGATTACAGTTGTAATGAGAGGAATTCACAGCGAATATGCCTTTAATGGATGATGGGTTTGACAGCGACTATAGTCGAGGTGCAAATCCAAACTTATCGCAATCGACCTACCAAGCCGCCGATGAAGAAAGATACCAACACATGAGATATTTGGCCCTGTGTCACCCATCTGATGGCGTGATTCAATCCAAACAACAAATTATCTCAGCCGGCCAATTAGGTCCTCAGAGCACTTGTAGTCTGATTAATCCCGGAGCATTAGACGGTGATGGTGGATTTCGATTGCTATGTCGTGGCGAACCCTACGAAAATGTTTGGTTAGGAGAATTTTTAGACCACCAAGCCAGTCCTTTATGGTGTATTTTAGACAATGATTTCACCATCAAAGATGGCTTTCGCTTACATTATCCCGACTTTCCCGAAAACAGTCGTCCGGAAGACTGGCGCTTATTTGAATATCGGGGTAAACTATACGCCAATCACAGTATCTATACGCTGATCGATCGCGAACAATGGATTATTCGCTCCCGTCCGGGGATTTCCGAAATCGATCTGCAAAACCGAACGCTAACGTTGCGCTGGATGCTCGAACCTCCCTTCGAGCCTTCGTCCGAAGAAAAAAACTGGAGTTTTTTCGTTCGCAAAGATACTCTATTTTGTATCTACTCCTTTAGTCCCTATATCATCTTAGAAGTCGATCTAGAGCGAGGGACGACCAAAAAAATATTGGAAGCCGCTCCTCAGTATCAATGGTATGACAAAGGAAAATTTACCGGGAATAGCACGAACTTAATCTCTTGGGATAGCGATCGCTACATTATGTTCGTCCACGATTTCCTAGAACCGAAATACGAACAGAGAAATCGGGCGTACATGCAGTATGGCGTTCTCATCGATAAAAATACTCTTTTACCCACGAGTATTATCCCCCGACCTTTAGTCATGGGAGGTGATGAAATCGGCAGGCATCCGGGCGTTCATTATACGAGTGCTTTAGTGAATCGCAAGAATGGCTTATATGCCTTTTTCGGAGAGGGAGATACCCATACAGGAGTTGTCATCTTTAACAAAGATCGCCTCAATGGGCTGTTTGAGCAATATCGACTAGACAAAACCAAAAACTCACATCTTGGAATTATGAAAGGAATAGACTCTAGAAAAGGGATTATCGTTTCTTACCCCCGAAATGGTTTAAATTGGGTGCGCTATTGCATCGAACATTTTACGGGACTGCGTACTGCAGGGCGGACAAAACTCGTCAAAAAAGGGGAGTTAGCGGTTTACCGAACTCATAATGTCAAGAAGAATGATTGGCCGGATTCGTGTTACTGTCCTTTCTATAACGAACAAGGTAAGCCCCTCCATAACAAAGTTCTCTTACTGCTGCGAGATTATCGAGAATCATTTCTTCGCATTGCCAAAATCAAAAAACAGGGAATTCCCACAGCAGAAGAGATACGAAATGGTCAAGTTTTTCACTTTGATAACTACTTTCAAAATTTGAAGGCTTATGACGAGTTTGCCGGGAAAAAAATGCTTATTTACTATCCCGATTTGATTAGTGATTTTTCGTCAATTACCAAGATATTAGATTTCTTGGATTTCTCCTATGACTTAAGCGATTTTGACTTGGAATACCATCGCCAGCAATCAATCGGAATTTATGACAAACAGCACAAGTCTTATAGTAAAGATAATCTATATGACTTTAACTTTCATCGTAATGAAGTCGATTCCGAAATCGTTGAAGCGATCGACGAATTTGTGAATGACAATTATCGAGATTTAGTCGATCGCTATTTAGGCTGAGAAGTCAAACAGAGATTGATAGCTCCGTCTCTCTCGATCGATTGAGTTCGAGTGGTTCTGAGGCGGATCTATTATCTTGTGAAAATTTTCGAAGAACAGGAGAATCGTGAGAAAAATTGATGCCAAAGGGATGAAGAAAATTAATCCCAAAAAAGGGATTATTGTCTCTTATCCTAGGAGTGGTTTAAACTGGGTGCGTTATTGTATCGAATATTTTTCGGGACTGCGCACGCCGGGGCCGAAAAAAATTCATGAGAAAGGCAAATTAGCGCTTTATCGAACCCACGATGTGAAACGATTCGGCCCGAAGGGTTCTTGTTTCTGTGCTTTCTACGATCCAAAGGGAAAACCCCTACATAACAAAGTTCTTTTGCTACTCAGAGATTATCACGAAGCCTATCTTCGACAATCTAACCATAAAACTCGACCCATGCCCACCGCCGAAGAAATTCGACAAGGAAAAAGAGTTTTCAAATTTAGGAACTATTTTGAAAATTTGAGAGCTTACGATAAATTCTCCGGGAAAAAAACCATCGTCTACTATCGCGATCTGATCGAAGATTTCTCGGAGATAACGAAGATATTGGATTTCTTCGGCTTTACCTACGATTTAACTGATTTTGATTTAGAATATCATCGTCAGAAATCGATACAAATCTATGATAACCAACACAAGTCCTACAGTAAAGACGATCTCTATAATTTTACCTTCCATCGCGATCGCGTCGCCTCTGAAGTCAATAAGGCACTTGACGAGTTTGTCGATGCTAATTATAAAGATTTAGCCGATCGATATTTACGTTAAGGGGTAACTAGAATTCAAGCAACAAACCATGATTATTTCTCACAAATACAAATTCATTTTCATCCACATCGGTAAAACTGGAGGTACGAGTGTCGAGAAAGTTTTATGTCCATACTTGGGTATAGATTTTGAACAAACCAAAAAAAATCCCGAGGGGGAATGGTGGAAACATATTTGGGCGAGGTATATGAAGGAATATATTGGTGAAGAAATCTGGAATGATTATTTTACCTTTGCCTTTGTCCGCAATCCCTTGGATATGCTTTTGTCTCTATATTCCATGTACACCCAATACCCAGAATATACCAATCCCGAACACCACTTAGATCTGTATCACCCTTGGAATCAATATAAAGATTTTGAAGATTTTATTCTCAGTATGGGAAAATGCAAGCACGAACCCAATGAAAAGTGGCGGTTTCAGCTCGACACATTAGGTGTTAAAGGCACCATGAACTTGTGGTACAGTTTAGAAAATTTACAAACCTCTTATCTCACCGATAGTTGGAAAGGGAAAAAGAATGGTAAGGGAACGATTCTCGTCGATTTTGTGGGACGATACGAGAATCTAGCCGAAGATTTTCATAAAGTTTGCCAGCATGTCGGTCTACCCAAACTGGATTTAATTCATCACGGTGCAACCAAACATCGTCCCTATCAAGAGCTATATACGGACAAAATGAAGAAAATTGTTTACGATCACTCTTCTCTAGATATCGACCGTTTTGGTTATGGCGATTCAATTCATGCAAACTCGAAATGAATAACAATGAGTAACAATGAATAACATTGGTGATGAAATTGAGGGCGAATTGGGAGGCGATCGCGGATATCATGGGTATCACGGTCGGCGTTCGGCTTCATCGCGATCGCGCAGTCCCCTAGAAGAGAATGCGCTTTACGAACAGATGAAGCAATTAACCCTCTCTCACTCATCTCAGAATTTAATTCAGACCAAAAAGACCCTTATAACTGCAGGTCAGTTTGGCCCGAATAGTGCTTGCAGTGCCATTAATCCGGGAGTTTTGTACCGCGATAATGAATTTCATTTGCTATGTCGCAGCGAACCGAATGAGACGGTATGGCGTGGGGACTTTTTAGCTTATCAAGCAGAACCTCTTTGGTGTACGTTCAGGGATGATTTAACTCTCAAAGAGAGCTTTTTTTTGAAGTATTCGGACTTCCCGTCTCGCAGTCGGCCGGAAGATTGGCGTTTGTTTGAATATGAGGGTAATTTGTACGCCAACCATAGCATTTATATGCTTCTCGATCGCCAGAAATGGACGGTTCGTTCTCGTCCGGGAATTTCTGCGATCGATCTGCCCAATAAAACCATAAACTTGCGTTGGATGCTCGAACCTCCTTTTGAAGCGACCTATGAGGAAAAGAATTGGAGTTTTTTCGTGCATGAGGGGAAGTTAATGTGTCTTTATTCTTTCCAACCCTATATTATTCTAGAAATCGATTTAAACCGGGGGACGACTCAAAAAGTATTAGAAGCCGATCTAGATTACCAATGGTATGACAAAGGCAAGTTTATTGGCAATAGTACCAACTTTATCTCTTGGGATCGCGATCGCTACATCATGTTCGTTCACGATTTTTTAGATCCGAAATACGACCAGAGAAACCGGACGTATATGCAATACGGAATCTCGATCGATAAAAAAACTTTGTTACCGATGAATGTCATTCCGCAACCTTTGGTCATGGGTGGAGAAGAATCCGGACGACATCCGGGAGTTCATTACACGAGTGCTTTAGTGAATCGAAAAGATGGCTTATATGCCTTTTACGGACAAGGAGATAGTCATACGGGAGTAGTGGTATTTAATAAAGATTGCCTCAATGAATTATTCGATCGCTATCAATTAACCTTAAAAAATAACACCATTATAGCTAAGTGTGAAGACTTCTTTAATAAGCTATCTGGTTGTTTGAAACATCATTTAACTTCTATGCCTTTTTACAGTATTCAAAATTCGAAGTAAGGTGCGCCTCAGTTTTGCAAAAACGCGATCGAGCATCAATTTTTTATCTTTCTTTTATTACCCCTTCAGAAAAAATCAATATTTGTAACAAATTCGGAATTCGATCTCAATTCCGAATTTCATTTCTCTTACTATCGATATTAACTTTCCATACTCAATCGTTGAATTTTTGCAGTGAATAAACAGTTCAAACAATATCTGAAACTGCTAGTCGGGATTGTTTTGGCGATCGCCCTCGCGATCGCTTCCCCCAACACAGCTTTTGCTCAAACAAAAACCCTCACTTATACTGAGGGAAAATCTCCTGTTCGAGTTAGTGATAGTATCGCTTTTTCTGGCGGCCTGCAATATGGTGACGGCGAATTGCGCTTCAGCCTCCGTAATGGTACCCCAAACGACCAACTCAATCTCGCCAGTGCAGCCAACCCCAAGGCCAAAGGTGCGATTTCCGTGGATAGTTCCGGCAGCGTTTTTCTGGGCAATGGTTCTGGGACGGATCGCATTGGCTCCATTGTTGCGAGCGACGATGGCAGCAACGGCAAACCCTTAACCATACGCTTCGCCAGTCCCCTGACAAATGCAGGATTTGAAACAGGGGATCTGACGGGTTGGACGGCTTTCGAGAGCAACTACAGTACTAGCGTGCAAAACTTGAACGACCAAACCATTCCCTCCGAGTTCGGTGGTAGCCCGGGAAGCGCTAAAATTATGATTGCCCCTGCCATCAGTTCACCGACCTATACGGTTAGTATTGACAGCAGCACGGTAGGGAGTGGGAAGTATTCTCTACGACTGCAAAGCAATGGCAGTGTCGCAAAGGGCTATGGCTCTCTACACGGTCCTTACGTTCGGAGCGATGCCTTCAACGCCTTTGCCGGAGACAATATCACTTTAGATTTTTCCGCCCAACAGGGAAGTGATGCTTACGAGGTTTTTGGCTTTTTAGTTGAAGCGGGTAGCGACGATCGCTTCGGGACGGGGGATGACAGCCGCACCCAACTGTTTTCCAAGCGTGGAGATACAATTCTTTTTAACTCCGTCAGCGCTACCATTGCGAAAGATGGCCTGTATCAGTTTGAATTTGTCTGCGGCAGCTACGACCAAACCGGGGGGAAAGCCTTGGGTGCGAGCCTGTATGTAGACAACGTGCGCTTGGTTTCTTCCACTTCAATTACGGATGCAGTCGTACAAGCCATTGCCGATCGCGTCGAATATAGCAACACTTCCAATAATCCCGATACAACGACCCGTCAGCTTGATATTACCCGCAAGACGGCGAGCAATGCGACAGATTCGGTCGCGGTGAATATTGCGATCGTGTCGGTTAACAATGCGCCTACTTTGGTTGCCAATAATCGCGCCTCTGTTAAAGATGGCAACGCAATCCAGACAGGGGATATCCAAGCGACAGATCCCGATGACAGCAGTGCCGAATTGACCTATACCATTACCAGCGCACCTCGCCGAGGTAAGATTCAAGTTGCCGGAATCCAAGCTGCCAGCTTTACTCAAGCCGACTTGGATGCAGGGCGGGTTACGTATATCAGTAGCGGTTCTAATGCAACTGCCGATAGTTTCAAGTTTACCTTAGCCGACGGCGGAGAAGATGGAGTTGCTCCAGTGAAAGGCATCTTTCGCTTCGATCTCATTCTCAGCCCCGATTCAATTCGCGATTTTGCCAAGGTTCAAGGAACGAAGAATTGGTACTACGGTTATTATCCAGCTCCTTCGGATATCAACAACTTAGATGTCAGTACTTTCAAATTAATGACGAAATTCAAAGAAAACTTTTGGTGGTTTGAAAAGGGCGTTTACGAGACAAGGATCGCCAAACGGAAAAGCAAGCCCAACAGCGTTCTCGATCGAAAAGGACGGCCGAAAATGTCAGATTCCGGGCAGCCTTTAGAAGAGCAATGGGCGGCTCGTCGTTGGGAAAGCGATGTTGATGGTTCGATTCGTATTTGCGGTCGCGTGGCGAAATATCAAAACGAAAAAAGTGGAGATGGCACCTTGAATTATATTTTCGTTAATGGTGGCTCTCCCGTGTTTTCTCAAGATATTGCCGGCCCCGATACCGTTGGAGTGGAATATTCAGTTGACCTCACCGTTAAATCCGGTGACAAAATTGATTTTGTTACCGCTCCCAAAAACGACGATTTCGGCGATTCAACCTTTTTTACCGCTACTATTGCCGATCCTAAATTAGCAGTTTGTCCTTCTCCTTAAGCGATTGGGAGATATGGGCGATCGCCTTAAAAGATGGGCGATCGCCCAATTTTCTATTGGCTTCCGTTGCCATTTTCCTCGTGTAATTTGGCAATCCAAGCATCCTCACCGCCTGCCGAGTTCCCTTCTTCAATATCGCCGGAAGTTTTGCCCGTAATGTAAATATAACCGCGAGAATCGATCGCCACGCCAGAAGAGCCATCATAACCAGAACTTCCCAATTGTTTGATCCACAGGCGATCGCCCTCGGGATTGTATTTGGCAACCCAAACATCCATTCCCCGCACCCGCGTCCCGGCTTCTAGCACCCCCGAAGTATTGCCCGTCAGGTAAATATTAGCCGCCGCGTCCGTGGCGATCGCGCAAGCGGCATCGTAGCTATAACTGGAACTGCCCAATTGACGAACCCAGAGGCGATCGCCTCTGGGATTGTATTTGGCAATCCAAGCATCATAATAGCCCGCAGCCCCCTTTGCGTCTAAAGTGCCGGAGGTATAGCCCGTGATGATAATATTCCCCTCCACATCCGTCGCCACTCCCGCAGAGGAATCGTAACCCGAAGGACTGCCCAATTGACGAATCCATAACTTGTTACCGTCGGGATCGTATTTTGCCAACCACGCATCTAATCCTCCCGTGCCGTTTTCCGCTTCGAGAACCCCTGTCGTGCTGCCGGTAATATAGACATTGCCTTTCTCATCTGTCGTGACTCCGTAGCCGCGATCGGCCCCGACGCTCCCCAACTGACGCACCCAGAGTTGCCGACCGTCTAGATCGTACTTCGCCAGCCAAACATCGTGATGTTCGGCTTGGCTGTAATTTTCCTCGTCGAGACAGCCAAATGTGCGACCGGTAATGTAAATATTGTTATGGCGATCGAGGGCGATCGCTTCGGCTGAATCGTCATGGGCACTGCCTACCTGTTCGATCCACAATTGCTCGCCTTTGGCGTTAAACTTTGCCAGCCAAGCATCTTCATCACCATTGTGGGACTCTCGAGCGAGCGCCCCAAACGTACGTCCGGTGGTGTAAATATCCCCCTGCTCGTCAATGGCAATTCCAGCCGCAGAATCATCGCTCGCCGTCCCAATTTGGCGAATCCAGACACGATCGCCGCGAGGGTTGTATCTGGCCAACCAAGCATCTTCTGCCCCTGCCGGATTATCCTCGGAGAGTTCTCCAAAGGTTCGTCCGGAAATATAAATATCGCCATCGCGATCGACAGCAATTCCCGTGGCCGAATCGTCATGAGAAGTGCCTAATTGCTTAATCCAATCAATAACAATATTCATTATCTTCTCGCCTATTTCTCTCTTGCGAAACAGTAATAATGCAGTCTGAATATTACTTTACCAACTGCCTCGATAAATCGGGACAGTTTAATATTCTTTCCTCAAAGTTTTTATTTAGTAGTAGGAAAAGGCAAGAATTTTATTTTTATATTTCCAATAAAAAATCAATAAAAG
>JBCCVR010000049.1:0-38197 GCA_039194995.1 Cyanobacteria bacterium P01_E01_bin.42 | reverse complement strand
GAACGCATTTTACAAGAACTGAAATCTACACCTTGTACATTGGCTCTCTCGAAAGTAGTATACACAGAATTGCTTGAACAAAAGTTTGCTTCTCTAAAAGTTGCTTCTTCTAAATTTGCTCTACGGAAATTTGTTTCTCCTAAATTTGCTCTCTGAAAATTGACCTTTCGCAAATTTGCTTCTTCCAATATCGTTCCTTGCAATTGTGTTTCTGATAAATCTGCATTTTCTAGGTTCGCTTTACTCAAATTGGCTTCTCTAAGTTGAACTCTTCTTAAATCTGCATTTTGCAGATCTACTTCGCTCAAATCTATCCCCGCGAAATCTCTTTCTCCTGCGGCATAGCGTTCTAAGAATTCTCGTGCATCCATTGTTTTGTAAATCCACAACAACACATAGAGGCGCAATGCTTGCGCCCTTATGGTTAATCATCAAAATTTGATATTAATTAACTCTGCAAGCGCCAACCTTTTTTAACGGTTTGACGAGAACGAGCGATCGCCAGACTATCATCTTCTACATCTTCGGTAATCGTAGAACCCGCCGCCACCGTCACATCTTTTCCTAATGTTATCGGAGCCACGAGAACGCTATTCGATCCTGTTTTCGTGCCATCGCCGATCGCCGTGGGATGTTTATTCACACCATCATAATTCGCCGTAATCGTTCCCGCTCCAATATTAACACGATCGCCCACCGTTGCATCCCCCAAATAAGACAAATGGGCGACATTGGTTTTCTCCCCTAAAGAAGTCTTTTTCAACTCGACAAAATTGCCCACACGACAGGATTTCCCGACTTTCACCTGTCCTCGCAAATGAGCGTAAGGACCCACTCGCGTCCCCGCTTCTACCTCACTATCGCTCACCACCGAATACAGCACCGTCACATTTTCCCCAATAGTGCTATTTTCAATCAAACTTCCCGGACCGATGCGACAACCCGAGCCAATTTCCGTCTTGCCTCGTAAATGAGTTTGTGGTTCGATAATCGTATCGGGATGTAATGTCACCGTATCGTCAATCGTAATGCTATCCGGGTCGATTAACGTCACCCCCGCCGCCATCCAAGCATCCTTTACCCGAGCCTGTAAAATGCGATCGGCATTGGCAAGCTGACGGCGATCGTTCACCCCGCTAATTTCTTGATAATCTTCCACATCCACTGCCATCACCGGCTGCATCATAGAGAAAACATCGGTAATATAATATTCCTTTTGATCGTTATCGGCTTTGAGATCCGGTAAAATTGCCGCCAATTTCGGCCAATTGAAACAATAAACCCCGCCATTAATCCGGCGATTTTGCTTTTGTGCCGTCGTACAATCGCGATCTTCGATAATCTGTTGCACGTAATTCTCATTGTCGCAAAAAACCCGCCCGTAACCTTGAGGGTTCGGTAACTGCGCCGTTAATAACGTGGCTGCATTTTTATGAGTCGTGTGGGTTTCCCATAACTTGGCGATGGTTTGCGATCGCAATAATGGCACGTCCCCATTCAGCACCAACACATCCCCCTCAAAATCCTTTAAATGAGGCATGAGTTGCTGAATAGCGTGACCCGTCCCCAATTGCTCCGTTTGTTCCACAAATTCTATATTGTCATAGGAAGTCAGAGACGCTTGAACTCGTTCCGCTTGATATCCCACGATCGCCAAACGTCTCGACGGATTCACCGACTCGCAACTGAGAAGGGCACGTTCGACTAAGGTTTTCCCTCCCAGGGCGTGTAAAACTTTGGGTAACTGCGATTTCATGCGCGTTCCCTTCCCTGCTGCTAAGATTGCTACCGCTACCATGACCTTTTGTAATTGGGTTTCCATCTAGCAGAATAGAGGATGAAGGCTAAAGTATAAATATCTCCCCATCTTCCCCCGCTCCCCACGCTCCCCACGCTTCCGATGCTCCCGATGCTCCCCCACCCCCAAACCTCCCATGTCCCCCATCCGCATTTCCCAAGGCCATCTCAATCTTCTCGAAACCTGCTTTCGCAAATATCAGTATCTCTACCTCGACCAATTGGGATCCCCCATCGAACCAGAACAACAAGAAAACCTTGCTTGGGGGACGCAATTTCACCTTTTAATGCAACAGAGGGAACTCGGCCTGCCCGTTGAGGTTCTTTTGCAAGAGAACGCCGAACTCGATCGCACGGTATCTTCTCTCATCCAAGTCGCTCCTAATGTCACAAACCCCGAAGCCAGTACCCTGCGAGAAGCCGAGCATCCTCGCACGCTAACTTTGGGAAACTATTTACTGTCGGTTATTTACGATCTCTTAATCGTCACCAACGATCGCGCCCAAATTTTCGACTGGAAAACCTATCGCCAGCCGAAAAGCCGCGATCGCTTGGCTCGAAACTGGCAAACCCGTCTCTATCCCTTTGTTCTCGCCGAAACTTCTGATTTCGTCCCCGAACGGATTTCTCTGACCTATTGGTTTGTCGGATCTCGTCCCGAGTCCTTAAAATTTAGTTATAATACCGTCCAACACGAGCAAACTCGGCAGGATCTCACCCATCTTTTAACCCAACTGGAAGCTGCACGGATTCAACGCGATCGCGATCGCGTCCCCTTTCCGCAAGTTTCCGAAAGTAAAGGGTTATGCTCCCACTGCGAATTTGCGGCACGCTGTCAGCGAATTCCAGAAAATGAAGAAAATATAAAGACGGCAAATATGCTGATTTCTTTAGATAGCATCGAAGAAATCCCGATATAAAACTGTCTTTTCCTAATTTATTCTATCAAAAGAAATTGACATTTCGGCATAAAAAATCATGGCAAAAATCCAAATTTCCTCTTCGTTAGTGCATTGGACGACTCTGGGGTCGTTACAGCTAATTAATGCCGTTATTGTTATTCCCTTAAGTTTCTTGTTGGCTTCTCAACAAGGGGTTAAAGTTCTTTTGGGGGCAACGCTCGAACTTTCAGAAGACTTTAGCCCGGAAAGTTCGGCAATGGCAACTTTTATGACGTTGGTGATTGCGACAATTGCTCTTATTGCTGGCTTGATTTCAATTTTTGTCAGTCTGGCACTGTTGCGAGAACGAGAGTGGGCTTTATTGGGAACAACGATTGTTCAAGGATGTATTATCGGGACAGAATTGAGCAAGTTTTTCTTGTATGTCAATCCTAATTTTGTTGCCTTATCGGGGGCGCTAACAATCGTCATTTTATGCCTGCTCAAACTGAAAAAACGAGCAGATGCCCACAAGGAAGCATCAGTTTCCAATCCCGCGAGCGATCCCCTTCCCGACCCCGTAACAATGAACAATGAACAATGAACGAGCAATAACTCACGAACAAACAACAAGCAACAAAATCAAAAAAAAAGCACAAGAAATTGGCTTTCATAAGGTAGGGATTGCCGCAATTGACCAAGAAGATGAGTTAGAAAATCACTTGCAAACTTGGCTGGATTCTGGCTATCAAGCCCAAATGAAATGGATGGAGAGTCCCCAACGTTGTGATGTCCGGGAGATAATACCGGATGCACAGTCTGTCATAGCTGTTGCAGTCAATTACTATACGCCTCATCAACATCAAGAAAGTCGCGATCGCGCTAAAATATCCCGCTACAGTTGGGGGAGAGATTATCACAAAATCCTACATAAAAAACTGAAGATTTTAACGCAATGGCTGGAAGGTTTGGAAGAGGGAATCCAAGCTCGTTATTATGCCGATACCGGACCCGTACAAGATAAAGTTTGGGCGCAAAGAGCGGGTTTGGGATGGATTGCAAAAAATAGTAATGTGATTACAAGGGAGTATGGGAGTTGGGTCTTTTTGGGGGAAATTATTACCAATTTGTCCCTTGCTGTCGATCGCCCTCATACGGAACATTGCGGGACTTGCAGGCGCTGTTTGGATGCCTGTCCGACGGGAGCGATCGCCCAGCCTTTTGTTGTCGATGCCAATCGTTGTATTGCCTATCATACCATCGAAAACCGAGCCGAAACATTGCCCGATGCGATCGCTTCTCATTTAGAAGGATGGGTTGCAGGATGCGATATTTGCCAAGAGGTTTGCCCTTGGAATCAACGATTTGCCACGGAAACAGATATTGCTGATTTTCACCCCTATCCCGGTAATATTTCGCCCCATTTGGACGAATTGACAACCATTTCTGAGGAAGAATGGGATCGACGCTTTCGAGCCTCCGCATTGCGACGGATCAAACCTAAAATGTGGCGACGTAATGCCCGTGCTAACCTTGCCAATTCAAAATTCAAAATTCAAAATTCAAAAAATGGTCATGGGTAATTGGAAACAATGGCAATAGAATTAGTAATTTTCGATTTTGATGGCACGATCGCGGATACGCACCAGACTTTTGTTGAGATTCTCAATCAATTATCAGAGGAATTTGGGTATGACCCCGTTACCGACGAAGAAGTGATTCAAATGCGAGGGTTGAGTTCGCGAGAAATCGTTAGAAGATCGAAAATTTCTATTTTTAAAATCCCTTTCCTCCTGCGAAGGGCAAGAGAAGAATTAAATCGAGAAATTACCAATATTTTGCCCATCGAAGGGATTGAAAGCTCTTTAAACAGTCTCAAAGAAAACCAAATCAAACTCGGTATTTTAACGTCTAATATTGAAAAAAATGTCAATGCTTTCCTGAAAGAGCATCATCTCGAAAATATCTTTGAGTTTGTTTATTCTGGCAACACGATTTTTGGTAAAGATCGGATTCTGCGCAAACTTTTACACCAATATCAACTCGATCCCCATCTCGTTGCCTACGTTGGCGATGAAACTCGCGATATCGATGCAGCCAAAAAGAGTGGGGTTAAAGCCATTGGCGTAACTTGGGGATTTAATTCTCAAGAAATCTTAATCCAATATCATCCGGATCTTTTGATCGATCGCCCGCAAAACTTAGCAGATGAGATTGTGCGTTTGATGTGAAAACGCTCTCGCAATTAATTGTAAAAAAATGTAAGATGCTATATTATAGCTTTCTTCGAATGCTAAGAGGTGCTTCGTGGCAGCGCAAACCCAATCCCCTAAACCCCTAAAACCCAAGAAAGGCGGCATTTTAAGCGATCGCGGCATCGAGAAAATAGAATTCGCGATCGCCCAAAGTTATGCCGCGCAAAATCGGCAGGCGAGTTATGGCAAAATCGCCCGTCGCGCCAATATTCCCGTAGATCGTACTATTTCCATTCTCTATCGCCGCCAGCCCGAAGAACTGGCAGTACTCAAAGCCTTATTTAAAGCCTTCGATCTCAGACTGCGCCGCAGCGATTATCAACTTTTACCCATTGAGGCAGAAGCAGATATCTCGCAAGAAAGTCAAGATCCGCCCACCTCACTATGGCTAGGAAGAGACGACCTTTCGCGGCAACTGATACAAAAGTTACAAGGAGGATGTTGGCTGCTTTCTTTAGAGGGAATTGGCGGTATTGGCAAGACAGCATTAGCAGAGCATTTAAGTCAAAATCCGACCTTGCAACAAGAGTTTTCTTTAGGACTCCATATCGATTTTCACCTAGAGCGAGGCGGATTTGAATCGATCTCGCGTTTGGTTTTAGGAGAAGAAATTGCCCAGCAAGAACTCTTACAACGGGGAGAAAATAACCTGATTGCCGCCGTTCTAGCAAAATTGCAATTTCAGCCCTGTTTGCTGCGACTCGACGGGATAGAAACATTACTCGATAGCGAAGGTAATTTTATCAGTCCGAGCCTCGATCGCTTTTTCCAAGGAATAATGGAACTGCCGGAGTTGCGATCGCGTCTAGTGGTGACAACTCGCCTGCAACCCGTATTATTTACTAATTTTTCTCGGGAGAAAATGAGCGCGATCGCCCTTGATGGCTTGCAATTATCAACCATTAAACAGCTTTTTCTAGCTTGGGGCGTACAACTGCAAACTCCCATTGAGGAAACTTGTCTCAGAGAAATTACGGAAGTTTATGAGGGACATCCCCTCATGCTCAAAATCATTGCTGGAGAAATTCGAGAGTACCCTTATTATGGCAATATTCAAGCGTATTGGCGCGATTATGGCTGCGAATATGAAATAGATATTACCAACGGCGATCGCGCGGTGAATACGCCTTCTCGGAGGTTATCGGATTGGGTGCAACTGTCCATCGAACGCACCTATCAGCGTTTAAATGAAATCTATCCTCTCGCCTATGAATTATTGTGTTTAGGGGCAGCAAATCAACGCGCTATCGAGCCTCAAGGTTGGGGATTCGCGATCGGTAATTTTTCTGCAAGGGAACAAAAATCTGCTTTGGATATTCTCAAGCGTCGTTTTTTTGTAGAGGAAGAAAAGAAACGTTTGCAAGTTCGCTATTACTTACACGATTTTTTGCGTCAAATTATGTTAAATCATTTACAAGAAGTTGAATTAGAAGGGAGAAAGAAATGACCGAACTCGAAAAAAAAGTAAATTTCAAGATTTTATCGGAACGAGAAGCCTTAAAAGCTCGCTATCGCAAGGCAGAAAAACAGTTTGTACTCTGTGCTCCTGCGGTTGAAGACGAAAATACAGTCGAATCCCAAATTCCCGAAAGTGATATTCCCTTCACAGATAAACTCTCTGCCCTAGCGCGATTTCTTGAATGCGCTAAATATTGGCTGGGATTAAAGCGCAGCATTAGCGATATTGGCAACGACGAGCCTTTACCAAGTTTGCACGAAGTTTTAGAAGATTTAAACTTAACTGAAATCGCACATATTCGCTGGGCATTTTACTACCTACAAATGTACCAGTCCGATCCCAGTGATTCTCAACTGGAGCAGGTGCGTGGCTATTTGGAGGCGTTTTACCATCTTTGCCAACTGGGAGCTTGGGAAGAAGCCAGCGAAATTTTATTCGTTCGTTTGGAAACTGGGGAAACCCTGCACGATCGCCTCGAAAAAGGCGGCTATTTTCAGGAAGCGATCGCTCTCTACGAACCCTTGCTCGGGCAGGTTAACAAGCAAATCGATGCAGTGTGCCTGCAAGGGTTGGGAAATACTCATTATCTGCGTCAAGATTATCAAAAATCGATTCAATACTTGCAAGACTATCTCGATACCCTCTCGGAAAAAGCCGGAATTCCCCATTTAGATCGCACATTTTTATATTTAGGCAATGCCCATTATTCTTTGAAACATTATGCAAAAACCATTGAATATTTAGAGCAATGTTTGGAGTTAACTCCTAATTTTGCTGAAGTTTTTGGTTCGGAAGATACCTTATTTTATCTGGGAAATTCCTATTACTCTCTCCATAAATATCAAGAAGCTGTCGAATATTTGAAGCAATATCTGCCCATTGCCCGCGATCGCGAACAAAAGCATAGTTTGGTAACAACATTACTATATTTAGGAAATTCTTATTATTCCTTCCAAAACTATCGCAAAACTGCGGAACATTTGCAAGAATACTTGGATATCGTTGCGAATGCCGAAGGAGAACCAGAATTTGACAAAACCTTGCTTGCAATTGGGAGTGCCTATTATTACTTACAAGAATACGAGCGGGGGATTCAATACTTACAGCAACATTGTCAGCTTCTCGAAGAACGAGGAAAAGCGATCGCCTCAGAAAATATCTTCCTTTATTTGGGAAATGCTCATTATTTTCTCCAAGATTGGGAACGGGCAATCCAATACTTGCAGCAATATATGGGAATCTTGGAGAAGACGGGAAAAACACCTTCCCTCGAAACAACTTGGTTGTATTTAGGAAATGCTTACTATTATCAGCAAAAATACGAAAACGCCGCAGATTGCTTGCAACACTACCTCAATTTAACGAATGACAAAGAACAAGTTCGCGATCTAGAAACAACTTGGTTATATTTAGGGAACTCCTATTCCGTACTGCAAGATCGCGATCGCACGATTGAATACTTGCAACTATATCTCGATCGCGTCGAGAGCCAAAAACAGCGTCCCAATTTAACAAAAATATTCCTCAAACTCGGCCGTGCTTACTATATCAAAGAACAATATTCCCCCGCACTGGAATATCTCAGTCAATATTTGAACCTCACCGAAAACAACCGAGAACAACGAGAAGGCTTTGAAGAAACCGTATTTGCCTTGGGACGCGGCTATTATATCCTGAAGGAATACGAACGCGCGATCGACTATCTCCAACAATATCTCAATCTCGCAGAAGCCGGAGCAATGCCCGCAGAATTGGAGACAACTTTACTCTATCTGGGAAATGCTTGTTACGCCAGCGATCGCTATCGTCCCACCATTGAATACTTGCAACAATATCTCACCTTAAAAGGCAAAGAGCAAGGCAAAGAAAATTTAGAGACGATTCTCTACAATTTAGGCAATTCCTATTATGCTCTGAAAGATTATACGCAAACGGTAGAGTATTTGAAGCACTATCTCGACCTCGCGCGGCAAACTTTAGATAAAGAGGAGATTACAACAGCAAAACGCTCTCAAGCAGTTAGCAAACTCGAAGAAGCCTTGCTCAATATCGGCAATGCTTATGGCAATATGGGCGAGTACAATACAGCAATTTCCTATTATGAAGAGTTACTGAATATCGCCCGCAACATCGGCGATCGCCCTTGGGAAGGAAAAGCCGTTATGCAGTTAGGAAATGCCGATTGTGCTTTGGGTAATTATCGCCGCGCCCTAGAGCGATTTGAAGAACGCTTGATCGTTGCCGAAGCCCTCAACGATCTACCCAGTAAAGGAAAAGCCTTGATTAGTTTGGGCATGGCGTATTTTTATCTCGGAAACTATCATAAATCAATTCGCGTTTCTCACAAGGCATTAAAAACCGTCCGCGCGATCGGAGATAAGTTAGAGGAAGGGCGCGTTTTTGGTAACTTGGGGAATGCCTATCATGCTCTTGGAGACAGCGATCGCGCCATGTCTCTCTATCAGCAGCATTGGAATATCGCTCGCACCTCCGGCGATCGCTCGGAATTAGGGACGGCTTTGGGGAATTTGGGGGTAATTTACGGCTTTTTGGGCAATCATACCCAAGCCATCAAACACCTACAACAAAGTCTGCCGATCGCGCGAGAATTGGGAGATCGTTACGAGGAAGGGCGCTTAATCGGTCATATTGGGGAAAGTCACCTGCATTTAGAGGAATATTCCGAAGCCCGAGAGCATTTGCAAGAAGCGTTAAAAATTGCACGTAACATTCATGCACAACATTTAGAGGCAGAAATTTTGAAGAATTTGGCCCGCCTGAATCAAAACTTGGGTAACTTAGAAACAGCAAGAGAATATTGCGATCTGGCTTTAGCGATCGCGACGGAGTTAGAGCTTTCCGAATTGTCTCTTTATCAAGAGTTGCAAAAACAACTCAAACCTTCAATTATCACAACCCTGTGGGAGACAGTTTTGGGACTCATTCAAAAGCGAATTCCTTTAACCAATAACCAATAACTAATAACTAAAAAAATGAGTAAAGAACTTGCGATCGCGACTTATGGATTAACGAAACAATTCGATCGCCGTATTGCGGTGAATGCGATCGACTTGCAAATTACTGAGGGGGAAGTTTATGGTTTGATTGGGGCGAATGGGGCCGGAAAAACAACTTTAATTCGGATGTTGGCAGCGATCGAAGAACCGACAATCGGGGAGATTTACATTCATGGCGATCGCCTGCTCAGAAATGACACCAATGCCCGTTTAAAGAAGCATTTAGGCTATCTCCCCGATGATTATCCCGTCTATGAAGATTTGACGATTTTAACGTATTTGGACTATTTTTCCCGCTTATACGGACTGAAACAACCCTATCGCCAGCGTCGTATCAATGAGGTGTTAGAGTTGGTTGGGTTAGTCGATCGCAGAAATAGCGCCATCTCGACCCTTTCCCGAGGCATGAAACAACGCCTCAGTTTGGCACGAACGATCGTTCACGAACCGATTGTTTTACTCTTAGACGAACCCGTATCAGGCTTAGATCCCCTCTCCCGGATGCAGTTTCGCGAGACGATTAAAACCCTACAAGAAGCGGGAATGACAATTTTAATTTCCTCCCATATTCTAAGCGATTTGGCAGAGCTTTGTACCTCAATCGGCGTGATGGAATACGGTTTTTTACTGGAAAGTGCGCCTTTGAAAGATATTTACAACCGTTTTTCCCGCCCTCATCTTTTAATTACTGCTTTGGATAATTTGGAAAGATTGGAAACCGAGTTAAAAAATTGTTTGTGGGTAGAAAGTTGGGAAATGTTGCGGGATACGGGAAGCGTAAAAGTTAAATTTTCCGGCACAAAAGAAGAGGGGGCAGAGTTTTTAAAAACTTTGATTGCTGCGGGAATTGCGATCGCGCAGTTCAACTACACTCAAGAAGATTTAGAAACCCTTTTCTCCACACTGACTGCAACTAATGCTTAGAATCTATTTATAAATTGATGTTGATTTGGTCAGAGAGAGGAGGGGTAGGAGTGAGGTAACAATGGTTAAAGCACAATTCAGGATGTCGAAGCGGTTCTATTCGTTGTTAGTTAAAGGTTCGTGGAAATGATTCAAGCGATCGCGCAACAGAATTATCACTTTTGTTCCTCGATCTGATTCGCTTTCAATCGCAATTCTGCCTTGATGTTGTTCGACAATAATTTGATAGGTAATCGTTAATCCCAAACCTGTTCCTACACCGACGGGTTTTGTCGTAAAAAAAGGATCGAATAGTTTGCCTTTAATGTCTTCGCTCATGCCGCAGCCATTGTCTTGTATGATGACTTCCACTCCCTCGCTAGCTGTTTGAGTATGAATGGCGATTGTGGGAGTCTTTGTGAGATTTTTTGCGCGATCGCTTTCCAAAGCGTCGATCGCATTACTAAAAATATACATAAATACTTGATTGATCGAGCTCGGATAACATTCTATAGGGGCAATTTCTCCATATTCCCGGACAATTTTAATTTCTGTACCATCATGACTTAATTTAAGGCGATTGCCCAAGATTTTTAATGTACTTTCAATTCCTTCACTAATATCTGCAAATTTTATCTCGGATTCATCGTGACGGGAAAAATTTTGTAAAGACAAAACAATATCACGAATGCGTCGAGAACCTTCTTTCATCGAGTCCAGCAAATGAGGGAGATCGATTTTAATAAAATCCCAATCAATTTTTTCTTTAAGCGTGTTAATTTCTGAGTTTTGCGTACTTTTTTGTATGTTGTATAAATCTAGTAAAGACAATAGGTCGCGAGAATAATAATTCAAATGGTCGATATTGCCGTAGATGAAATTAATCGGATTATTGATTTCGTGAGCGATTCCCCCAACCAATTGCCCCAAGCTGGACATTTTTTCGGTTTGAATGAGTTGCGCTTGGGTTTCTTTTAATTTCTCTAAAGTTGCTTGCAGATATTCGGCCTGCTTTTCTCGTTCGTGAATTTCTTGCTGTAATCTTTCATTAGCGGTCGTTAAATCTCGCGTCCGATCTCTGACCATTTCCGTTAAATGAGCCTGATATTGTTGAACGGCAATTTCGGCAATTTTTCTAGGGGTAATATCGATGATTAAACCATCCCATAATACGGCTCCATTAAATTGTCGTTCGGGACGAGAAGAGGCTTCAATCCATTTGGTTTGCCCCGAAGGCGAAATAAAACGACCTTCCCAATAAAACGGTGAGAGCAATTTCGCCGACATGGCAACGGATTGATCGTGACTTTGGCGATCGTCGGGATGAATGCGATCGATAATCAAGAAGGGATTTTCTTGGATGGCTTCGGGTTCGACTTCAAATAAATCTTGACAACCCGAACTAACATAGGGATAAGAAACTCTGCCATCTTCATACAGTAAAAATTGGAAAATCATCCCCGGTAAATTGGCAGATAAATTCAGAAAGCGTTCTTCTGTTTTCCGTAAGATTTCTTCTTGTTGTTTCCACGGGGTAATAAAGCGACTGGAGAGAATAACGCCGCCAATTTCCGCCTCATTTATTTGCCAAGGAGACATTTCCCACTGTACCCATTCTTTTTCACCATTGGCTTTAAAAACGGAATAGCCTTCAGTTCGGTATTTTTCTCCTTGGAGACATTGAGGATATACACTTTTCCAATGGGATAGCAAGCGAGGAGAAATGTGATATTGGCAAGCCGGATCGAGGAGCGATCGCCCAATAATATTTTCTTCGTCCAGATCGTAATCGCAATACCATTGACGACTGGCGATAATATGGTTCATTTGGCGATCGAATAAGGCGATGGCATTCGGCGTATCGGCTAAAAATGCGCCAAATAAATCGGGTGAGAGGGAATCAGACATCCTTTTTCAATGAACAATTATCAATAGATCGCAAGCAATGGAAAAGATTTGCACTTCTCCCCATTTTTACAGATCGATCGCTTCTATTTTATCTTTTCTTTTTCAGATAAATAATGGGTGACAATTTGGACGATTCGTTCGGAGGCGGTCCCATCTCCAAATGGATTAATGGCATTAGCCATTTGGCGATATGCTGAGGCATCCCCGAGTAATTGAGAAGTGGCTTTGGCGATCGCATTGGCATTTGTCCCGACTAATTTCGCCGTCCCTGCTGTCACGGCTTCCGGACGTTCTGTGGTTTCCCGCAACACTAAAACGGGTTTTCCCAAACTGGGGGCTTCTTCTTGCAATCCGCCCGAGTCGGTAAGCAATAAGTGACATTTTTGAATTGCACCGACTAACTGGCTGTAATCGAGAGGTTCTGTGAGAAAAACTCTCGGATGTTGTCCCAAGCGATTTTGAATGGGATTTCTGACGATGGGATTGCGGTGCAAGGGTAAAAGCAAAGCCGTATCTGTAAATTCGGCTAAAACTTCCTCGAATCCGGATAAAATGTCCTCTAAAGGCTGTCCCCAATTTTCTCGCCGATGGACGGTGGCGAGTAAAACGCGGTATTTTTCCCAGTCTAGCCCCTGTACTTCGCATTCCGGCTGGGTTTTGGCGACGGTGAGGAGCGCATCAATGACGGTATTTCCGGTTTGGTGAATGTCACCCGTTATCCCCGATCGCTCGAGATTGGCAACAGCGAGGGGAGTCGGGGCAAAATGAAGTTGGGCGATTTGGGAAATTAAGCGTCGGTTGGCTTCTTCGGGGTAGGGATTGAAGAGATCGTCGGTTCGCAGTCCAGCTTCGACGTGGGCGATGGGAATTTGTTGGTAGAATGCTGCGAGTGCGGACGTAAATGCTGTTGTTGTATCCCCTTGAACCACCACCAAACTCGGCTCGATCTCCCGAAAAATCTCCTCTAGTCCTCGCAAGGTATTGCAGGTAATATCTGTTAAACTCTGTTTGGGTCGCATGATATTCAGGTCGCGATCGGCTTCTAAGTGAAATAGCTGCATGACGCTATCGACCATTTCTCGATGCTGTCCTGTGAGAATGGTGTGGGTCTTTAAGTTCGAGCGATCGCGAAATTGCTGAATGACGGGAGCAAGTTTAATGGCTTCGGGTCTCGTTCCGAGAATGATACAAATCGACACAGAAGGAGCAATCATTGGTGATATTTGAGTTTGAGCGTTGATGATAGCATAGAGAATTACGCGGTCAACGGGGGAAAACCTTGACTGATGCGTACTTTAAACATTAAAATATTATTAAGATAAAAAAATCTCGTCCATCCTAACTTTATCAATATTTTGTGCATCAGATTGCTTGCAATGTATCTCTAGCAATCTAGCTTCGCATACAATTTTTGCATTCCGTTAAAAATACTTTCCATTGCGATCGCACTTTACGAGGGTCTTTAGCGATCGCCAATAACCATACCATTTTTTTCTATTCTGACAGAAAATGACAGAACTGTTTATTCACATCCACGATTTACTCGGAGAAACGGGTTTTTTAATTTTATCCCTGAGTTTTGCCGGAACAATTTGTTTTTGGTGCATCCCCGAAACAACGGATTACATGGTCAATGCGGCGGCAGGTTTAGCCGGACTCTATTGGGGTCGGGACAAGCGGACTTTAGTTATTAATTCCAGTACGAATAATCCCGAATTGTTTTCGATGATTATTGCCTTTACTTTGGGGAGGATGGGAGGAATTGCCAATCCCCTCGGGTCTAATTTTGCCAATATTTATCTCATGTTCTTAATTGCGCCATTTTTTGCGATTTTTAAATGGGCATTAATGGGCAAAATGCAAAATATAAAAAAGTTTATTGCTTTAAGTATCAAGGAAAAAAATCTTTGGCTTTGGCATATTGTCATGTCATTAACGATGTTTTGCTTTGCCAGTTTGGCTTACTGGTGCATTACGGGAGTCAATCAATTTAAACCGTTGCCTCTCACTCATTCCCCCCGGCCGAGTTATGCCGTTTTTATCGGAGGGATTTTTTGTCTGATCGGCATGGGGATTTTCTTCTTTTTTGAAAATAAGCTCAAGGCTCAACGAATTGAACTCTATGAAGACATCGACGAACAAGATCATCATCCCAGTTGGCGGGATTTTTTCTTGGGAACGGTGGGGTTAATTTCCTCGTGCTACATTGTTAACGCTTTGTTCCTCGCCTGGTCGGAACTCTATTCGCCGATATTGCAGCATTTTTTTGGTGCGGCAATTTTTGCAGGACTGCATTATTTTGTCGGGGCGTTGATCACCTCCCTCCCGGAAATGACGGTGGCGGTCGAAAACTACGAACGCTTGACCCCACCGGATCTCAATACGGCCATGGCCTCCGCCAGTCAATCGAATATGACGAATTTAGCGATCGCGGCGATCGGCAGTATAGTGGCAAGCGTTCTCTTATTCTTTGGGTTTAGCTATCAGTTGTGATCGATTTGATAGATATCTCCTTCTGACCGCCAGAAATTTTAACAATCTTGAAAATCCCCGCCAGAAACTATGCCACAATGAGAGCGTATTAAAAATAGCAATTGAAAACCTCCCTCAATTTACGATTATGGCTGGAAAAATGAAAAAAGGTGCTTTAGTTCGCATCCTGAAAGAGCAGTTAGTCAATAGTGTCGAGGCCACCGCCAGCGATTCCCGTTTTCCCTCCTATCTCTTTGAAAGTAAGGGGGAAGTCCTCGATATCGATGGCGATTATGCTTTTGTTAAGTTCTACGTCCCGACCCCCAGTATTTGGTTTAAGTTGGATCAATTGGAATTGGTTGATTAGTTGCCAATCCGCACAAATTGATAATTGATAGTCGATAATCGTTCCTTGAAATGAGTGCTTCAATCCTTCCTCAAATTCCCTCCTCTCCTCGTGTTTGCGTAGTGGGGGCGGGAAAAGTGGGTTCGACCCTCGCCCAGCGCATTCTCGAAAATAACTTGGCCGATGTGGTGTTGGTGGATGTGGTGGAAGGACTGCCCCAAGGAGTGGCTTTGGATCTGTTGGAAGCACGGGGACTGGCCGGCCACGATCGCACCATTATCGGCACGAATGATTATGAGGAAACAGCGAATTCCGATATTGTCGTCATCACGGCAGGATTGCCTCGCAAACCGGGAATGAATCGCGATGATTTGATCGGCATCAATGGAAAAATCGTGTCTGAGGTGGCACGCAAAGCGATGGCACAGTCTCCCGAGGCGATTCTCATCGTCGTGACCAATCCTTTGGATGTCATGACCTATGTGGCTTGGCAGGTAACGCAATTACCGCCGGAACGAGTGATGGGAATGGCAGGGGTTTTAGATTCGGCAAGGTTGCAAGCGTTTATTGCCATGGAATTGGGGGTGGCGATCGCAGATGTCAGCACGATGGTTCTCGGCGGTCACGGAGATTTAATGCTGCCTCTGCCCCGCTATTGTACGGTGAGAGGCGTGCCTCTGGCGGAATTGCTGGAAGGAGAAGCGATCGCCCGCTTGATGGAGAGAACCCGTCACGGCGGGGCAGAATTAGTGAAACTCTTTAAGAACGGCAGTGCCTATTTTGCCCCCGCTTCCTCTGCCTGTCACATGGTCGGGGCAATCCTGCGCGATCGCTCGAATTTACTCCCCGCCGCCGCTTATTTACGGGGAGAGTACGGATTAGAGGATGTTTTTATCGGCGTTCCCTGTCGCTTGGGTAAGACGGGAATCGAACGAGTCATCGAATTGCAATTGAATGAGACAGAATTGGCGGCGTTGCATACCTCGGCCAAGGCCGTGCGAGAGAAGGTCAATATCGCCCTAGAATTATTATCCCCGTAAAAATCGCGCCTGTAAAAATCGCGGTAGAGAGACTCTACCACGATGAAAAGCGAGAAAAAAAATCTAGCTGTTTTTGTTTAAGAAAGACTGAACTTGACCCAAAGCAACCGCCAGAATATTGAAGACTGCCCAGCCGCCAGCAATAAGAATGGGGGCAAGTACAGCAACAACCCGCCAATCAATAATGTCCATTTTTCGCGTCCTCCTGTAATTTAGGAAAATATTAAAATTGTTTAAACTATCTCTCATTGTTTCATATGAATAAGATTTTATCCAATATCTCGATCGATTTATTTGAATTGGCTACGATATAAGGCTATTTGAAATTTCCAAGCCAGCAAAATCTCGGTTTCTCAGACGGGACGCGATACAATGGGGAGCGATCGCGAGCATCCCAGAAACAATATGACGACCGACCTCAAAGACGCGCCAGAAAACAAGCAAAACCCCCTCGATGAAGTCCCCGATGATGTTGAGATGTCCATCTTCGACCATCTCGACGAACTGCGGTGGCGGATTTTTTCCAGTTTAATCGCGATCGCGATTGGGGTTGTCGGTTGTTTTTTCTTCGTGCGACCGATTGTTGCCTTGTTGGAAACGCCTGCCAATGGGGTCAAGTTTTTGCAATTGGCACCAGGGGAATTCTTTTTTGTGTCGATTAAAGTGGCCGGTTATACGGGAATCTTGATTTCCAGTCCTTGGATTCTCTACCAGATTATTCAATTCGTCTTACCGGGATTAACGCGACGAGAACGCCGTCTTCTGGGTCCCGTCGTACTGGGTTCGAGCATTCTCTTTTTTGTGGGATTGGCGTTCTCTTATGTTGCTTTGATTCCCGCAGCCTTAAACTTTTTTATCAGTTATGGTGCCGATGTGGTAGAGCAAGCATGGTCAATCGATCGCTATTTTGAGTTTGTGTTGTTGTTAATGTTTGGGACGGGTTTGGTGTTTCAAGTGCCGATTTTGCAATTGATTTTGGCACAATTAGGCATTGTGAGTTCGGAACTCATGCTGGCAGGTTGGCGTTATGTCGTCCTCACGGCAGCAATTTTAGGTGCAGTGATTACACCATCCACGGATCCGATTACCCAATCCCTGCTCGGAGGTGCGGTTTTGGCCTTATATTTTGGGGGCATCGGTGCGGTAAAATTGATTGGCAAATAAAGATGATATCCCTTCAACGAGAAAGTATTTGCTGAGGAATTTTAATCGTAAACGTTGTCCCTTGTCCCGGAATTCCCGCTACATCAATCGTTCCACCGTGCTTTTCAACAATAATTTGATAGCTGATGGATAATCCTAAACCCGTTCCTTTGCCTACGGGTTTCGTGGTGAAAAATGGCTCGAAAATGCGATCGCACAGATCGTCGGGAATTCCCAGTCCGTTATCGGCGATCGTCACTTGAATCCAACGATCGTCTAGAGTTTGACTGCGAACGCAAATTTCTGGCTGATACCCCAAGGGGCGATCGATATCGGCATAATTTTCGGATTCGTGAAAATGCTGTCTTTTCTCTTCTACAGCATCCGCCGCATTGGCTAAAATATTCATAAACACTTGATTTAATTGCCCCGGAAAACACTCCACCATCGGGCAATCTTCATAATTGCGAATGACGCGGACATTTTTTAATTTAGAGCCTAAAATCAAGAGGGTATTATCAATCCCATCGTGGATATCAGCCATTTTTGTCTCTGCTTTGTCCAAATGAGAAAAGTCTCGTAGAGAGACAACCAACGATCGGATGCGGTTTGCTCCCATTTTCAGCGAGTCTAGTAGTTTTATAAAATCTTCGCGGATAAAATCAAGATCGATCTCATCAATTTTCTTTTGGAGTTTTTGAGTGACTTGAGGGCATTCTTGTTGGTATGATGCGATTATATCGAGCAGATCTTTGGCATAATCTTGTGCTGGCTTGATATTGCCAGAAATAAAATTAATGGGATTATTGATTTCGTGAGCAACTCCAGCAACTAATTGACCTAAACTAGCCATTTTCTCCTTTTGAATGAGTTTCGCGTGAGTTTGTTTTAAGTCTTCCAACGTTGTTTCTAATTCTGAGGTTCTTTCTGCAACGCGACGCTCGAGTTCTTGGTTATAAAAAGCAACTTTAGATTGATTGATATAAGCTGTAGAATGGTATCGCAGACGTGCAATCAGTTCGATCGGATCGGGGAGCTTGATCAAATAGTCATTAACCCCCAAAGAAAACGCCTCAGCTTTCACAATGGATTCTTCCTGATTGGATAATATAACAATAGGAATCGAACGAGTTGCGAGATTAGCGCGGAAAAATTTTACCATCGTCAAGCCATCTATATTCGGCATCACCAAATCTTGCAAGATGACGGTTGGCGAAATTTCCATAGCCATGGAAACTGCTTGGTGCGGATCGTTACAATAATAGAATTGAATGTCGGGTTCGTCAGCCAATAATCGATGAATCGATTTGGCTGCGATCGCGCTATCGTCAACGAGTAAAACTTTAACCGTCTCTGAGTTGATGTTATTCTCTTTTTTCTGTTCTCTTGCTTTGATTTGCTTATTGAATAGCATTTGAGATATTCTCTTAGCCGCAAACAGTTGTGGTGTTAAGGTTGTGGAATGCAATGTTATCGGGGAGCGTGATGGAGATGCGGGATGAGATTTTTCTTTTAGCTCGATCGCGTTGACATGAGCAGTCGAAGATTCTCTAGTGGCTAAGTTGAAAAGTGTCATTTTTATTACTCGATGAGAAATATATCTTTGCTCTTCACTTTCAAGAATACCCTTGCATCCTATCTAATCCAATAGTAAATACACTAAAGTTTTGGAGTTAAACTATCAGCCAATATGCTTGATTTTCTGGATTGAGATATTTAAGTAAATACACTGAATATTATCGATCTGTTGTAACAATTATTCATAAAAACTGTAGGCTTGCGATCGCGTAAATTGAAGATTTTGAGTGAGAATATCGCGCGTTTCCTCATGGTAATACGCGATCGCTTGCCAATCGCGTAAAGAAAGGTAAAGGCGATCGCAAGTAAAGCAAGATAAAACAGGGCAAATCTTGTTACTTTTCTTTACAAAAATCGCAAAATTTTGCTTTTTCTACTGAGATCCGTATCGTGGAAGCGTGCATGAAAACTGGGAAGATTACCAAACAACTTGCCATAAAGGATCGTGATATTGTTCGACTTGCTCATTGTTTGGGAGTGAGCGAGGAATTTTTGCTGGAGATATGCGATCGGTATTGAGAGGGAAAAAGTAGATAATAGAGATGTTGTTGTGGAGGTTATGGAGATGGCTGATGAAGAACAGTTGAAGATACTAAGACAAGGGGTAAAGGAGTGGAATCAGTGGAGGAAAGAGAATCTGGTTAGGGTTGATCTCAGGGGTGCGAATCTCAGCAATATCAACCTCACTCGTGTCGATTTCTTCAAAGCTGACCTCAGCTGTGCCAAACTCAGCAATGCTAATCTAAGCTATGCCAACCTCAGTGAAGTCAGCCTATTTAATACTAACCTCTTCAAAGCCAACCTCAGCAATGCTAATTTCAGAAATACTAATCTCAGCAACGCTAATCTTATTAGTACCGATCTCAGTAATGCCAACCTCTTTAGTACCAACCTCTTCAAAGCCAACCTCTCTCAAGCCAACCTCTTTAAAGCTGATCTCAGTAATGCCAATCTTGGTCATGCCAATCTTAGTCATGCTAGTCTCCAAAGTGCTAACCTTGGTTGTGCTAACCTTGGTTGTGCTAACCTCATCGGTGCTAATCTCATCAGTGCTAATCTCATCAGTGCTAATCTCATCAGTGCTCACCTCAGCAATACCAATCTCCAAAGTGCCAATCTCCAAAGTGCCAATCTCCGGAGTGCCAATCTTCAAAGTGCCAATGTCAGGAATACTAACTTCAGCCGTGCCAGTCTCATTGATGCTGACCTCAGACGTGCCAATCTCTACGCAACCCAAGCACTTAATACCAACTTTGAGGGTGCCACTCTGACAGGGGCTTGTATTCAAGATTGCAATATTAACAGCAAGACTAATCTCAACGGTGTCATTTGCGAGTATGTTTACTTGAAATATGAGTATAACCGACAAAACTTTGAGACAACCTACACCGATCGCCGTCCCTCCGATCCCTCCAAAATATTTGCACCCGGAGACTTTGCCCGACTGGTTCAAAAAGCACATGAAACTACCGATCTCATCTTCCGCAATGGTATCGACTGGCAAGCATTCTCAAACTCGTTTCAAGCACTCAAGAAAGAGCAAATCAAAGTCGAGGGAAGCGATCGCACTTTCTCCGTCAGAGCAATAGAAAACTTAGATGATGGTTCATTTGTCGTTCGTATCAACACTCCCAAAGATGCCGATAAAGCAGAGATAGAGCAATCTTTTCGAGTCAAATACGATGAAGAAGTGAAGCGATTAGAGACGGTGTATCGTGCCGAATTAAATGCGAAAGATCGAGAGATCGAGATATACAAGCAACAAAGTGCGAATATGATGGAAATAGTTAAACTACAAGCAACACGAGCGATTAATGTAGAGGTAACGGCAGTGGCAGACCAATCCAAATCCGATCGCACAATTAACATTAAAAACAACCAAATTAAAGGATCGGGTTATAGCGAAAATATTCACGGCTCGGCTAATACCGAAGGCAATACCTATGTTAATGAGAATTCATCCCAAGACTTAGCCAGTGTAGCCCAAGAAATCCAAGATTTGCTCGATCGCCTAGAGAAAAGCCAACCCACCACGACAATCGACGAACAAATGGCAGTCGCGACAACAACCATCAAGCAGATTGAAAGCAATTCTACTCTCAGACAACGAGCGATCGCAGCCGCAAAAGAAGGACTTATGGGAGGATTGAAAAAAACGCTTATCGGTTCGGTGGTTGCAGGGGCGATCGAAGGTTGGACAAACACGCAGCAAAACCTCAAACCCTAATTTTTCAGCCATCGAGAATAAACAGGTAGCGATCGCGCGATATTGGAATAATCTAGAGGGAGAGACTCGCTATTCTAAACCTCCAGCTTTAGCGATCGAAACCAATAACTAATAACCAATAACTGAAATGACCGCAGTAATTGCCAAACACATTAACATCGATCCGGAGATTTGTGGAGGAAAACCCTGCATTGTCGGACATCGGATTAGAGTGCAAGATATTGTCATTTGGCACGAACAAATGGGGCTTTCCCCAGACGAAATCGTGTCGCGACATCCGACCATTACGCTAGCGGATGTATATGCTGCATTAGCTTATTACCACGATAATTTTTTAGAAATTCGACAGCACATTCAAGCCAGCGAACATTTTGTACGAGAATTACAAGCGCAAATTCCTTCTAAAGTACAACAAAAACTAAGGAGAAGGGAGCTTGGAGAAGATTAGATTTCACCTAGACGAGCAGGTCGAACGAGCCATTGCAGAAGGTCTCAGGCGACGGAATATTGAGGTGACGACAACACCCGAAGCCCAACTTTTAGGCGCTACCGATCCGGCACAGCTAGCTTTTGCAATTTCTCAAAAGCGTGTCATTTTTACGCACGATGATGATTTTTTAGCAATTCATCAGCGAGGTTTAAACCATTACGGTATTGCTTATTGTCATCCTAACAGTCGTTCGATTGGTGACATCGTGCGAGGATTGATATTGATTTGGGAGGTACTCGAACCTTCAGAAATGGAAAATCATGTTGAATTTATTTAGGTCAAAGAGATCGCTCTTCCCAACTTGAAAAAAGTGATCGCAATGCGATTAATTTTCTGATACTGTTTCAGTTTCGGGAATCGTTTCGACTGCGGGGATTGGTTCTTCCGTGACTTCTTCGATCGCCTCGGTTGGTTCTTCGGTTTGACCCGCAAAGCGATCGAGTAATCCACTAAAAAAGCCGCGATCGCTTTCAGAAACTTCTGGATTTTCGGGGGGTGCGATCTCCTCTTCAACGGATGGAACTTCTACAGCATCACTCGGTGGGGTGGCGATCGCCTCCTCAACAGGTTCTTCTGTTTCGGTTTCTAGTAACTCGGTTTCGGGGGCAGAAATTACCGTTTCTTCTACTTCATCTTCTACCGGACTGGGTTCTTCAATAACTTCTCCTTCTGGGATTTCCTCCTCAATATTTTCTTGACTTTCCGTCACTACTTCTGTCTCGGAAACTTCTTCTTCTATCTCCTCTAACAGTGGCGTTTCGGGTTCTGAGGGTGAAATCTCCTCGCTGGGTTCGGAATTTTCTTCTAAGTTAACGGGTTCGGAAATCTCCGGAAGGATTTCTTCCTCGCTATCGGTAACTACTTCCGATTCTTCTTCGACTGTGGGTGCAACTTCCACGGGTTGGTAATTCGGATCGACAATGCCTCCCGCATCGGGAGGATCGATCTCGCCGCGAATCAATTGAGAAAGGGTATCTTGCCCATTGGGTTGATAATTAAAAATGCGAACTGAGGTATTAAACCCATTCTCAACCGGATTGTTATATTCATCGAGAAACTCCAGTTTTACCCAATTAATTCCCGGTTCAAATCCCTTGAGATAGATGGGAGCCCAGCGATCGAGCAGAAAAGTCGTGCCATTGACATTAGCGCGAATGTGCCAATCGGTAATTTCATCGTTATTGCTTTCTCGAGCCGCGACGTGTAAAGGAGCATTAGCAACATAAAAATCGAGAAGAATCGGTTCCGCCCCATAATCCCCCTGGGGACTGTTATAAGTCAGAATCGGTTCGGACGCATCAAGGCTATTTTGAGGAGTTGGTGCAAATAAAGAAAATGTGGTTTGAGCGTAAGCCCCTTCATTCTTAAAACTTTCTCCCCAAGGTTTAACCGCAAACACCCGCAGGGTATGGGTTCCCGGAACGACATCCTCTAAAGAAAAAGACTCCTCGAGGTCGTAAAGCTCCCGAATCGGTTCGTTATCGAGAACGAGAGCCAAATGAGGACCCAAACCCGAATCGGGATCGCGATAAATTGGCAAATCGTCTACTCGCAGGGCGATCGCCACATCGGTTTCTTCTAGAATCTCCCCCGGTGCGGGAGCGAGAATCGTCACTTGGGGTTGATAGCGGGCTAAACTCCGATCCAACTGAACGATCGCCTCAGGGGGAGCCGCTTCGGTTAGCGTCGCTTCCGTTTCTTGGAACTGCTCCACCTTGCTTTCAATGCGATCGCCGCAGCCGACGAGACCCCAACTCAACGCGAAAATTAGCGCCCCAGACAAAAAGAACTTGCCCGCTCGATGCAAAACTTTAACCAATGACACTTTCCCCTCCTTGGGCGATCTATGCTAAATCGCGACCGACTCGAAACCAAACTATCCGAGAATCAATTTATCCCCCTCGAGGCGCAAACAGCAAGGCATCGAGCAAGAATTTCCCCAACGGAAAGAAACCGTGATAAATATTGCATTTTGTTACGAAACGAAACGATCCCTTGACGTGCCTGCCTCCAATTCCAGTTAAAACCTTTGACATACAAACCTTGTAGCGAAGTTTAAGTATTGTAAACCTATGCGAACAAGAAGAACAAACGCGCCGTATCATCTAGTTCATAAGCGATTGTAAAAGCAAAACCCTCCTAAAGAAGCATCCCGGTTTTAGACCAAGATGTTAAATAATTAAGGAAAAATACGAAGATATATCTATTCGTATGCTTTTCAAAGCAAATAATTGTTCGACAAACCCCCTCACGGGGAAAATGCTCATTCTTGTCTAGGGAGGAGAACCCTCATGACAATCAGTCCTCCAGAAAGAGAGGCAAAAGCGAAAGCAATGGTTGACATCGACCCCGTTCCAACTTCTTTTGAGAAGTGGGGCAAACCGGGTCATTTCCGTCGCGACTTAGCCAAAGGACCCAAAACCACCACTTGGATTTGGAACCTACACGCAGACGCACACGATTTTGATAGTCAAACCAGTGACTTAGAAGACATCTCTCGCAAAATCTTTAGCGCTCACTTCGGTCACTTAGCCGTCGTGTTCGTTTGGTTGAGCGGCATGTACTTCCACGGCGCTCGCTTCTCTAACTACACGGCTTGGTTGCAAGATCCGATTCATATCAAACCCAGCGCTCAAGTTGTTTGGCCGGTCGTCGGTCAAGAAATCTTAAATGGCGACATGGGAGGTGGCTTCCGGGGGATTCAAATCACCTCTGGATTCTTCCAAATGTGGCGCGCTAATGGCATCACCACCGAATTCGAGCTTTATTGCACGGCGATCGGCGGTTTGGTTATGGCTGCCCTCTGCATCTTTGCAGGTTGGTTTCATTACCACAAAAGAGCCCCCAAATTGGAATGGTTCCAAAACGTCGAGTCGATGATGAACCACCATTTGGCCGGCTTGTTGGGATTGGGCTGCTTGGGTTATGCCGGACACCAGATTCACATTGCCCTGCCCGTGAATGCCTGCTTGGATGCGATCGATGCTGGCGCTCCCCTCACCGTAGGTGGAAAGGTAATTGCCTCAGCAGCCGATTTGCCCTTGCCTCACGAGTGGCTTTTGAATCCGAGCTTGATGGCGGATATCTATCCCAGTTTCGCTCAAGGGCTAACCCCCTTCTTCACCTTGAACTGGGGTGTTTATGCTGACTTCCTGACCTTCAAAGGCGGTTTAAACCCCGTTACCGGAGGTCTGTGGTTGAGCGATACCGCACACCATCACTTGGCATTAGCCGTGCTGTTCATCGTTGCCGGTCACATGTACCGCACCAACTGGGGCATCGGTCACAGCATGAAAGAAATCCTCGACGGTCATAAAGGCGATCCCTTGCTGTTTGGCGGTGAAGGTCACAAAGGACTCTACGAAGTTCTGACCACCTCTTGGCACGCTCAACTCGCCCTCAACTTGGCCATGTTGGGATCCTTGACGATCATCGTGGCCCACCACATGTATGCCATGCCGCCCTATCCCTATCAGGCGATCGACTACGGCACGCAATTGTCCCTCTTTACCCACCATACGTGGATTGGCGGTTTCTTGATCGTTGGCGCTGGCGCTCACGGCGCGATCTTCATGGTTCGCGACTACGACCCCGCTAAAAACGTTAACAACGTTATCGATCGCGTCCTGCGAGTGCGCGATGCCATCATTTCTCACCTGAACTGGGTTTGTATCTGGTTGGGCTTCCACAGCTTCGGGCTGTACATCCACAATGACACCATGCGTGCATTGGGACGGCCTCAGGATATGTTCTCGGATACGGGTATTCAACTACAACCCATCTTCGCTCAGTGGGTTCAAAGCCTCCACGCAGCAGCAGCAGGTGCAACGGCTCCCTTTGCCAGTGCATCCGTTAGCCCTGCCTTTGGCGGCGATATGGTTGCCGTGGGCGGTAAAGTAGCAATGATGCCCATTCAACTCGGTACTGCCGATTTCATGGTTCATCACATCCATGCTTTCACCATTCACGTCACCGTTCTTATCCTCCTCAAAGGCGTTCTCTACGCCCGGAACTCTCGCTTGGTTCCCGATAAATCCGAACTGGGCTTCCGCTTCCCCTGTGATGGCCCCGGTCGTGGCGGTACTTGCCAAGTTTCCGGTTGGGATCATGTCTTCTTAGGCTTGTTCTGGATGTATAACTCCCTCTCCATCGTAATTTTCCACTTCAGTTGGAAGATGCAATCGGATGTATGGGGTACGGTTACTCCAGATGGCAACGTCTTCCACATCACCGCCGGTAACTTCGCCCAAAGTGCGATTACCATTAACGGTTGGTTGCGAGACTTCTTGTGGGCGCAAGCAGCAAATGTCATTACCTCCTATGGTTCGGCACTTTCTGCCTATGGCATCATGTTCTTAGCGGGTCACTTCATCTTTGCCTTCAGCTTGATGTTCTTGTTTAGCGGTCGCGGCTACTGGCAAGAGTTGATCGAGTCCATCGTTTGGGCCCACAACAAGCTGAAAGTTGCTCCCGCCATTCAACCTCGCGCTTTGAGCATTACTCAAGGTCGTGCGGTAGGTGTCGCTCACTACCTCCTTGGAGGCATCGTCACCACTTGGGCATTCTTCTTAGCGCGCATCCTCGCAGTAGGTTAAACGTTAGGTTGAAGGTTCGAGTTAAAACGGTAAAATCGCAAGTTAAGAGTTTGCAAAAGCTCAGAATAACCCGATTGAAACTGTTTTCAAAAGAATTTCTTGCCCCGTCAAATTAAATCGCTAAAATATTTGGCGGGTGTAAGAAAATCCCCAAATGAATGGCAATTTGCATTCGTTAAATTGTATTCAGACTTCTATTCCAGTCGGAAAATTTCTCAAAAAGGTTTATGGCAACTAAATTTCCAAAATTTAGCCAAGATCTCGCCCAGGATCCAACTACACGACGGATCTGGTACGGGATTGCCACAGCCCACGATTTTGAAAGCCATGACGGCATGACCGAAGAAAATCTCTACCAAAAGATTTTCGCTTCCCACTTCGGACACCTCGCTATCATCTTTCTGTGGACTTCTGGCACCCTCTTCCACGTGGCTTGGCAGGGTAACTTCGAGCAATGGATTAAAGATCCGCTCAACGTCCGTCCTATCGCTCATGCAATTTGGGATCCCCAATTCGGGCAAGGTGCGATCGATGCCTTTACCCAAGCAGGGGCGAGCAATCCCGTTAACATCTGTTACTCCGGGGTCTACCACTGGTTCTACACCATTGGCATGACCAGCAATGGAGAACTCTATCAAGGGTCTATCTTCCTCTTAATCTTGTCGGCGGTCATGCTCTTCGCCGGTTGGTTGCACTTGCAACCCAAGTTCCGTCCCAGCTTGTCTTGGTTCAAAAATGCCGAGTCTCGCTTGAACCACCACTTGGCAGGATTATTTGGGGTTAGCTCTTTGGCTTGGACCGGTCACTTGGTTCACGTGGCAATTCCCGAATCTCGGGGCATCCACGTGGGTTGGGATAACTTCCTCTCCGTGAAACCTCACCCGGCAGGTTTGGTTCCCTTCTTTACGGGAAATTGGGGCGTTTACGCTCAAAATCCCGATACGGCGGGCCATATCTTCGGGACTTCTGAAGGTGCGGGAACGGCTATCTTGACCTTCCTCGGTGGCTTCCATCCTCAAACCGAGTCTCTGTGGCTGACGGATATTGCCCATCACCATTTGGCGATCGCGGTAATCTTCATCATTGCCGGTCACATGTACCGCACCAACTTCGGTATCGGTCACAACATGAAAGAGATCCTCAGCACCCACAAACCCCCCGAAGGAACTCCTTTCGGCGGCGCGCTCGGTGCGGGTCACAATGGCATGTACGACACAGTGAACAACTCCTTGCACTTCCAACTCGGTTTAGCGTTGGCAAGTTTAGGGGTAATCACCTCCTTGGTGGCGCAGCACATGTACGCTTTGCCCTCCTACGCTTTCATCGCGCGGGATTATACCACCCAAGCCGCCCTGTACACGCATCACCAGTACATTGCCGGATTCTTGATGGTGGGGGCATTCGCTCACGGCGCGATCTTCTTCGTCCGGGACTACGACCCCGAAGCGAACAAAGATAACGTCTTGGCTCGGATGTTAGAGCACAAAGAGGCGATTATTTCCCACTTGAGTTGGGTGTCCCTCTTCCTCGGCTTCCACACCCTCGGGCTGTACGTTCACAACGATGTGGTCATGGCTTTCGGTACTCCTGAAAAGCAAATCCTCGTCGAACCCGTATTCGCTCAGTTCGTTCAAGCGTCGAGCGGTAAAGCCCTCTACGGCATGGACGTTCTCCTCTCCAACAGCAGCAGCATTGCTGCCAATACCGGAGCGGCTTATTTGCCCGGTTGGTTGGATGCCATCAATAGCGGTACCAACTCTCTCTTCTTGACCATTGGACCTGGAGACTTCTTGGTTCACCACGCGATCGCCCTTGGTTTGCACACCACGGTGTTGATTCTGGTTAAAGGCGCTTTGGATGCTCGCGGCTCCAAGTTAATGCCGGACAAGAAAGATTTCGGTTACTCCTTCCCTTGCGACGGTCCCGGCCGTGGCGGTACTTGCGACATCTCTGCTTGGGATGCCTTCTACCTCGCCATGTTCTGGATGTTGAACACCTTGGGTTGGTTGACCTTCTACTGGCACTGGAAGCACCTCGCGATTTGGCAGGGTAACGTTGCTCAGTTCAACGAAAACTCCACCTATTTAATGGGTTGGTTCCGGGATTACCTCTGGGCGAACTCCGCTCAACTCATCAACGGGTACAATCCCTACGGTGTCACGAACCTTTCCGTTTGGGCTTGGATGTTCCTTTTCGGACACCTCGTCTGGGCGACTGGCTTCATGTTCCTCATCTCTTGGCGCGGTTACTGGCAAGAGTTAATCGAGACGATCGTTTGGGCCCACGAGCGCACTCCTTTGGCGAACCTCGTTCGCTGGAAGGACAAGCCCGTTGCTCTCTCCATCGTTCAAGCTCGCGTAGTCGGCTTGGCTCACTTCACGGTGGGTTACATCTTCACCTATGCGGCGTTCTTGATTGCTTCGACGGCTGGTAAGTTCGGCTAAGAACCGATTGAGTGACTTTTGAATCCCCTGCCTCCGGGTGGGGGATTTTTCAGTTATCGGTCACCAGTCACCAGTCACCAGTTATTGCAGCCAGTTAAAAATTTGTTTGGGAGTGAGGGTGAGGTTTAGGTTTTCGGGTAAGGGTAGGCGATCGCTTTCTCGATACAAGTTGAGGCGATCGCCAGATTGCAAGACCATGACGACTTGTTCGGTGGGATCGATGAGCCAGCCGAGTTGACTTCCCGATCGCAAGCAATATTGAATTTTGGCTATGAGTTTGGTTGTATTTTGGTGGGGAGATAAGATTTTGACGAGCCAGGGGGGTGCTTCTTCGAGGGGAACGTTTCCCACGGGTTTGCGATCGCGGCGGATAATTGCAATATCGGGGACGATCGGTTGATTATCGAGAATACAGCGCAGTTCGGGAAAGGCTTCGTAGGGAGATTCTGAAGCGTCGATGAGGGAAACCAAGCGTTTTTGGATGATGCTGTGGTAAATTGTTGCCATTGTTTTTGGATTGTTCGTACATCTAGCCGTTTAAAAACTAATGTCGGATTGTTTGAGAAGTTCTCGGAGATTGAGGAAAAAATGCGATCGCTCCGATCTTAGCAGGTCTGGCAATTGGACTGGCGATCGCGTTTCTTGGGGATTTGTATAATTGAGAGAAATCGCTTGAAAAAGTAGGGTAGAAAAAATGTCAATCGTGTTGAGTTCCAAGCAAGCTGAAGTTTTAGAATTATTGGTCAAACGTGGCGGTTATGATTCTATTGAAGCGGCGATCGATATGGCATTGGGATTACTCGCCGATGAGGTTTCACTACAAGACGCGGCAGAAAATTCAGAGTATTTAGCTTGGGTTGCGGAAACGAGGCGAAAGGTTGAGGAAGGTTTAGAGCAATCAAAACAAGGAGAATATTTAGATGCAGAAGTTGTTATTACTCGATTGCGCGATAAAGTTAAAACGGCTAGAGAGGCAGAAGCATGAGCCGTTTGGTTATTACAGTCGGTGCGAGTCGAGATTTAGAAGAAATTTCCGATTATTTTCTGGAACAGAGTGTTAATGCTGGCGATCGCTTTGTCGAAGAGTTTAACAAGAAGTGCGGATATATTGCTCAATTTCCTCATTTGGGGAAATCTTACTCTCAGCTTTTGTCTGGTTTGCGAGGGATTTCTTTAATGAACTATATTATTTTTTATCGCATTCTTGAAGATAGGATTGAGATTTTACGAGTCGTTAGCGGCTATCGTAATCTACCAGATGTTTTTAAACAGAATTAAGCGATCGCTTTCCCAAGCCAGACAAAATCGGATGTATTAATATGGTTTTAGTGACGATCTTGGCTAAAGATGACGGACTGGACGGCTTATTTAGATTCGGTTTGCGAGGAATATTCCCAGTGGTGGGATGATTTTACGGTGACGGATGTAGAGCGCATTGAGGAGGCGCGATCGCCGTCGGAGCGAGAGAAAAAGGTGGAGCGGTTGGGGGTTTTGGCGGGGTTGCGGAAGTATGCTAAAGAGCGGGTTTTGTTGATTGGGGTACCGGGATCGGGGAAGTCTACGGCGTTGAGGCGGTTGGTGTTGGAAGTGGCGCAGGAGGTGAAGGAGGGACGAGGAGATCGCATTCCCGTGCTGGTAGAGTTGCGCTCTGCTACAGAGTCAATTTTTAAGCGAATTGTTAAGGAGATTAAAAAGCGCGATCGGCGATTGAAAATCAATGAGAGGGTGTTGGAGGAGGAATTATTATATAACGAGAAATTTTTGCTTTTATTCGATGGGTTGAATGAGTTGCCCTCCGAGGATGTCAAAACGCAATTGCAACAATTAGAGGCAGATTATCCCGATATCTGGATGGTTTTTACAACGCGAAATCTGGGTAATGCGGGAATTGTTAATGTTGAGAAACAATTGACAATGCAACCTCTGACAGAAGAACAAATGAAAATATTTGTTCGCAAGCAGCAGCAGGGAGAGCAAATTTTACAGCAGTTGGGGAGTCGCTTGCGGAAGTTAGGGAAAACGCCGATGTTTCTCTGGATGCTCTGCAAAACGGTACGAGTCACGGGAGAGATGCCGAGAAATGCGGGGGAATTGTTAGATCGGTTTGTCCTGCACGAATATGAAAGAGGTTTGAAACAAGATATTGCGGTAGGGGACTTGCGGGAGTGCTGGCAAGATTTGCTCGAGGAGTTGGCATTTGCGATGATGCCGAGGAAAGAGCGGCTAAATATCCGCTTGGTGTTTTCTCGTAAAGAGGCAGAGGTGATTTTAGAGCAGTTTTTGGAAAAGAAAGGGGAAAGCGATCGCTTTCTTGGCGTTAAGAAATATGTGAAAGGGTTGTTAAAATATCATTTGCTTCAGATAAAGGATGATGACGAGTTAGAGTTTCATCACCAGTTGATTCAGGAATATTACGCGGCGATGCGGTTGAAATGGATGGTGTCGGAGTTGTCGGATAAGGTGTTGCAACAGGACTATCTCAATTTGTTCGAATGGACGGAAGCGATCGCGCTGATGTTAGGGTTGTTGGAGGATGAGGAACAGGCGGTGCGGGTGGTAAAGTTGGCGTTAGCGGTGGATTGGCAGTTGGGTGCAAGGCTCGCAGGTGCGGTGAAGCGAGAGTTTCAAGGGAAAACCGTGGCTTTAGTGAGTGATTTAGATGTGTCGTTATTGGTGAAAATTGAGCTTTGGGGAATGACGCGATCGGATGAGGTTGTTGATTATTTAACTTCTGCCTTGCAACACGAGTATTCTTGGGTGCGTAAGAGTGCAGCAAAAGCATTAGGAAATATTAGTACAGAAGTAGAAGTAGAAGCCTTAATTTCTGCCCTACAAGATGAGTCTGTAGGGGTACAGGAGAATGCAGCAAAAGCATTGGGAAATATTAGTACAGAAACAAGAGTAAAAACCTTAATTTCTATTTTGCAACATGAGAATTCTTGGGTGCGTTGGAATGCAGCCCTAGAACTAGGAAGGATTGGTTCAGATGCAGGGGTAGAAGTTTTGATTTCTGCCCTGAAACATGGGGAAGATTTGTTACGTAGGAGAGCATCACGAATACTGGGAAATATAGATACAGAATCAGCAGTAGCAGCCCTAATTTCTGCTTTGCAAGATCGGGATTCAAATGTATGTATCAATGCAGTAGAATCTCTAGGAATGATAGGTACAAAATCAGCAGTAGCAGCTTTGATTGCTGCTTTACAACATGAAGATGATTTGGTACTTTGGAGAGTCAGGAAAGTGTTGGGATGTTTGAGTCCAGATTCAAAAGACTTAATTTTCGCTTTACAAGATGAGAATTTTTTAGTGCGTATAAGAGCAGCATCAATATTAGGAAGAATAGGTAAAGAGACCTCAGAAAACGCCTTGATTTCTGCCTTAGAAGATGAGGATTTCTGGGTACGTCTGAGTGCAGCAAAAGCATTAGGAAGTATAGGTTCAGATGTAGGTATGAATATACTGATTGATGCCTTACAGGATGAAGATTTTCGAGTACGGAGTAGCGCAGCAGAAGGACTAAAAAATTTGCGTTCAGAATCGGCAGTCGAAGTTTTGACTTCTGCCTTGCATAGCGAGGATTCTTCAGTTCGTTTATGTGCAGTAGAAGCACTAGGAAAGATAAATAAAGAATCAGTAGAAAAAGCCTTGATTTCTGTCTTGAAAGATGAGTATCCTGTGGTTCGAGAGCGAGCAGTAGAAGCATTGGGAAGGAGAGAGACAGATTCAGTAGAAAAATATTTAATTTCTGCTTTGAAAGATCGGGGTTCAAGCGTTCGTCAGATGTCAATAGAAGCATTGAGAAAAATGAAAACAGAGTCGGCAGAAAAAGCCTTGATTTTTGCTTTACAGGATGAGTGTTCTTGGGTACGTAGAATTGCAGTAGAATCACTGGAAGAGATGGTTACAGAAATTGGAAAAGAAACTAGAATAAAAGCCTTGATTTTTGCTTTACAAGATAAGGAGTTTATGGTGCGTAAGAGTGCAGTAGAAATACTAGGAAGAATCGGTTCAGAAGTAGTAGAACAAGCCTTGATTTTTGCTTTACAAGATAAGGAATCTATGGTACGAGGGAGTGCAGCAGACGCACTAGGAAAAATCGGTTCAGAAGCAGCAGAGCAAGCCTTGATTTTTGCTTTACAGGATGAGTGTTCTTGGGTACGCTGGCGTGCAGTAGACGCACTAAGATTTATAAGTACAGAAGTAGAAATAGAAGTCTTAATTGTTGCCTTGAAAGATGAGAATTTTTTGGTGCGTCAGAGTACAGTAGTAGCACTGGGAGAGATGGGTACAGAGGTAATAACAAAAGTAGGAGTAGAAGCCTTAATTTTTGCTTTGCAAGATAAGTATCCTTTGGTGCGCCGGTGTGCGGCAGAAGCACTGGGAAAGATTATTCAACTACCTTCTATTCCTCGATTCCTCAATATTCTGAAAGACACCCATTGCATTGAACTTCTAAAAACGATCGCAGCCATCCAAGCCCGAGCAAAATATTACAACTATGCTCTCACCCTACCCACATCCACACCAGATCCGCAAGAACGAGCTAAATTAGAAAATGTTCCCCCATCTCCAAACCTTACCCTACCCATGTCCGAAACGCCTCAATCTCTCAACTTCCCCAACGCTCAAAACGTTAATGTTAATTATATCTCCGGTCACGGCGGCCACCATACTTATAACTTCGCCCAAACCCAAGACCTAGAAACCGCGATCGCAGAACTCAAAAAACAACTGCAAGAACTGCAAGAAAAGAACCCCAACGCCACAGAAGCCGAAATCCTCCAAGAAGCCATCCAAAACAATTCTATCGTCAAAAATCGCCTCCTCAACGCCCTCAAACAAGGCGGACTCGAAACCCTAAATACCTTGATTCCCGGCTTTAGTATCCTCCGAGAAACTATCCTCGGCTTCCTCCAAAACGACCCCGATCGCGAAGTTCGCCAAATTGCCACCGATGCGATCTCTCAACTCCAAGAACAAGATGTTGACGACGAAGAACAAAACGAGATCGATCGCCAATGCGGATCGCCAGAAGATTATGAAGGAGAAGAATTGATCGATATGACAGATTGGGTCAAAAATGAAAATCAAACAGAACAATGATATAATTTAGGATGCGATCGGGGAATAGGAATGCCAAGAAAAATTAGAGAGTTCAAAGCCCAAATTGCTCGTGAAGGCTTTGTTTATTTGCCCAAACGGGGTAAAGGAAGTCACGAGAGATGGCGACATCCTTTACTTCAGCAAACTCTAACAATATCGGGAAAAGATGGCAGTGATGTTCCTCCTTATCTAGAAAAACAATTAACAAAACTATTAACCGAATTAGCTGAAATCGAAAAACAACAAGAGGAGAAAGAAGATGAATCAATATAGTATGCTAATTCAATGGTCGGAAGAAGATCAACTTTTTTTAGTCACGATTCCCGAATTTAGCGATCGTGTTATCATGCCTTGTACTCATGGAGAAACTCGCGAGGAAGCCATTCGCAATGGAGAAGAAGTTATTGATATGTATTTAGAAGCATGGGAAGTAGAAAGAGAACCAATTCCCCAACCCAGTACGCTTAAAATTGCTTAATTGTTTTTCTCTTCATGGGCGATTTCTAACAATTGTTCTTCCTTCTCCAAGCAGAAAACAAACCCTCTCAATGTCTGCCAACTTGCCACCAAAGCGATCGCATTCTTTTTGCATGGATGCAATTGAATGGGGCGATCGCGCTGTCGGTAAAAATGGAGTATTGGCATTTGTAACTTTGCGTGTTACATTCAAATGTAGTATGAAGAACTACACATCAAAACCGGGAGGTAGCCGACAATGCCAGTAATTGCTATGGAAGTAAAAACAGCAGAACAACACCCGAACGCCGATTCCTTGCGGGTGTATAACGCGATCGCCCCCGGTCACGAAGCCGTTCAAATTATTGCCAATTTGGAGAATATTTATGACGTTGGCGATACCATTGCGATCGCCCTCAGCAACTCGATTTTAAAAGACGGCACTAAAATTAAACCCAGCAAACTGCGGGGGATTCAATCCTTTGGCATGGCCTTGGGGAAAGTTGGCGAACCCGTCGGGACAGATTTGAGCGATCGCTATTGTCAGCAACACGTAGAAGAGTCGGTATTGTTGCAAAAATGGCCGAGTGTCGAACTGTTGCACAATGTGCGTCGCAATTTGGAGATTGCCGGAGAAACGCCCCAGATTGCTTATCGTGCCAAAATCAAGCTGGACGGAACGAACGGGGGCATCCAAATTTTTAGCGACGGACGCATTGCCGCCCAAAGCCGATCGCAAATTATTACCCCAGAAAGCGATAACGCGGGTTTTGCCAATTGGGTCACGCAAAATCTCGATTTCTTCAACCAGCTTGCCAGAGAAACTCATCTCACTGTATTTGGAGAATGGTGCGGGAAAGGCATTCAAAAACGCACGGCGATTTCTCGGATCGATCGCAAGATTTTTGCTATCTTTGCGGTTCAGTATGGCGGTAGGGACGACCAATACGCCCGCTTGGAAATCGATCCCGATCGCATTAGCAAGCTGATTCCCCCTCATCCCGATATTTTTGTCCTGCCTTTTGAGGGCGAACCCATCTTTCTCGACTTTGGCGATCGCGAACAACTCAAACAAGTCAGCGATCGACTCAACGACGCGATCGCCGCCGTGGAAGCCTGCGATCCTTGGGTCAAGGAAACGTTTGGGATTGAGGGATTGGGGGAAGGCTTGGTTTTTTATCCCCAGACCGATAGCCCGGCCGAACGGATTGCCTATAGTTCCCGCCTGTTTAAAGCCAAGGGGGAAAAACATCAGGTGGTGAAGGTGAAAAAGCCGGTTCAAATCGATCCGGAAGTCGCTAAAAATGTCGAAGAATTCACAACCTTATTCGTCACCGAGGCACGCTTGCAACAAGCCTTAACCGAAGCCTGTTCCGGCGAACTCGACCTGAAAAAAATGGGAGACTTTTTGAAATGGATAACCGCCGATATCCAGAAAGAAAGCGTTGCTGAATTGGAAAGCGCCAATCTCACTTGGAAAGATGTAGGAAAAGCCGTCATGAATGCCGCCCGCCAATGGTATAAAGAAAAAGTTTGCGGATAAAGCGCAAAGGCAACGGTAAATTGGGGAAAGGAACCTCGTCCTGTTACTACGGGTCAAACTTTGCCAATCTCCAGTTTGCTATTGACCGTATCATGATTAAACATTGGCTCGTGCGATCGCTATCTTTGGGTTTATTGGGTTTAGGCTTGTTTGGGGCGATGGCCGTCGCGATCGCCATTCCCCTGCGGCAAACCCTCGATCGCCCGGTAGAGGGTTTACCCCCCGATGCCTCTTCTCCCTTGTCTCGTCGCGATCGCCACAATTTGATCTGGCCGGCGGCCGGGCAAATTTCCCAGACGTTCCACCGCTATCACGAAGGTCTCGATATTGCCGGACCCACGGGTACGCCTATTTTAGCGGTTGCATCGGGTACGGTGGCAGTGGCAGGCTGGGACGATTGGGGCTTGGGCAATGCGATCGTCCTGCAACATCCTGATGGCAGTCGCACGGTTTACGGTCACAATCAACGGCTTTTCGTCCGGGTCGGTCAATCCGTCTTCCAAGGTCAAACGATCGCGGAAATGGGCAGCACGGGCAATAGTACGGGCCCGCACCTGCATTTTGAGATTCGTCCCAATGGTCGCGATTCCGTCGATCCCCTCTCATTTCTCCCCTATCCCACAGCCCAACCCACCTATGCCCCCGACCCTCGGGGTAATGCGATCGCCCCTCCAGAAGGATGCGGCGATCGCTTGCTGTTTAACCGGGAAACCCGCAACTTTCACATACAGGTTTGCTGGTCTGACGGGGAAATGTTTTATTTTAGCCAAGGCAAGCGCTATCCCCTCGCCTCTCTTTGGCTGCCAGCACAGGCGATCGCGGGGGGATTTACCGCTCAAAATGGCAGCTATACTTATCGCATTCGCAGCGATCGCTTAGAGGTTCTGCAAAAGGGATTGATCTTGCGATCGGAGCGCTTTTTAACGCCCTAATTGCAAAGTATTTTCTGCGAGAAACAATTAATCAGAAGGATAGTCTATAATCTCAGCCAGCTTTTCAATTTTGCTCCCATGAAATCAAGTTCTTTTGTATTCACTTTTTTGGGTTTGTGTTTATCCGGCTTGTTCTTTGCTACTCCAAGCCGCACGCAAACTCCTCAACCGGATAACAGCAACAATGCAATCGTATATCCTGCCAATGAAAGAAGGGCTTTTATTAATAATTGTGCTTCTGGCCAAAGTAATACTTTTCAAGTAATTTGCGGCTGTACCTTTGACAAAATAAAAGCAAATATGCCTTATTCTCAATATCAAGAAATTGCCAGAAAATTGAGAGAAGGAGAAGAATTGCCCTCAAATATTCTTGATTTTATTAATGAGTGTATTGATGCTCCAAATAGTAGACTGCGTATAAAATAAAATTGAACCTGTAGTAGAGTTCATTGAGCGACAGCGTAACGCACCGATCTTGAGACTTAGAAAAAACAAGTGGTATTAAATGGAATTAAATCACTTACCAGTTTCTGATGGTCACGTCCAACAAATTATTCTAACCCCATACCATCTCAAAGTCATTTTCATCGACTGGCAAGAAAAGTAATGGGTCATTGAATTTGAGGAAGTAAGTGATTTTGAGTCATTCTGTATCGAGAATAAAGAGTTAGATTCTGTTCAAATTATATCTGACGAGCATTACATCAACCGTATTAGGAAAGTTTTTGAAGAACCCGAGCTAGATGCTACTTGTTATGCTTTTTTTCCTGCATGGACTGAAGAGCCTTGATTGAGAGTTCTTGCTGAACATTGTCATGTTTATCCTTATCAAGAAGAGTAAAGGCGATCGCGTTGCCACAATTAAAGCGAAGTATTGGGATCGATCCCTAATTTTAAAAAGCGATCGAGATTTTTAGACTTCCGGTGCGTTACGCTCCATTCCATTACGCTAACACACCTTACTCCTTTCATTTCATATTTACTTGGGGTAAAACTGTTGAACTAAGCCGGGAGATCGCTCACCCGACTCGTCTTCAAAACCGGACTTGAGACTTTCACCTCATCCGGCTCCTCAGTAATACAGCCCTTGTCATGAGTACCCACCTTGACCAGAGTTTTATCGTCTCTGGTCTTCTCGTGATGACAGTGTTGGTGGAGGAGTTGAAGATTATCCCTTCGATTCCTTCCACCCTTTGATTGAGGTAGAATGTGGTCGAGTTCTAATCGGTCTCCTTCACAAAAATACAGTCCGCATCGATTGCATTTCCCTTTCTGCCGTTTCAGAAGAAACGCCTTAGAGCGAGGCATTTGGGGATGTTTGCCCATGCGGGAACTCCAGTAAATCAAATTTCCATCCATTGGAGAAGCACAACCCGCAACCTTCGTATGCCGGACAATTTTCGTGTCAGCATGGTTAGCGAGTTTGAGCGGATTGTTCGATTGATTGTGAGTAGCAAAACACCAGCGATCGCGCTCAAGGGGTGACAAGCAGGCTGAAAAGCGTGTGGAGAAAGGAACTTGGCAAACGTCCCCAAAAAGAATAGAGTTGTCTAGACCGACAACTCTATGAAAAAATGTTTCCCGAATTATACCAGAAAGTCTTCG
>JBCCVR010000048.1:0-38270 GCA_039194995.1 Cyanobacteria bacterium P01_E01_bin.42 | reverse complement strand
GCATTTGGAATCTCAATATCAGGAAAAAGCAGAAAACCAAACCAAAGATAATATTGAGAGTGCCACGACCAAGGCTCTCGTCAAAATTGCAGAAATTGAGTTGCCAGAAACTTTGATCGAACGAGAAGTTGAAGCCCTTCTCAAGCAAAGTCTATCGGAAATGGAACGCTATGGCTTGGATATCAACCAGTTCCTGACTGCCGATCGCGTCCCCCAACTCAAAGAAGCCGCCCGACCCGAAGCAATGGAGAATATTAAATCTTCCTTATCGTTAACAGAGGTAGCCAAACAAGAAAGTTTGGAAGTTGACAAGGAAGAACTCGAAAAACGAGTCGCGGAACTGGTCGAACAGTTACAAGGGAATAAGTTGGATATGGATCGCGTGCGGGAATTCGTGACCGACGATCTGCGCCAAGAACTTGCCCTTGACTGGTTGCGAAATAATATTACGATCGAACTCGTCCCGGAAGGCACCCTCGAAGCCGATGAGGAAGAGGAGGAAGCCACCGAAGAGACCGCCGATACTCCAGAAAGCTCGGCCGAAGAAGCAGTTGTTGAAGTTGAAGCCGAAGAAGTTACCGACGAAAGCGAATAAAACTAAAAATCTCTATCCCCCCTAACCCCCCTTTGGAAGGGGGGAAAAGCGGGGAAGACAATCAATAAACAACAACAAAAACTAATAACTTTTTTGCGATCGCGGGACAGACGTGAAAGACTTGCGGCATAATAGTCACAAGAAGACAAGTCTAAAAACTGGATTTCGGTTTTCAACTCAACATTATCAGCGACAGACAGACGAATGATTGAATCGCGATCGCCAGATCTCTCTCCCCGCAATTCTACCCCCCATCCTTACTCCTCCGTAAGTAATGCACCCGATAGCGATATCCGAAACTCGCCAAACGTGCAAGTACCAAAAGCTGTCGTGCCGATGGTTGTGGAGCAGTCGGGCATGGGGGAACGCGCTTTTGATATTTATTCTAGGCTTCTGCGAGAACGAATTGTTTTCCTCGGTACTCCAGTAGATGATACCGTTGCCGATTCGGTTGTGGCTCAATTACTGTTCTTAGATGCAGAAGATCCTGAAAAAGATATTCAACTCTATATCAATTCACCAGGAGGGTCGGTTTACGCGGGCATGGCCATTTATGACACCATGCAACAAATTCGCCCCAATGTTGCCACCATTTGTTACGGCTTGGCTGCCAGCATGGGAGCATTTTTACTGTCTGGGGGAGAAAAGGGCAAGCGCATGGCTCTACCCAGTTCCCGAATCATGATTCACCAACCCCTCGGAGGCGCTCAAGGACAAGCGATCGATATAGAAATTCAAGCTAAAGAAATTCTTTACGTTAAAGAACAACTGAACACCCTCCTTGCCAGTCATACCGGCCAGCCTTTGGACAAAATTGCCGAGGATACCGAACGAGATTTCTTCATGTCCGCTCGGGAAGCCCGCGATTATGGCTTGATCGATAATGTAATTAGCAAGCCAGACTTACCCGAGATCGAAATTCCCGAAACTGCCCTAAACTAACTACTTACACGAGGTCAATATGCCTAAATATGACTCCCATTTAAAATGTTCTTTCTGCGGTAAATCCCAAGAACAAGTCCGAAAGCTGATCGCAGGGCCGGGGGTGTACATTTGCGATGAATGCGTCGAACTCTGTAATGAAATTTTAGATGAGGAGTTAATCGATTCATCGAGTCCGGCCCCTCAACCCGTTTCCCATCCGGAAGAACATCCCCAAAAACAACGCCGGACTCCCGCAGAGCGCATTAGCTTCAATCAAATTCCCAAACCCACGGAAATCAAAAAATATCTTGACGAACACGTGATCGGTCAAGATGATGCCAAAAAAGTGTTGTCCGTGGCGGTTTACAATCATTACAAGCGCCTGAGTTTCGTACAGGCAAAGAATAACAGTACGAGTAAAGAGGCCGCAGAAGATACGGTAGAACTGCAAAAATCCAATATTCTGCTCATCGGCCCGACGGGTTCGGGAAAAACCCTTCTCGCTCAAACCCTCGCTAAAATTCTCGACGTTCCTTTTGCCGTTGCTGATGCGACGACTTTAACAGAGGCAGGTTATGTCGGGGAAGATGTGGAAAATATTCTCCTGCGCTTACTGCAAGTCGCGGATCTGGATGTAGAAGAAGCACAGCGAGGGATTATTTATATCGACGAGATCGATAAAATCGCTCGTAAAAGCGAGAATCCCTCCATTACGCGGGATGTTTCCGGGGAAGGGGTACAACAAGCCCTCTTGAAGATGTTGGAAGGCACAATCGCCAATGTTCCCCCTCAAGGTGGACGCAAGCACCCCTATCAAGACTGCATTCAAATCGATACCAGCAATATTCTCTTTATCTGCGGTGGGGCTTTTGTGGGATTGGAGAAGGTGATCGAACGCCGCACCGGGAAAAAATCAATGGGATTCATTCAACCCGGAGAAGCCACACCTTCTAAGGAACAGCGCACGGCAGATGTCCTGCAAACCCTAGAACCGGAAGATTTGGTCAAATTTGGTTTAATTCCAGAATTTATCGGTCGCATTCCCGTTTCTGCGGTGCTACATCCCTTGGACGAAGAGGCGTTGGTGGAAATTCTCACTCAACCGCGCAATGCTTTAGTGAAGCAATATCAAAAACTCTTGTGGATGGACAACGTACAGTTAGAGTTTCGTCCCGATGCGGTACGAGCGATCGCGCAAGAGGCTTATCGTCGTAAAACCGGGGCGAGGGCATTACGAGGGATTGTGGAAGAATTAATGCTCGAGGTGATGTACGAATTACCGTCTCGCAAAGATCTACGCCGTTGTGCGATTACCAAAGAAATGGTGGAAAAACGCTCAACTGCCGAGCTTTTGGTACATCCATCTACTCTCTTAAAACCTGAATCGGCATAGTTAAAAATGCAGGCTGAAGGAAAAAAACTTAATATTCGGGGAATCGAACATTATTATCAGTGGGTGCGTCGAGAAAGTGCCAATTCCTCGAAACCCGTCCTCGTTTTTATGCACGGTTGGGGCGGTTCGTCAAGATACTGGGAGAATGTTGCGAAAATTCTTTCAGAGTTTTTTGATTGTTTGTTGTACGATTTTCGCGGATTCGGTCGTTCCGAGCGATCGGGTTCTGATTCGCCAGCTTTGAGTTACGAACTGGAAGAATATGCAGAAGATTTAGTTATCTTATTGGATAAGTTGGGCATTAAAAAGATTACCCTTTCTGCGCATTCTTTTGGAGCTTCGATCGCGACTTTATTTGCCCATCGCTACCCCGAAAAAATTGACAAACTCATTTTAACCTGTAGCGGCATTTTTGTTTACAACAAGTTGACATTTAACGCCTTTCATGCTGCGGGAACATTGGTGGTGAAACTGCGATATCCGTGGTTTTTGCAAGTGCCTTTTGCGGGGCGCTTATTTATGGTGAGATTCGTGCATCGAACCTTGAGCGATCGCTGGAATCGGATGTTTTTAGAAGATTATTTACTAGCAGATCGAGAGGCGGCAACGGAGACAATTAAAACGGCGGTGAGTAAAAAAGCGGCGGAAGAAATGCCCAAAGCGTTTGCAGGGTTACAAATGCCAACCTTACTAATTATGGGGGAAAAAGACCAAATTATCCCGCCTCACTTGGGCAAAAGTGCGGCGGTTTTGAATTCGAAAATTAAGTATGTGGAAGTTCCCAAAACGGGTCATTTTCCCATGTTGGAAGATCCGGAAACCTATATGAAGCAAGTTTATCAATTTTTAGAGATTAATTGAGAGCAATACAACGTCATTTAAAATGCTACTTCTCGATCCCCAAACCCAACAACCCGCCAGCGAACAGCGAATTTTACTCCATGAGGTGTCATGGGAAGAATATCTACGCCTTTCTGATGTTTTTATTGATTCCTTTCCCCGCATTCATTATCTCGAAGGAACGTTAGAACTGATAATGTCCCATTCTTCAGAACACGAACGACTCAAAACGATTATTGCACGCCTGTTAGAGACTTACGCCATGGAACGGCGGCTCGAGTTGAATGGGTATGGTAACACCACATTTCGCCGTCAAGTAGCACAACGGGGTGCAGAACCCGATGAATGCTATTGTTTGGGGGTGTTGGGGAATGTGCCGGATATTGTGCTTGAGGTTGTCTTAACCAGTGGGGGAATTGAAAAATTGTCTTTGTATGGGGGGTTGGGGATCTCGGAGGTTTGGTTTTGGGAGGAGGGAGAGTTTCGCCTTTATTGCTGGCAGGGAGGAGATTATATTTTGCGCGATCGCAGTGTTTTATTACCGGATTTAGATTTTTCTCTCCTCAGTCAATTTGTAGGTTATGAGAATCAAACAGAAGCGGCGATCGCTTTTCGCGATGCGTTGAATCTTGAGAATTAAAGCAATAGAGTAGGTGACGTAGAACAAGTATCGAGATCCGCCAGGGATTCAAAATCCCTTCTTACTTGGTTGGATATGCTGAGGAAACCTCAGCATCCCCCAAGCGCTGTCTCATATGACAAATCCATTGAAATGGATTGGGGAATTCTGCGATCGCAAAATTGTCCGGCAAATCGAATATTTTTTGAATTGACGAGTCCTCTTTAGAGGACTTTTCGTATGAGACGGGGATTTTGAATCCCCGGCGGATCGACGATAAGTGCATCAACGGAATTACCCAATTTTTGAATTGATAATTTTGAATTTTGAATTGATTCACTCCATCGCGGCGAAATGCTCTTGCACGGTTTTATGAATGAAGCGAAACCGACCGCCGATGCGTTGCAATAAAAGGCGATCGGAGCATTCTGTTAAAAAGCGGGCATAGTTCCACGGTGCGAAACCATTGGCGTAGAGTAGTTGGCGTAGAGCAAGATGTTGTATGCAAGCTCTCAACCCAAGACTCAATCCCCCCATCAATCCAACAATTAACCCTCCACTCAAGCAAGTCAGCATTATTTCACGTAGCACTTCACTCAGCATTCCACTCAGCCCAAAAATGATTATGTGACTCAGTCCTCCAAGTAGTCCCAAAATTAGCACTCCACTCAGCACTCCACTCAACCCAAAAATCAGCCCTCCTATTAGCCCAAACTGTAAAGATTTCCAAATTCCTTGATTGATGGAGTTTTTTTGCTCGATCTCATAACCCCTCAACCCTCCAATCAGCCCTCCAATTAGTCCTCCACTCAGCCCTCCTATTAACCCTCCTATTAGCCCCCCAATCAACCCAACAGCACTCAGCCCGGCACTTAGCCCGAAACCTAACCCAACACTTAGCCCAAAAATCAGCCCGATCCTAGCCTGTTCCCACGACAAAGATATCCTTTCCACCAAAACAATCTTGCCTCCAATTAGCCAAATGATCTCATCATAAAAATAGCTATGCAACCAACTCGGTTGTATGTTCTCCACCAGAAATTCAGTTTGCCCCTCAATTTCCATCTGCTCTGCCAGCCAAACCAACCAACGTCTAATTTGACGACGTTTATAGCCTTTTACCCGCTTCAGCATTTCCCCGATGTAGGCATCAATGAGAAAAGATGTTGCATCTTCCGCCCTTTGTAAACCTTGCATTTCCTCCTGTGCGGCTCTTTCAGCAATAACCATCATGCTCAAAAACAAAGGAGCGTGAACCAACTCCCTCAGAACTTTATTATCACAAATCGCAGGCCAAAGATGGGGACAGCCGACAGACTGCAAATAGTCGCGAATTTGTTCCCCTGATAGTTCCGTCAGACCGATCGCCCCATTCATCCGAAGGGGCTTTTGCAACTGCTCGTACTCCTCAAGGCGACTGCAAACCACCAATTGCCCCGGAAACAAATCCCCAGAAATCCAGCGATTGAGCGCCTCAATACAAGCCCCCTGAGCCTCGCTCCTTACCTCATCCAAACCATCCAACAAAGGGACGAGTTGCCCCTCTTGCAACCATTTCCGACCGATATCCGATCGCAGCCCATACTTATCCTTAAGTTCTCCCGCCAACCATTCCGCAATCTCTAGCCGCGCGATCGCCCAAGAAGACAGCCCCACCAATACCGGAATCGGTTCGCAGGGGTCTTTCGCCTTCTCCCACAGTCCCCGCGCCAAATCTAATAGAGTCGTGGTTTTTCCCGCTCCCGGTTTGCCCAAAATCAATAAGCGATCGCCCACCTCCTTACGCCGAAACACCTCTAAAATCGGTGTATTCGCGGGCAATTTTTCCGGAGTTTGCGAACCGATTTTCACCTCATAATCCCAAGGTCGCTCAACCTGTTGCGGCTGGTTTTCCTTACCGAGATTGATGAAAATTTGATTGTGTAGGGATTGCCCTAAGCGACTGGAAATTTCCGCCCCCACTTGTTTGAGTAAGATTTTCTCCGACTTGGAGCGATTTGATGCCGCGATCGCTCGTGCAACATCAACATCACGTTCAAAATAATAAAGATTCCCCTCAACATAGCCCGCCCCCTTAATTTGTTCGGCGTAGCCCGCACCTTTAATTTGATTGTCTTCGATTGAAACATTTTTTTGCGGCGATACCCTAGAGATGTTGACATCCCCTCCCACATCACCAATATTCGGGCTATTGTCACCTTGTGAAGATTGCTTCATCGACCCATCGCCTGCGGTTTGATTTCATTATAAACGTCGTAATAAGCCCAAATGTTCGTCTCCCTGTCGTCTGGGAATAGAGTTTTCTATGGGGACAAGAGAAAGTATCTCAAAAGCGGGTTGAAAGTAGCGGGAAATTTCCTCGGTTGTCGTGCCGAAGGGCGGCCCTCCGGGGCGAGAATGGGTGAAGAAAATGCCGATTAATAAGCCTTGGGGTTTGAGGAGCGATCGCGCGATTTCCACGTAGCGATCGCGCTGTTCGGGTAAAATGGCGCAGAAGCAGGTATGCTCGACCAAATAATCAAATTTTTCGGGAAATTCTGCCGCTAACGTAAAGATATCTCGCTGTAAAAACTCGGCTTGGACGTTCATTTTTCGGGCGCGATCGGTAGCAGCAGCGATCGCCTCAGACGCGAAATCAAATCCCGTTACGGTAAATCCCTTTTGGGCAAATAAGAGCGCATCATTTCCCGTCCCGCACCCCAAAATCGCTGTTGTACCGGGTTGCGGAGACTGAGGCGAGTCGAGGAAACTCGTAAAAGCTGGGGCGGGCTGGTTTAAATCCCAAGGAATATCTCGCTCTTGGTAGCGATTATCCCAATATTGCGATCGCGCGGTGTCGTTCATGATAGTTAACAAAAGAAATCTCTCTCATTATGTCGCGCGGTCGGCTTTCTCTTCAATCTTGGCGATCGCTAGATTTGCGATCTAATCGCGTCGCCTGTTCGATCGCTGCTTTTTCCTTGGCTCTGCGGGCATAGGGTTCTAACTGTTCCAACGCCAAGCCCGAAAGAATGCTGAGATTTTCCAAACTCATCCCCCGCATCAACATTTCCACGCACCAAGTTTGTTGCGCCCGGGCGATCGCGGGAAGTTCTGCCGTTGTGAGGGGTTCTAGCCACGTTTGCCAGCGTTTTTGGATTGCCAATGCAGAGATTGGCTTTTCGGCTTCATTGAGAAATAAAGCGGCACTTTCATCTTTGCGACTTTTGAGCCATTTTGTCAGGGGATTATTGAGATAAGAGCCGTAACGCTTGCCGAGAATCCATTGATTGACGGGAACTTGTCGCCATTGTCGTGCAACCTTGACTTGCAAAATATGCTGGTTTTTGTCGCAAATTTGTTGAAACTTCTGTAAGCTGGCAATTTCGACGGGGGATAATCCCGCAGCAAACAGAAGATAGGCGATCGCAAAATCCTGCACGTTGGATTTTTTGGCTTGTTGGAGAATCTGATGCACTAAGGTTGCGGGAAGATCGAGAATATCGGGGGATCTCTCTGCTTCTCCCTCAGATTCCGGGATCGGGTGACTCGTCCAGAAAATCGCCAAACTCTCGATAAAATCCTCGCGATCGCGCCAAAGTTGGTGAAATTCGCTGGTAAAGACGATTGCCCCATACCCCATTAACAGCGCCATCGATAACCCCGCCAGGCGATCCGGGGAAACTTGACTTTCCGGGAGGGTTGCGGCGAGATAGTCGGCAATATGGCGGGCGATCTCCTGAAACCGCTTGCCAATAGCACGGCGATTTTCTTCGGGATATCCCTCGGCTTCCCCAATCAGCGATCGGAAGAGTTCCGGCATTGCTTCCAATGAATGCAATAAATTACTTGCATATTCTCTCGGGGTGGTTTCTCCGGCTCCCGATGGCGCAAATCTTTGCAATAAAGTCTTTTCTAAGTCGATAAAGGCGGGAGATTCTTCGATCGCGGCAAGGAGTAACCCGTATTTATTGCCAAAATTTCGAAACAGCGTCACTTCATTCACTTCTGCTAAATTTGCGATTTGGCGGGTGGTGGTGTTGCCAATGCCTTGAGAAACGAACAGTTCTACGGCAGCTTGGATTAGGCGATCGCGGGTAGAGGAAGATTTTGCCATCAGAAAAATGTAAGTTTAGCTTGCATTTTTTTAGAAAGTGTTGTTAAGATAATACCATGCAAGCAATCATTGCATCAATTTGCTCCCCGACCTGCCAATCGGGACAAAAGCGCAAACAACATAGATTTCCTTCCATTTTCGGGACATTCGCATATGAATTTGCAATCCGTTACCCCTGGCTCTCCCCAGGGCGAGAATTCTCCTGCCTTAAATTGGTCTTATCTCTTATTTTTTGGGATTTTTCACGCGATCGCCCTAAGCGCGCCTTGGTTTTTCTCGTGGCAAGCTCTCGGAGTCGCCCTCGCTTTACATTGGCTGTGCGGAGGAATTGGCATTTGTTTGGGCTATCACCGCTTATTGAGCCATCGCAGTTTTACAGTTCCCCAATGGCTCGAATATGCGATCGCAATTTGCGGAGCTCTTGCCCTGCAAGGCGGGCCGATTTTCTGGGTCGGAGGACACCGACAGCATCACGCCCATACCGAGGATCTGGAGAAAGATCCTTATTCTGCCAAGCGTGGGTTTTGGTGGAGTCACTTCCTCTGGCTGATTTATCCTCAATCTGAGGCCTTCGATCGCGCCTATTACGGGAAATACGCCTCGGATTTATTGCGCCAACCCTTTTATTGCTGGCTGGATCGCTACTTCTTGTTATTGCAAGTGCCTCTTGCAGTGCTGCTCTATCTCGTTGGGGGTTGGTCTTTCGCCATTTACGGAATTTTCCTGCGATCGGTGTTGTTGTGGCATTGTACGTGGTTCGTGAATTCTGCCACCCACACTTGGGGCTATCGCACGTTTACTTCGCGAGATAATGCGCGCAATCTCTGGTGGGTGGCACTGTCAACCTATGGCGAAGGCTGGCACAATAACCATCATGCCCATCCGCGATCGGCACAATCCGGTTGGCATTGGTGGGAAATCGATCTCACTTGGTACACTATCCAACTTATGGAACGTTTGGGATTAGCAAAAAAAGTGCGCAGGATTCCGGTGAATCAAAAACATTAAGTCCGAAAATTGGTAGGGCAATTCGATTCGGATCGAATTGCCCGTTGGGCAAATCCTTCCCCCGCGATCGCAACTTTGCCTCATTTTCAACCGAATCGGTGTATTCTTATTTAAGAATAAAGATAGATAAAGACCTCCCAGTTATCAGGAGGACAACAGCAACGGGTAGCGATCGCCCGATGTCTGGTACAGGGTGCAAAAATCATCCTTGCCGACGAACCCATTGCCTCTCTCGATCCGGAGTCGGCGCGAAAAGTGATGGAGTTGTTAGTTCAACTCAATCGAGAACAAAGTATTACAATTGTGGGTTCTCTCCATCAAGTTCAAATGGTGCGCCGTTATTGCGATCGCGCGATCGCTCTGAAAGAAGGAGAGATTAAATTTGACGGGATGACCCAACAATTAGACGATACCAAACTCAATGATATTTATGGCGCGGCGGCGGAAGAATTAGTCTTGCACGGCCACGGCGAATTGTTAGTATAACTTGCATTAAAACTTTTTCGAGGACTTTATCGTGCAAAGACGTTTTTTAATTAAATTCGGTTCTTTATTTTTTCTCTCGGTAAGTGGTACAAAATTCTTATCCGCTTGCAGCAATACCGAGTCCGATCGAGAAGCCAGCGAAACCAGCGCAATCAGTGAAGAAACGTCCGAAGTTAAAGAACTAAACTTCGGCATTATTTCAACAGAATCTCAAGCTAATCAAAAACCGATTTGGGAGTCGTTTATCGAAGCCATGTCGGAGGAACTGGGAATCCCCGTCAATGTTTTCTACGCAACCCAATATGCGGGTGTTATCGAAGCAATGAGAGCGGGTAAAGTCGATCTAGCTTGGTATGGTGGTAAATCTTATATCGAAGCAGCTAAATGAGCCAACGCCGAAGCCTTTGTGCAAACTGTTGCCGAGGATGGTTCAAAGGGTTATTATTCCCATTTAATTACCCACAAAGATAATCCGATCTTGGCTAATATCGATACGGATAAGGGAAATGGCAATGATTATATCATCGAGAATTTCAGTCAGTTAACTTTTGCATTTAATGACCCCAATTCAACCTCTGATTTTCTTGTTCCCAGCTACTACATTTTTGCTCAAAATGGAGTGAATCCCAATGAAGTTTTTGAACGCTTGGTCTTTTCTGGTAGCCACGAAGCAACCGCTTTAGCAGTTGCCAATAATCAAGTTGATGTAGCCACAAATAATAATAAATCTTTGAGCCATTTGGAAAAAACTGATGCAGAAGCACGAGAAAATATCGAGATTATTTGGACTTCTCCCGTAATTCCCAGCGATCCGATCGCCTACCGCAAAGACTTACCAGAAAGCGTGAAAGAAAACCTCAAAAAATTTTTCTACAACTGACAAAGATGAATCCGTCCTCAGACCGTTAGAATGGTTGCGCTTTGACCCCGCAGCCGATGAAGATTGGAATACAATTCGCGAGTTGGATTTTGCCAAACAAATTCTTGAAGTTGAGGCGAATGATAACTTAAGTCAAAAAGACAAGAAAAAACAACTGGATGAACTCAATAAAGCTTTAGAAGCATTAAAATAATAAGAAAAGTGAATAAAAAAAATCCACCTTATCATTTATTCTCAGCTACGATGAATGACCAAAAAACAGCATTTGGATCGATCTCAGTGTCAGTAACTAAGAACCAAAAACTCGTAACCAATACTAACATTGTTTCTTTATTACAACAACAGGAAGAGCAGGCGAAAAAAGCGCGTATTTTTATATATTGGGAGCGATCGCAATCCTGATTATTCTCAGTTTTTCTTACCTGAAAAGCGAACTCAAATTTTGGATTTTATGGAGAGATCGAGGCAATATGTGGGATTTAATTATTGATTTTTTTCCACCTGATTTTACGTTTTGGAAAATCTATCTCGGCGATACGATTGTCACGATCGCGATCGCCATTTGGGGGACATTAATGGCGGCGATTGTTTCTGCACCGCTGTCTATGATAGCATCAGAAAATATCAGTCCGGCGTGGGCTGTGTTCCCGATTCGACGTTTATTGGATGCAATGCGAGCGATTAATGAGTTAGTCTTTGCCTTGATTTTTATTGTTGCGGTGGATTTGGGTTCATTTGCTGGCGTTTTAGCAATTTTTGTGCATACGACGGGGACTTTAGGGAAACTCTTTTCCGAAGCCGTAGAAGCGATCGAACCGGATCCAATTGAAGGGATTCGCGCAACAGGCGCGAGTAAATTGCAAGAAATCCTGTTTGGGGTCATTCCCCAAGTGATTCCCCTCTGGACTTCTTTTACCCTTTATCGCTTTGAAGCTAACGTGCGATCGGCTTCAGTTTTAGGAATTGTAGGTGCAGGAGGAATAGGCGTTTCGCTGTACCAAAGTTTTGGCTCTTTTGATTATCCTAAAGTTTGCGCGATTCTAATGATTTTAGTTCTAGCGACTAGTTTAATCGATCTGGCTTCTTCTAAACTCAGAAATTGGCTGGTTTAAGATTAAATTTCCGATGCAAAAATAAAACTAAACATCATCATATAGCATCGAGGGGACTCATCGGGTATACTCGTTCGATATATCTAAACCTTAAATTCAGGATACAAACCGTGTTCAAAAAGACTTTGATGGTTTTCTTTGGTGGGATTGTCGGAACGGCGATCGCAATTTCCCCAACTTTTGCAACTGATATGTTAGTCGCTCTGAGATCGTCGCTGGGTACTTATCTAACCGCAGAAGGTGGCGGAGGGGGTGAGGTTAGAGCCAATCGTCCTGAAGTCGGACCTTGGGAAACCTTTAAGCTCTTCGATCTAAGTGCAGGAGACTTAAATACTGGCGATCGAATCTGTTTGAGAACCCAAAATGGAAGCAATTATCTCCGCGTGGATCGGGAAAAATTAGATGCAGAAGGAGAGGCTTGTTCTCCTGATGCAATGTTTGTCATTATTAAAGTTGATGGGAGTTCATCGGGAACTCAAATCAATGCTTGCGATTCTATTGCTTTGCGAGGAGTTGAAAGCGAACAATATGTCAGTGCAGAAGGTGGAGGAGGAACAGAATTAAGTGTCGATCGCTACCATCCCCCCGGTTCTTGGGAAACCTTTATTTTTGGTGGTCAACCCAATAATCCGGGGAATGCGACATCATGTAAATAAGCGATCGAATTGACGATTTTTCCTCCCCAATCGGATCGGGGTGCGTTTACCAATCGTGTTAGCCAAGATGTTAAAATTTCCCCTGCCCGAGGCTATTATCTTGATAATTTACGTTTAAATAAATAAACTAGGGGAAACGCAAAAGCGATCGCCGAGGGCTTTTGCTTGAGCTTTGCTAATCGATCGCTTACCGTTGACAATCTCGGAAACAACACCGCTAGAGCCAATAACTCCCACGAGATCGGCTTGTCGAGTGCCGCTTGCTTCCATCAAATACTGCAAAACTTCGTGAGGAGAAGATTCCTCCATTGGATAATTTTCTGCTTCGTACTTTTCAATTAGAATTGTCAGTAATTTGAGCAGTTCTTTTTGTTCGGTTGAGCGATGTTTCGAAAAAATGAGCTTCTCGGCTGCACTGAGAAGGCGATCGTATTCCTCTTCAGTGGCAATCTCCTTGGGAGTAACACTAATCAGCAAATCGTGATAGGTTTTCGGGTTAAAAGTAAGGGTCATTCTTCCATCTATCCTTATCATATTCTGCATGAGTTAGCAGGTATTTGTAATAAACGGTTTGTTCTTCATAGTCAATTCCGACGATTAAACGATATTTATTACCTTTGATGTTAAAAACAGTGAAATTTCCCACTGCTTCTGCATCTCGGTCTCTTTTGCGAACATCTTCGAGATTCTGCCATTTAGCTTTTTTAACCGTCGTGTACCAGTCTTCAACTTGCTTTTTGAGATCGGGATACTGAGACGCATCCTCTCGAAGATTGCGGATAGAAATTAAGTGCATCAGTTTTATTGTTCATTAGTCTTGTCTTGGATACTCCTTAAGATAATTAATCCTATTATCCTCTCAAAATGAGAGGATGTCAAGAGTAAAATTTTGCCGCGATCGCATCCCCATTTTTATACTAGACCTCTCTGACAATTCGGAAAAACAAGTCTGAAACTCTCATTGTGTCGTGCCAAAATCAGGTTTTCCGGAGAGGTCTACTGGCGATCGCTCGATTTAGAATTGACACATACATCCTGCAAGCTACCAATCCCAAAAGAATTATGACTCACTCATACCTTTCCCCAGAAGCGATCGCGCAGCTTGTCGATAACTTACCCGACTATATCAAAATTGCCCTCTCGAAAAAGTCCGCCGCTCTTGAATGCTCCCTCGAAGCGACCATTGAGATGGCGATCGCTAACTTCCTCGACGAAGAATCATTAAGTTTTGAGGATTGCTTGCTGGCTCAACGCTTGCAAAAATAAACGCGATCGCTCAATAAAAAAGATGGGTTAATCGCAACCCATCCCAAAACCGATAACTGTCAACTGATAACTGTTAACTGTCAACTGAATACGCTTCCATACCAACGCAAGAACAGACTAGATTGCGATCGCCAAAAGCATTATCGATGCGCCCCACGGGAATCCAGTATTTATGTTCTTTTGTCCAAGGGGCGGGATAAGCTGCCTCCTCGCGAGAATAGGGGCGATCCCAATCCGCCGAGAGCAAGGATTCTGCCGTGTGAGGGGCATTCTTTAAAAGATTGTTTGTAGAATCCATCTGACCCTCTTCAATGGCCGTCGCCTCCTCGCGAATGGCAAGCATAGCATCGCAAAAACGGTCTAACTCCTGCAAAGACTCGCTTTCCGTCGGTTCTACCATCATCGTCCCAATCACGGGCCAAGACATAGTAGGGGCATGAAAACCATAATCCATCAGGCGTTTTGCCACATCATCCACTTCAATCCCCACTCGCTTTTTCAACGGGCGCAAATCGATGATACATTCGTGAGCTACTAAGCCCGATTTTCCCTTGTACAGGATCGGATAAGCCCCATCCAAACGTTGGGCGATATAGTTGGCGTTGAGAATTGCCGCTTTACTGGCTTGGGTTAAACCCTCCGCCCCCATCATGGCAATATACATCCAAGAAATCACTAAAATACTGGCACTTCCCCAAGGTGCCGCAGAAATCGCCCCGATACTCTCTTCGCCCCCTAATTCAACGACGGAATGACCGGGTAAAAACGGCACGAGATGGTCAGCCACGCCAATGGGACCGATCCCCGGACCACCTCCCCCGTGCGGAATACAGAAAGTTTTGTGCAAGTTGAGATGGCAAACATCCGCACCATAGTCCCCCGGACGGCACAAACCCACCTGCGCGTTCATATTCGCCCCATCCAAATAGACTTGACCGCCATTTTGATGAACTATTTCGCAAATGTCTGCAACACCTTCTTCAAAAACCCCGTGAGTCGATGGATAAGTAATCATCAAAGCGGCGAGGTTCTCTGCGTGTTTTTCCGCTTTTGCCGTTAAATCTGCAATATCGATATCCCCTTGTTTATCGCACTTCACCGCCACCACCTTCATACCACACATAACCGCACTGGCGGGGTTTGTTCCATGTGCCGACTCGGGAATCAAACAGATTTTGCGATGTCCTTCTCCTCGATGTTCGTGATACTTGCGAATGACCTGTAACCCGGCATATTCCCCTTGGGAGCCGGCATTGGGTTGCAGAGATACCCCGGCAAACCCGGTAATTTCTGCCAGCCATCCTTCCAACTGCTCGAAAAGGACTTGATAGCCGCGAGTTTGGGATAAAGGTGCAAAGGGGTGAATCTTGCCAAACTCGGGCCAAGTGACCGGGAACATTTCGGCGGCGGCATTGAGTTTCATGGTACAAGATCCGAGGGGGATCATTGAAGTCGTGAGGGAAAGATCCTTACTCTCCAAGCGCTTCAAATAGCGTAGGAGTTCCGTTTCTGAATGGTAGCTGTTGAAAACGCGATCGCGCAAATATTCGCTCTGACGGGCGAAGGGTTCGGGATAATCGAGGGATAATTCTCGCTCTAATTCTTCTATCGAAAACGGCAATTCTTCCCGGTTGCAGAACTGATTGAGGAGTTCGATCACATCTTCTCGGGAGGTCGTTTCATCCAAGGAAATGCAGATCCGCCCCGGTTCTAACAAGCGTAAATTAATGCCCCGATCTGCGACAATTTTCACGAGAGCCTTGGCCCCTTCGTTGCCTACCCCCGCACAAACCGTATCGAAAATGGGAACGCTAGCGATACTGTAGTTGAGGCGTTGCAGTCCCGCCGCGAGGAGGAGGGTTAATTTGCGCACCCGCAGGGCGATCGCTTTTAATCCCTCTGCACCGTGATAGACGGCGTACATCGACGCAATCACCGCGAGTAATACTTGGGCGGTACAAATATTACTGGTCGCTTTATCCCGGCGAATATGTTGCTCGCGAGTTTGCAAAGCCAAGCGCAAAGCGGGTTTGCCATCTCTATCCTTGGATACGCCCACCAGTCGCCCCGGAATTTGGCGTTTGTACTTCTCCCGCGTCGCGAAATAAGCGGCGTGGGGTCCCCCATATCCCAAGGGTACGCCAAAACGCTGGGTGCTTCCCACGGCGATATCCGCGCCGAATTCTCCGGGAGGAGTGAGGAGGGTTAAGCTGAGGGGATCGGCTGCTATTGTGACCAAACCGCCCATTTCTTGAACTTTGGCAATGAAAGAACCGTAGTCAAAGATTGCCCCATGCGTTGCCGGATATTGTAATAATGCGCCAAAAATAGACGTTTGAAAATCAAACAGTTCGGGATCGCCAACGATAACTTCAATATCGAGGGGTTTGGCACGAGTGAGAATCACTTCGATGGTTTGCGGATGACAGGTATCGGCGACAAAAAATGCGTTGGATTTGTTTTTACAAAGTCCATAACTCATGGCCATTGCTTCGGCGGCGGCAGTACTTTCATCTAACAGAGAAGCGTTGGCAATTTCCATCCCCGTGAGGTCGATAATCATGGTTTGGAAATTTAATAAGGCTTCCAAACGTCCTTGAGCAATTTCGGCTTGATAGGGCGTATAAGCCGTATACCAACCCGGATTTTCTAAAATATTGCGCTGAATGGGGGGCGGGGTGATGCAATCGTAATACCCCATACCGATATAAGAACGGTTAATTTGATTTTTAGAAGCAATTTCTTTGAGTTCCGCTAAAGCCGTATATTCAGTTTTTGCCGTTGGTAAATCGAGAGGCTGTTTAAGGCGAATATTGGTCGGAATTGTGTTATAAATTAGCTCGTCTAAATTTGCATAGCCTAGACTTTTGAGCATTTGCTCCATTGCTTTTTCATCGATGCCGATGTGACGGCGCGCAAAACTGTTAATGTTATTGTCTCGATCGCCTGTGAGAAGTTGCTGGGGACTTCCGAGAAGTAACGTGGTTTGGGGGGCTGTTTCGGTATTTTGCATTCTGGATTTAAGTGGTTTGCTCGGAGACAAGGGAAGAAGAAGTTTAAAGAATTTCTATCTCATGTTGTAACAAATTATTTAGAACAAAACTTGACCATTCAAGACGCAACCTGCAAGCGATCGCACTGTTTGAGCCAGTTTTCCCCTTGTCGTCCGCAAAAATACGGAAATTTCCCCAAGCTCGAAAAACTGTCAAAATGGAATATTTCGCAAAAATAGCCCGCGATCGCCGAGAGTCCGGATATGTTTAATTTGCCCCTCCATCTCACGACCTTCCCACCATGCAACTGCAACAAGTCCTCATTGTTTACAAGGCGAACAATCTTGAGAGCAAGCAATGGGCGGAAAAATGCGCCAAGGAACTCGAGCAATTTCAGTGTAAGGTTCTCATCGGGCCCAGTGGTATTAACGACAATCCCTATCCCGTCTTTCTCGCCTCTGCCATGCAGCCGATCGATCTGGCTCTGGTTTTGGGAGGCGACGGGACGGTTTTGGCAGCCGCACGCCATCTCGCCCCCCTTGGCGTTCCCATTCTTGCCGTCAATGTGGGGGGGCATTTAGGGTTTTTAACAGAGCCTTTTGAAGAATTCGCCGACACCGATCGCACTTGGCAGCGTTTATTGGGCGATCGCTATGCGGTGCAACGGCGCATGATGTTACAAAGCTATCTTTGGCAAGGGGAGCGTTTCGATCCCCAAATTGTTAGCGATCGCTTTTTCTGTTTAAATGAGATGGGAATTAAGCCCGCCAGCGTGGATCGAATGCCCACTTGCATGTTAGAAATGGAAGTCGATGGAGAGATTGTGGATCGCTATCACGGTGATGGGTTAATCGTTTCTACCCCCACGGGTTCGACTTGTTACAATGCCTCTGCCAACGGTCCCATTTTACACGCGGGAATGGAGGCTTTAGCCATTACGCCGATCTGTCCCCTGAGTCTCGCCATACGCCCGATTGTGCTGCCTCCGAAGGCGATCGTCAATATTTGGCAGGCGGGGGATCCTGAAGTAACCACAAAACTCTGGATGGATGGGGTTTTAGCAACTGCGATCGACCCAACACAGCGTATTTGCATTCGCATGGCGGATTGTTATGCGAAGTTTATCATTTTGCGAGAAAAACATTCTTTTTATCAAACGCTGCGAGAGAAATTACAATGGGCGGGTACTCGGATTTAAGGGCGATCGCGTTGGGAAAGATGGAGAATAAAGCCGATCGAGGCAGGTTTTTCTCTGGGACTTGTGAGGAAAGGAGTAAATTAAAGATAGCGCGTTGAGTGGTGGTGTGATGTCGAAGAATCGCGATCGCTGGCTTCGTTATGGGCTTTTGGCTTTGATAGCGTTGGCCTTTGTTCTCTATCCCTATTTTGTCAATCAAATGCCCGAGTTGGCATTTCTAAAAAGCATACCCGCAATATGGGTGTTTTTTGGGGCGTTATTTTTTGCGGCGATCGTATTGGTGGGTCCGGAGTTGCTCAATTCGGATAAACTCTCAGAGGAAGAATTACTCGAGGATTTTTGGCGGGAAAATCAGAAGATTATTCAAGATCGTTTGAAATCAGCGTTCGATCGCCACAATTACATTGCCCCATCTCGCGAGGAGATTCCGAAAGATTTGCGATCGCCAAACAAGAAAACAAGTTGGTGGGATCGGTTATTCCGACGCAAACAGTGGATAACAACAGGAGGAGATAGGGAAAATTGTTTTTGGCGATTCGATACGCGGCGAGAGGTGGAAGATTTACCGACAGGACGGCGATCGCCATTAGCCGCGAATAAGACGATTTTAGAGGTCTTTGAGGACGCAAAGCGCCGTTTGTTGATTTTGGGGGAACCGGGAAGCGGGAAGACAACGGAATTATTGCAGTTAGCAAAGGATTTAAGCGAGAAAGCGGAGGATTCGCGATCGCCCATTCCGGTGATTTTCGAGCTTTCTGCTTGGCGAGGAGAGCCGATGTTAGATTGGATGGCGGCACAACTGCACGGACGTTATGGGTTAAAGTTAGCCACTTGTCGGGAATGGTTGCGACGGGATAAGGTGGTGCCGTTATTGGATGGGTTGGATGAGTTGGGGAAAGGTCGTATTCGAGATGCGATCGCGGCGATCGATGCGCTGCAAAAGGATTACCAGCAGCAGCCGGATCTGGTGATTTGCTGTCGCATCCAAGACTATCGGGAGGCGATCGCGGAGGAGAAGGAAGGCTCGGAAACAAGATATCATTTGCGGGGTGTAGATCGTGCCGTGCGTTTGTGCGAGTTGAATGAGTCGCAAATTCGGCATTATTTGCAACAGAGAGACGCGGAAAACCTCTGGGAAGATTTACAGGTGCGATCGGGATTTTGGGAGTTAGCGAAAAATCCGATGTTCTTGAATTTGATGCCCATTGCCTATCCAGAAAGATTGCCGGAGAACGCCCCAGAAGACCCGAAAACCTGTCAATCTCTCCTTTTTAATGCGTTTTTGCATCGGAAGCTCAACCCGTCTCAAAGGTCACAATCCGGGCAACTGGAGGATTACAAACCCGATGAGGCGCGAAAATATCTGGCGTGGTTGGCGGCGAGTATGGAACGAGAGGGAATTAACCAACGAGAATTCTTGATTGAAAAGCTGCAACCAACTTGGTTAGAAAGTCAACAACAACGGCAGCGCTATCAGATGATTCAAGGGATAATATTCGGGCTGATTTTTGGGGGAATATTCGGGCTGACTGTTGGGATAATGTTTGGGCTGATTTTGGGGGGAATATTCGGGCTGATTTTTGGGATAATTGAGTCTGATAAGATCGAACTTACAGAAGCTCTCGATCTTTCTTGGATAGGAATCAAGCGAGGAATTCGACAAGGGCTGATTCTTGGGCTGATTTTTGGACTGATTGGAGTTCTGAGTGGAGTATTAACTGTTGGGTTGATTAGAGTTCCGATTTTCAGGTGGATTGGAGGGATAATGTGTGGGCTGATTCTTGGGATAATTTTTGGATTAATTGGAGGGATTAAGGCCGAGCTAAAAGTCAGAACTAAATCTAATCAAGGAATATGGGAAACTGCTATTAAAATCTTAATTACTATTAGTTTAGCGACGCTCCTTTCACCCTTAATTGTTCTTGTACCAATATGGGTAACGGGACGAGCAATCAATTGGTTGGAAGCAGTTATCCAAGGAGGAGGATTTGGGATTCTTATTGGCTTTCTTGCTGGAGGAGGAATTGCTTTAGTTCAACATTTTGCCTTGCGCTGGGCTTTAGTAAACGAGAGAAAAATACCATGGAATTATACTAAATTTCTCGGTGAAGCCAGTAATATTAATATCCTAAGAAAATCTGGAGGTAGCTATCGCTTCTATCATGATAAACTACGAAAATATTTAGCAAGAGAAAACAACATTGCTTACAACAAAATCTGTCAACCCAAAAAACAATATTTGAGACAAAGTGCAATTACTATAATTGTGATTCTAGTATTACTTGGATTGCTATCTGGTATGGGTGCTATCTTCGAAGATTCTAATGAAAATATTTCTCTTTATCCAATATTGCAAGCAAAAGATACAATATGGATCGATCGCATTACCTATCGTTTCCGATCGATCCAACGCTATCACATTGTTGATTTTACGGCCTCAGAATCGTTAAGAAAACAAGGATTTACAAGTAATTCGACTTATCTTCGCCGTATTATTGCCTTACCAGATGAAACCCTCGAAATTCGTCAAGGTCGCATTTTTATCGATGATGAACTGTTGGAAGATGCCGATATTAAAATGCCCAAAAACTTCAAGCGATCGCGCATTACTCTCGACAGCGATGAATATTATGTTATCGGCAACAATCCCGATTATACCGACTTGGAAACCTTCGGTGCGATCGTCTCTCGTCAGGATATTCGAGGGCAAGTTATCATGCGAATTTATCCCTTCGATCGCATGGGGTTGATCCGCTAATTTTCTCGAATATTGTCCGGTAAATTATCGGGATCTAAACCCATTGCAATTAAGCGATCGCGCAATTCCTGCAATGCTGTTTGCGATCGTTCTTTCTCCTGCTGTATTCGCTCTTTCTCCTGTCGTTCGCGATCGGCTCTTTGTCGTTCTCGTTCTGTTTCCTCCGCTTCTGTAGGAATTAAATTTCCTGTCTCATCATAAAACCTCAACCATAATCGTTCTATCCCTTTGTGACTTCCCTGCCATAATCTCAATCCTAATCCTAACTCTTCTAACCATAATTGGTTATTAGCGATCGCTATCTCTTGATAACGACTTCCTGTTAATTGAAAGACTCGAAAAGAATCCCGCTCTCGTTCGTACACAACATAGTATGGCACTCGCAGAAATTGTTCGTAGACTTGCCAGTTTGTTGGTGGTTCGTCCTTCTCTCTCCGAGTTTGTCCTAAGTCTTCCCTCTGCGTACTCGGCGATAATAATTCCACGACGAGAAACGGATTAATCTCTTCTTGCCATGTAACATAACTCATGCGTAACTCTCGCTCTTCATACAGACGAGATACTCCTACGACTCCAAACCAATCCGGACGCTTATATCGCTTTGTATTCTCAGCATCGTAGTAAATATTCAAATCCATCGCCGAGAAAACGCGATCGGATGGGTAAGTGCGGGGTTGAAAGGTTTGCTCTAGTAATTGAGCTTGGATGGGGTGATATTGGTCGGGCAAACCGGATTCTCCTACTTCTTCGCTGGGTAAGTCGTACATCGTCGGCAGGTCTTTTCGTTTTGCCGTTCGGGAGATTTTATGCTGCCTTTGGGTTAGGTTGACCATTTTTGGGAAAAGTAGCGCTTATTCTAAATCTTATCGTTTTTTCTGACTCGGCGATCGCGATCGCCCACCAAAACCCTCAGTGCGCCCACAATAGACGCACTAACGGCGAATACTAGAAATTAGACGCCAAACAACACTTCGGCGATGCTCAGTGCAAGCAAACAACAAATAACTAAACCAACTGATACATAAAAGGATATTCGCTCAACATTTCGTCATAGTCCAGACTTTCCGGGGCTTGTTGGGGCGTCCAGAGTAAATAAAAAGTCATCAAATAATCTCGACGCAAACCCGATAATGTAGCTAAGGCATTTTTAACATCAGTAACAGAATGAACGTCCTCGAATAAAGGGCGATCGTTTGCCGTCCCCAATAACAAAGTGACTACGATATACATTCCCTCAGCCCTATTTTGAACCGAACCATTTTCTTGCGATCGCACCTTACCATTTGCATTCACCAAACTTTCTCCACTAAAGCGGCTGCGTTCTTCAAAACACCAGCGATCGAATTTAGTTTCTGCATCTTGAATCTTCACCTTTTCCGAACTGGAAAAACCGTGCGTCCAATGTTCCTCATTCCGATTCAAAACTAACAGCGTTTCCCGCAATAATTCCCATAATCCCTCTTCTGTTTCCGTATCTGCACTTAAACTGATTTGAGAAAGTTGTTCTTGAACTTCCGTGGCTGTTGCTAACAGTGCGACTTGTATTTTAGAAAGGGTGACGATATCGTTATCTCGTTCGCGATCGCGCGCCATAGGTGGGGCTGTTGCTGATGCCGTTCCAGTGGTAGCAAAGGCTTTTTTGAGTAAATAAAAACTAATGAAAAAGATCAAAATACCCCCTGCTCCCATCAGAAAGAACATAAAGACGGGATTGAAACGATTGCGACCGTAGTAGACGAATCGAGGTGTAGAACTCGTTGCGGTTCGCGATCGGTTACTTGAAGGGACAACGGGAACGACTGTAGTAGAAGAGTTTCGAGGGGTGACGGGACTGAGCGGAACGGTACTATTTCTCGGACTCGATGAAGATGTTGGCGTAGGAGTTGTATTATTTCTTTGTGAATTGGGCGTAGAACGGGAAGGAGACGTTGTAGAAGGAGAAGGAGTAGAAGGGGAAGTTGTAGAACGGGAAGGGGAAGTTGTAGAACGGGAAGGAGATGAAGAGCGACTCCCGCTAGACCCGGAAGAACCTGAAGAGCGGGTATTTCTCCGAAAAGATCCGCCTCCGCTACGTCCGCCTCGTCTCTTGCCGTAAGCGGCGGTTTCAGAAACGCGATCGCCTCGAGTCGAAACGGGCAACTCGATCGCGAGAGGATTGAGGACAATCACAGATAAAACAATAACAAAAATCAGTTTGGGGGTAGATTTAAGAAAACTTGGTAATTGTTGCATGATGAATAGGTGGGGACTCCGATCGCAGTTTAACAAGGGATTTTATCTTTGCCTCCCCAGAATCGCCAACAAAATGAGAATATAAAATAAAAACGGTAATATTGATAACAAACACTGCATGAAAATTCTCTCCAATCTCCTGTCCCCCCAGAAAAAAGCGAAAACTCAGACAACTCCCAGCAGTCGCGGTCTGCCTCCTCTCCGACGCACCCGCAAGGGAGTTGAACTAAAATCCGAATATGAAGTAGAGATCATGCGGCGATCGGGTTTCATTGTTGCCACAGTATTGAAGGAAATCTCCGAACTCGTCAAACCCGGCATGACTACGGTGGATTTAGATGCCTATGCGGAAAAGCGGATTGTAGAAATGGGGGCAAAACCCAGCTTTAAAGGCTATCACGGCTTTCCGGGGTCGATTTGCGCTTGCATTAATAACGAAGTCGTCCACGGCATTCCCAACCGCAAAAAGGTGATTCGTGCGGGAGATTTGCTAAAAGTCGATACGGGAGCATATCAAGAAGGATATCACGGAGATTCCTGCATTACGATCGCCGTCGGCCAAGTATCCCCCACTGCTAGAAAATTAATGCGCGTTGCCGAAGAAGCGTTATATAAGGGCATCGAACAGGTCAAAGAAGGCAACTATCTCATGGACATTGCCGGGGCGATTCAAGACCACGTGAAAGGACAAGGTTACAGCATCGTAGAAGAATATACCGGACATGGAGTCGGGCGTAATTTGCACGAAGAACCCGCCGTTTTTCACAGTCGCACCCGCGATTTACCCAATGTTAAATTAAGAGCGGGAATGACCCTCGCGATCGAACCCATCATTAATGCCGGAGCCAAACATACGAGAACGTTGAGCGATCGCTGGATGGTAGTCACGACTGATAACAAACTTTCCGCACAATTCGAGCATACCGTTCTGGTAACGAGAACGGGTTATGAAATCCTCACCGATCGCGATCGCGTGTAAAATTCCCCTGTTGGCGATCGCTTTTCAATCACAGAAAGGGCGATCGTCTCCCGTTAACCAATAACAACCCACCCCCTACCCCTCCCAAGAGGGGAGAAACCAATAACTGATATTCACCATTCTCGAACTTCCGATAATTTTACGGCAATTCCCGTATTATTGACTACGATCGCATCAGCGCGACCATTCCCGGTAATATCAGCAAAAGCCGTACTGACATCCCCGTAATAGATGCCTTGAGTCCACGGTTCGTTGGCGGCAAAAGCCGAACCTGTCGATCTCCTTACCGTTACGCCATCCCGATTAACCACGATCGCATCGGCTTTACCATCCCCCGTCACATCCGCAAAAAAGATGCCAATGTCCCCAAAGTAGGGATTCTCCGTCCAAGTTTCGTTCTTGCCAAAGCGATCGCCTTGCGATCGCCGCACGCTGATACCCGTATGATTGACCACAATAGCATCGGCTTTCTCATCTCCCGTCACATCCGCAAAATAAATGCCGCGATCGCCGAAATATTCCCCCTCGACCCAAGTTTCATTCGGGAGAAACTCACTTCCGGTCGATCGTCCCACACCAATCCCATTTTCGTTGACAACAATGGCATCGGCTTTTCCCTCTCCCGTCACATCCGCAAAAAATGTCCCTTTTGTTCCATAATACTGGCGATTCACCCAAGTTTGATGCTCGGCAAATTCTCCCAATTTCGCCGTACTGACGGCAATACCGCTTTCATTAATGACAATGGCATCAGCTTGGCCATCCCCAGTTACATCAGCAAAAAAGTTGCCGATCTCCCCCAAATAAACATGAGGCAACCAAACCTCAGTATTGGCGAAATTTTCCCCGGTCGATCGCCGCACGATAATTCCATTTTCATTGAGTGCGATCGCATCGGCACGACCGTCTCCAGTAACATCGGCGAAAAACGTCCCGCGATCGCCATGATAAGGAACATCCAACCACGCGCGAGTATAGCCGAATTGAGCGAATCTAACTCCTAATACACTTAGGATCGCTACGCCGACAACCGCAACAGCCACAACTTTAAAATTAATTTTCATGATTTTTGGTCGTGCTATAGGAAACTATAGTACGAATGAATGCGAGGATGTAGTTTTTCCTCAACGCGCTTGCCCTCGTTCAGATGCTCCTTAGCGATGCGCGAAGCATCTTCTGGGGAGAGGCGACAGTACCATGTTTCTTCGGGAATAATGCGGGCATTAGGTGCCAGATTACACTGCCCCAAACAATCCGAAGCCACGATTTCGACCTCATCGGGGAGCGCGGCAGTTTTCAGTGTCTGCAAGACTTCTGCCCCACCGCGACCCAAACAAGCCGCGTTTTGACAGACCAGTACCGTTCGTAAATTGGCAGGTTGCTTTTGGGGAGCGTTCATTTTACTTTTTTACTTTTTTTTAATCTAACAAATTCCTTCTTCCTGCTCGCAGACTCCAATGCTGACCCAATTGCTCGATCCATCAGCCCAATGCTCCTTTTTCCAAATGGGAGCATTGTGTTTTAAGGTATCGATCGCATAGCGGCAAGCCTGAAAAGCCTCAGTGCGATGAGGACAGCCCACCGCAACTAAAACGCTCGTTTCTCCGATTTTTAAGCGTCCGATGCGATGATGGATGACAATGCGATTGGTCTGGGGCCAAGTTTTGCGAATATGGTCGGCAATCTGTTGAAAAATTACCATCGCCATCGGTTCGTAGGCTTGGTATTCTAATGAAGAAACTGGCCTACCATCGGTGCGATCGCGTACCGTACCGCTCATGACAACGATTGCACCATTGGCCGGACTCTCTGCCAAGCGATAGACATCATCGAGAGAGAGGGGCGCGAAGGTAATTTTGAGATTATCTTGTTGGCTATTTCCCTCGCGGTTTTCAAGGCTCGCGCTTGATGAACTATTAACAGAGGAAGCATTAACAAAGGAGGAATTAACGGAAAGGTTCATCGGAAATAGTGATTAAATTGAGAGAGGCGATCCGCACCCGATCGCTCTTCGTATTCTAACAGCGATCGACCCGTAAATTCATCTGCATGGAGTGGTAATGCAACGCTATCAAACTCTCCAAACTCTCGGACAATGTCCCCATAAAAAAACTGTTACTTTTTTGGCATTAGATACAATTACACAAAAGAAAGTTATCGTCAAAAAAATCGGTTTTAGTTCAGCAAAAGATGCAAAAAACAGTGCAAATAATAATTCGTTCAAAGAATATCAAGAACGAGTCAAAATATTGCAGGAACTAAAACATTCAGGGATTGTTCATCACCTACATACTTATAAAGATATCGATTCTTTTTATGTTGTTAGAGAATACCTCGAACTACAGTCTTTAGAAGAAATTCAGACAATTTCTGCCGAGAACCTCAAAAAAGTAATCTTGGCTATTCTTGATGTCTTGATTTATTTACAAAAGCGAGTGCCATCTATTTTTCATCACAACCTCAAGCCCGAAAATATTTTTCTTGATTCTCGTTTTAACACTTATTTAGTAGACTTTGAAATTAGCGATCGCATCTCTCGAGAAATCGATAGAGATCTTGGCTTTGTATCCCCAGAACAAAGACGAAGACAAAAAAGTGGAAAATCTACGGATTTATATGCTTTAGGGGCAACGATTCTTTGTATTTTAACCGAGACAAAATCCCAAAATATTAGTCGATTGATCAATCAAGAAACGCGCTTTGTTTTTCGCGATCGCTTGATTCATCTCAATCCTGATTTTTTAGATTGGCTAGAGAGAATGGTAAAACTCAATCCGCAAGAGCGCCATCTCTCTGCTATCAAAGCTAAAGAGATTCTCAAACAAATTTCGATTGAAAAAATTCCTGAAATTCGGATCAAACATCCCGGATTGACGATCAAATCCAAAACAGTCAAAGAAAAAATCGGCAAAACTTTGAGAATTCGGCGCTTTCTTCCCAACTCCGTCCAAGAAGGAATTTGGGAAGTTGCTCCTCATACAGGAGATTTTGTCGTGTCCCCCCGAGAGCATCCTTGGATTGCAATTTCTCCCTCCCACTTTCATCGCAGTCAATCCACTTATCAAGTCACAATTGATACAAGCCATTTGATTTCAGGTCACGTTTACGAACGTGACCTCATTCTCCATACTTTCTTGCCTCAAGAGAAAAAGTATCTCATTCCCTTAAAAGTTAAAACCGCCCGTGTAGAACAAAAGAGTCAAGAAAATGCTGCAATTTCCCGTTCTCTAACAACAATATTGCTGCCTTCTCCCCAACAAATTGCCAAACGTTCTTATAAACTGACAAAAGAAGAAATTCAATTGGCTTTGACTCGTCACGGTACCCCCACTTGGACGGAAGAAGATTTTCAAAACTTGATGAAAACGCTGGGAGAGGCTGGATATGGTTGGTTAACCAATGAAGGAGTTTATCACCAATTGGAAAAAATGAAAGAAAATTTTCAAGATCGATCCAATCCCAACCAATAACAACCCACCCCCCAACCCCCTCCCAAGAGGGGGAGTGCAACCAATAACCAATAACTATTTCTTATTTCGCCAAATCCAGAGAAAATTAGTCAGCATATTCACGAATACTGAAAAAGTGGTTGCAATGAGGGGTGCGACTAAGACTTTCCAACTCTTAATGATGAAAGATACAGTTGTCATTGTCTCAATGTCCAAACCGTAAACGAGGAGATTGTAGACTCCCAGCCAAACGACAAAAGAACCCGCGATCGCGACATGATACTGACCAAACCGTTTCCAAGTGGGACGGGGAAACCCAAAAACCCAGCGATCGTTGACGAAAAACCGTAAAATATTGGCAAGTTCGGAAGCAACGAGAGAAGCAAACCATTCGGGCCAGTGAAATAGTTCGATCGCAAAGTAAAGCAGGGGAACATTTAAGCCCGTAAAGGTCAAGCCAACGATCCACCAACGCACCATTGTATTGGCAAGTAGGTTTTTGAGAGAAAAGTTTTTCAATCTAGCAAGCACGATCGCAACAAAAAGGGCAACAACTTAAGATATCTTAACGGTTGGCGGTCGTTTTCCCTCGCGGACTGGCAACAGCAGCAACGCCCCCCACCCGAATTCCCGAACGAGAAAGCGTTCTCGCACCAGATTTAACGGTATTCCCCGTGGTAAAAATATCATCCACCAACAAAACTGACAAACGCGGTCGCTGCTTTTGAAAATCTTGACCCAAGGCAAAAGCATCCTGCATCATTAATTCTCGCTCCCGAGGATTGAGATCGAACAGGGGTTGCGTCTTTTTAACCCGTTGTAAGCCTTGGCATTTTAAGGGGAGACCCGTCTGGTAGCAAAAATTGCGAGCGATGAGTTCTGCTTGATCGAATCCCCGTTGCTGGCGTTTTTCTGGATTCATGGGCAAAGGCACGACAACCATTTTCGGCAAAGATGGCGAAGCATCCAACCACGCCCGACCAAGCAATTCCCCGAAAAGTTCCGCAATTTCTGGGCGATTTTCGTATTTCATCGCTGCGATCGCCCTTTTCAGGATTCCTCCATAACTTCCCCAAACCAAGAGCGGTAATTCTCCTTGCCAAGAGGCTGCGGGTTGGGCAAGTCGATGCCGTTGTAGTTGCTTCTCGCAGGCTTGACAGAGAATGTCTTCAGCAGGGCGATCGCACAGAGGACAAGCAGCTGTTAAAAATAGAGAACGGAAATTTTTCAACCAATTAAAGTTCATCATCTTAAATTTCTTCCTTGATACTGATGTGTGGGAAAAGCCCCCTTGAGGTACAATGCTGGACAGATAAAATACACTTAGCGATTACACCATTAGACTCATGACTTCTACAAACACCATAGATCAAGCCAAAAAAGATAAAATCCTCTCATCCATGAAAAACTTTGCCGAACAATATGCAAAGAAGACCAATACCTATTTTTGTATCGATCCGTCTGTCACTGCGGTAGTTGTTGAAGGATTAGCCAGACATAAAGAAGAGCTAGGTGCACCCTTATGTCCTTGTCGTCACTACGAAGATAAGCAAGCAGAAGTCAAAGCAACATTTTGGAATTGTCCCTGCGTCCCCATGCGCGAGCGCAAAGAATGCCATTGCATGTTATTTCTCAAGCCGGAAGATGATTTTGTGGGCGAAAATCAAGAAATCGAACTGGCAGAGGTTCTCAAGGTCAGAGAAAGTATGGCATCCTCATAATCAGTCACCAGCGATGCGACCCCGCGTCGGCGCAAGACGCAAGCGGTGCGACCCCGCGACGACGAAAGTCGCAAGGGAACGCGCACCAAGAGAGGGAACGCGCATCAAGACAATCACCAGTCACCAGTCACCAGTTTTCATGCTTCAAGAAGCATTTTTACAGGGGATTGAGCAGTTCAATTGCCAAGAATTTTATGCTTGCCACGATACCCTAGAAGCACTTTGGATGGAATCCGGCGAACCCCATCGACAGTTCTATCAGGGAATTTTACAAATTGCTGTGGCTTGCTATCATTTGGAAAATCATAATTGGCGGGGTGCAGTAACACTGTTAGGAGAGGGAGTCCGGCGCATTCGCGATTATCAACCCGATTATGAGGGAATCGACGTAACGAGGCTGTTTGAGGACAGTTGCGAACTGCTTGAGAACCTGCAACGGGTTGCTCCCGATGCGATCGCCGCTTTTGTCGAAACCTTGCATTCTCAGAATCCCTCTCCCACTTTTCCCAAAATTGTCTCGCTCTAGGGAAGCCGAGTTTCGTGAATGAAACCTACTTCCTGTTTTTAACGTCTCGATCCAACGAGCAATTTTATTGATAACGTTACTATTTTTTGATGCCCATGCCTGCTGCTATCAATCCCAAACGCTTTAATTTGCGACGATTGTGGGGAATTGCGATCGCAACTCCTTTATTGTTAGTCGGCGGTGGAATGGCTTTCCAGCACAACGTTCGGACTGCAAAGGCGCAAGAGGTGGGACGGCAAATCGTCGTGCGATCGGACATTCAAGAAGCCAATCAAGCCACCGGAGTTATGACGGCTCGGGGAAACGTCCGCATTGACTATCCCGCCCGACAAATGCAAGGCACTTCCGCCCAAGCTCAATATTTTAGCAATGAAGGGGTGTTAATTCTCACGGGCAATGCCTATGTTTTACAGGAAGGCAATAGCGTGCGCGGGGAAGTGATTACCTATTACATCGACGAAGGGCGAGCCGTAGCAACGCCGCGAGCCGATCGCCAAGTTGAATCCGTGTACTACATTTCCGATCCCGATGCAACGACTGCCCCAGAAAAAGAACCCGAACTTACGCCATACAATCCTAAACCCGCTTTTAAAGAACCTTTTAGCGATCGCCCCCCAGAAAATCAGCCGTCAACTCTAGCCCCGCCTCGGGTCTTTCAACCTGTCGAAGAAGTTACCCCCAACAACGGAAATTTTCCGCCTCCCCCTCCCATCGAAGAAATTCTTTCCGACAGCGATCGCTAGAATTGGGTAATCGGTAATCGGCAATCTCTCAATCGAGATAATTCTTCGGCAAGCTCAGAGCATCGCTGATAACTGATAACTGATAACTGATAACTGAAATAATGATTCGACTAGAGAACGTTCATAAAACTTATGGTAGGCGAGCCGTGGTCAACCGCGTCAATATTAGCGTGGCTCGAGGGGAAATTGTCGGACTATTAGGACCGAATGGAGCGGGGAAAACCACGACGTTTTATATTGCCGTGGGGCTGGTGAAACCCAACCAAGGCTCGGTTTGGCTCGGCGATCGCGAGATTACCCGCCTGACGCTTAACGAGCGATCGCACCTCGGCATCGGCTATCTCACCCAACAAGCCAGCATTTTTCGGGATTTGACCGTGTGGGAGAATATTCAACTCGTCCTCGAGCAGGGCAATGTCCCCTCGGATGAGCATCCCAAGCGCTTACAAGAACTGTTGAGCGAGTTTCGCCTTCATAAAGTCTCCCGCACAAAGGGCGATCGCGTTTCTGGCGGAGAGAGAAGGCGCACGGAAATCGCCCGCGCCCTCGCCACCGGACGCACCGGCCCGAACTTTCTCCTACTCGACGAACCTTTTGCCGGGGTTGACCCCATCGCCGTCTCAGAAATTCAACATCTGGTAGCGGGGTTGCGCGATCGCAATATGGGGATTTTAATTACCGATCATAATGTCCGAGAAACCCTTGCCATTACCGACCGCGCCTACATCATGCGAGACGGCGAAATTCTTGCAGCAGGGAGTGCAGAGGAGTTATACGAAAATCGTTTGGTGCGGCAATATTATCTCGGAGATCAATTTAAAGTCTAGCGAAATCCTCATTTTTAAGAGAAGTTTTTAATAACATGAACGCAAGTCAACCTAAATTTTCCTTCTATCGACTCCTCCATATTTCGGTGATGGATCGCTACATCATCGGCGAAATTGTTCCTCCCTTTCTCTTTGGCATGGGGATGTTTTCGGCTTTGGGAATTGCTGTGGGGATTCTCTTCGACTTGGTTCGGCGGGTAACAGAATATGGTTTACCTAATTCCATTGCTTTTAAAGTTGCAATATTTAGCATTCCCCAATTTATTTTATACTCCTTTCCCATGTCCATGCTCTTAGCAGCATTGATGGCTTACGGACAGTTATCGAGTGATAGTGAAATTGTAGCCATGCGGAGCGTCGGCGCAAGTATTTATCGGATTGTTGCCCCGGCTTTGGCTTTAAGTTTGGTAGTCACGGGAATCACGTTTATTTTTAATGATTGGATCGTTCCTTCTGCTAATTATGAAGCGGCAATTACCTTAGAAAAAGCACTCAATCAAGATCAACCCCTCTTTCAAGATCGAAATATTTTGTATCCCGAATATGAAACAGTACGAGACGATTATGGAAATCCCCAGAAAATTTTAAAACGTTTATTTTATGCAGAACGATTTGACGGCCAGCAAATGCAGGGATTAACCGTGTTGGAACGGGCGGAGGGGACGGTAAATCAAATTTTAACTTCCGAGACAGCCGAGTGGAATTTTAGCGATAATAAATGGGACTTTTTTAACGGGATTATGTATTTTTTGACTCCCGACGGTTCAATTGATAACTTGCTACGGTTTAAGCGCCAGCAAGTCCAATTACCGCGAGCGCCGTTGGATCTGGCTTCTCGAATCCGTGACAATACAGAGTTAAGTATCGCCCAAGCGCGATCGCAGATGAAATTTTTTCGAGAAGCTGGAGACGATCGCGCCGTTCGCAAGTTGAGAGTCCGCATTCAACAAAAAATCTCTCTACCCTTCGCCTGTTTTGTGTTTGGGTTGGTGGGAGCGGCTTTAGGCGTTCTGCCTCGCAATACCAGCAAGGCGACCAGTTTTGGCTTGAGCGTCATTATTATTTTCTGTTACTACACTCTATTTACCGTCACCGGACAAATGGGAGTGTTGGGATCGCTTCCTCCCCTACTGGCAGCTTGGTTTGCGAATGCGATCGGCTTGGCGGTGGGAGGAATTTTACTATTGCGATCTGCGAGTTGAGATAGGATTGACAAATTCATCAATTTCATTACAATGAGAAAGAATACACGCCTTTCAATTCTTGTTAACCTTGCAATCTAGGGACGGTGGATCGCCGTCTTTGCGTTCAGTGCCGAGCTTGCATCACTAGCCATCTCTAGACTAAGCGAAGCCAACCGAGCATTGCAGTTTGGCTTCCCCAAGAAGCCAATGCTCGGGATTGCTCTGTTAAGGGGAGTTGGCTTCGCTGAGTTGAGAAGTCTAGTCCCGAGGGGTTTACGAAGGCAAGACAAGAAGGAAGGGCGGGTATTTTCTTAAGTTTTCAAATATTCCAGTTTTCAGAAAAAGTGCTAGGATAACAATCGAGACCCAAGAGCGGCGATAAACTTTTGTTTCAGTATTGACGATTTTGCGATTTGCGATCGAGTATTGACGGGCTTCTCTCCGAAATCTTAGCTCACTACACATTTGTTATCAAACATCTAATCCAAGGACAACACGAATCATGTCGATTTATGTAGGCAATCTTGCCTATGAGGTTACGCAAGATGACCTCACCCGAGTTTTCGCAGAGTACGGTACTGTCAGACGCGTTCATATTCCTCGCGATCGCGAAACCGATCGCCCTCGAGGATTTGCTTTTGTGGAAATGGAGTCGGAATCAGATGAAACCAAAGCCATTGAAGCACTTGACGAAGCCGAGTGGATGGGTCGCGAACTCAAAGTGAACAAAGCTCGCCCTCGTAAAGAAGGTGGTGGCGGCCGCGGCGGTTCTTTCGGCGGTGGCGGTGGTCGCAACAGCCGCTATTAAGAGGAGAATGCTTGCCTAGCGAGCGGCTCGATTCGTACTCGCGATCGCCCCGAGGGAATATGAGTTGAAAATAATCATTGCGAATGTTTATTGCAACTGTTTGTTTCCCAAGCCAATGCTTCGGTAAAATGGCAAGTTCCTTTCTCGCTTAGTTCGCCCTAGCGATCGCGGTAACGAAGTTTTTTCCTAAATATCCTTAATCTCCATCGTATTCGAGGAGGTTAAGGATATTTTTTCGATCTTTTAAAAGATTGCTCCGAAAACCCATGAGGACATTTTCGAGTTCCTTCAACATCTCTATAATCTCCCATCAACATCTGTTGTTCAGATACTGAAGACTATTGTTTGTATCTTATCTCCCATGCTGCATTCCCAACAAGCCCTTCCTATATTATTGTCGATCGCTGTGATTTCGAGCAGTATCGTCTTCTCTCTGCGATCGCCCAATGTAATAGCACAAGAAGCATTTTCCCAAGCAGAGATAGCATCCATCACTAATATCCACCTCCAACCTAGCGAGACCGGACTCGATTTAATTCTCGAAACCAATAACGCAGAAAATATCCAAGTCTTTGCCTTTGTTGATGGGAATACCTTAATCCTCGATTTAGTAGGTGCTCGTCTCGATATTGGCTCCGAATCTTATCGCGTTGATAACCCCACTGATGCGGTGTCTTTTCTGACAGTCGAAATCGCAGACGCGCAAACCGCGCGCATCACGATTGCAGGCATTGCAACTTTGCCAGAAGCCAATCCCGCCATTACAGGAGAAGAATTCATCGTCAGTATTCCGAGTGTTGCTGACGTGCCGCAACCGAAAAACCCCTCAGAGGTTGCGGCAAACATTGCAGAGATTACCAATATCCAATTGCAATCTATTCCTTCTGGGGTACAATTGATTCTCGAAACTCCCAATGGGTATTTAATCCAGCCTTTTTCTTCCGAAGAAGGAGAAACCTCGATCTTAGATTTGGTTAATGCACAACTGAACTTGACCGATCGCTACAGTATCGAAAATCCTATTGAGGAAGTATCCTCTCTTAGGGTCGAGCCGTTGGACGAGAGCAGCATTCGCATCACGATTGTTGGCATCGAGACTCTCCCCAAAGTCAATCTGTCGTTGACGGAAACCGAATTTATCGTAGATATCCCCAGTGCTGCCGCGATCGCTCGCTCTGACGACTCATCGGATTTGAGAGCTTTACGAATAGGGGTCGTGGGACGAGAATATGCTGTCGAAGATATCAGCACGGCAACTCGGACGGATACTCTTTTAAAAAATATCCCTATCTCGATTCAAGTCATCCCCAAACAAGTGCTTGAAGACCAGCAGATTGTTAGTCTCAATGATGCCCTTCGTAATGTTAGCGGGGTGGGATTGAGCGAAGACGAACCGAGGGGACAAAGGTTTATTGTGAGGGGATTTGAGAGTGCATCGATTTTGCGAGATGGGTTGCCCTTGACTTTTGGAATTAGCGGCAATAATGGCTACCCAGAACTTGCCCATCTCGATCGCATCGAGGTTCTCAAAGGTCCTGCATCCATTCTCCTCGGTGCGGTCGAACCCGGAGGGGTGATTAACCTTGTTAGTGAAAGACCCCAAAGGGAGTCATCAATCGAATTCGGACTTACTGGCGGAAATCGGGATTTTTTCTCATCGACCGTCGATATTACCGGGCCGTTTTCTGCGGACGGGCGATCGCTTTATCGCGTGAATGCCCTATACCGTCGCGAGAACTATCATCGAGACTATGATATTCCAGTGCAGCGATATTTCTTTGCCCCCGTCTTGAGCTTTGAACCCAACGATCGCACTAATATCAACATTTTCCTCGAATATTTAGATGAGGAACGCCCGACGGATTTTGGACTTCTGGCGATCGGGACGGAGGTTGCTGATGTTCCCTCGACTCGTATTGTGGGAGAACCGAGCGATCGCACGACGGTGAACAGTTTTCGCCTCGGTTATAACGTAGAGCATCGCTTTAGCGACAATTGGAAAATTCTCCATGCCTTTCACTACAGCCGTTATGACACAATTCTAGAATCTGCGAGTCCGGCCTTCGAGGGAAACAGTTTAGATGAGACAACGGGCATTTTAACGCGAAACTTTTTATATCTCGAACAACCCAGTGACGCTTATGGGGTGCAAACCAGTCTGATCGGGGAATTTAACACCGGAGAGATAGAACACGTACTGTTATTGGGATTTGACTTCTTTCGACGGGAAGTGCTGGACAGCATTGGTCGAGGAGATTTTTCGCAGGTTAATACCCTCGATATTTTCAATCCCGTCTACGGTCAAGTGACCCGTCCGGCGATCGAGGATATGACTCTTATTTTCGATCGCGATTTTGAACTGAGTAGTTGGGGCTTTTACCTGCAAGATCTCATTAGTTTGAGGAACAATCTTAAAGTTCTGATCGGCGGTCGTTACGATACCGTCCGACAAAGAACAATCGATCGGCCGGTCGAGAGAATATTCTTTCCTCCATCGGATCGGATAACAACTGGGGAAGCCTTCTCGCCCCGAGTTGGTATCGTTTATCAACCCCTTAAAGAACTTTCGCTTTATACTAGTTACAGCCGCTCTTTTTCCCCCAATACAGGCTTGACAGTGGCGGGGGAAACGATCGCCCCAGAACGAGGAGAGCAGTTTGAGGTAGGAGCGAGGGCGGAGTTACTCGATGGGGATTTAATTCTCAATTTAGCGTACTTCGATCTGACCAAACAGAATATTTCCCAATCCGATCCCGATAATCCGGGCTTCTTCACCGCTACTGGAGAGCAACAAAGTCAAGGAATTGAGTTCGATATTATCGGGGAAATTCTACCAGGTTGGAATATCGTCGCCAATTATGCTTACATCGATGCGAAAACCACCCGAGACGAGACCGTTCCCATTGGTAACAGACTGTTCGGCGTACCGGAGAATTCGGCGAATTTCTGGACGACTTACGAGTTTCCACGCGGTGCATTGGGAGGGTTGAGCATTGGGATCGGCTTTAATGCGGTTGGGGAACGCCAAGGCGATAATAAAAATTCCTTTAGTGTAGCGGGCTATTTTCTCACCAATGCAGCGATCGCTTATCACAAGGATAAGTGGCGCATCGGTCTCAATTTCCGTAATCTCTTCGATGTCGATTACATTGAAAGCACTCAAAGTCGCGTGCAGGTGCAACCCGGGCGAGGATTTACGGCGATCGGGTCTTTTGCGATCGAGTTTTAATCTTCTGTTGGCGATCGCGCGTCTGAGGGAGAACGAGCTTTGGAAAGTGCGATCGCTTTAGTTGAGGGGTAAATATTCAATGCGATCGCGATATTCATCTTCAAATGATGCACCTGCAATTAAAATTAATTCATCGAGCAGTTGACCCATACTGAGATCGAGATCGATAATAAAAATACCGGGAATATGATGACCTTCTTCGATATGTTGAGCTAAATGCTTGGGCATCGATTTGCGATTATTGGTGACTAAAATAAAATTATTCGTTTCGCACCAAATCAGGATTTCTGGATCGAGAGTGCCTTTCGGTGGCACATCTAGATCGCCAATAATTCTAACTTTAAGTGCTGGATTTCTCCGTACCAGTTGAGTTCGGAAAACAGGAGAAATATGTTCGTCGAGTAAGTATTGAATTGTCACGAGACTCGGGTTTCGGATAGTTTCATTTTAGCTTTGAGGGCGCGTATTTTTAAGCGTCCGGGAGAGGGGTTTTGCTGTTGTTGCTCTCGCATTTGACGAGAAAAGTCTAGCCAGTCGGCAAGATAATTATCGATCTTTTCTTTATTTTGAAAATAATACAAAATTGTTGCATAGACTTGTTCTAATGTAACGGTATGAAAGCGATCGCTAATTTCTTCGGGGGTTTTACAGTGGTAGATATATTCGTAAAGGATGCTCTCAATCCCGATGCGAGTGCCTTTAATGCGAATATCGTCGGGTTCTAGAAAATCAAAATATTCGTCAATTTGCATAATTCGTTTGTTTGACTATTTCTATTGTAACAGCGATCGCGCGTTTGAGGTAGAAAGGGTTTTGGGAAGTGCGATCGCGAGTTTTATTTTAAAAAATTGGATTTTGAGAGCGATCGTATCCACCACAAAGCTGTAGAGAATTGGTTTGAATTTGAGTGGTATGCTTTTTATTACAATCACTTTATGTTATGAATTATTTTCAAAATGTCTAGAGTTTTTTGAATCTGATGATGATCTTCTGAAAAATATTCATTTAAGATTTGTAAGGCTTGTAAGCAGAGAGGTTCAGCTTCATTATACCTTCTCTTTTTTAAATAGAAAACAGATAAGTTTATGAGAGTATTGGCGACAATTGGATGTCCTTTTCCAAGAATTTTTTTTCTCATCTCTAAGGCTTGCAAGTAAAGAGATTCGACTTTCTCATATCTTCCCATTACATAATAGAGACTAGCTAAATTATGGAGAGAAGTTGCAATATCAGGATGTTCTTCTTCAAAAAGATTTTTCCTCAATTCTAGAGCTTCTAAATAGAGAGGTTCTGCTGTAGAATATTTTGCTAGATCAAAGTAGAGATTCGCTAAGTTGTCAATACAATTACAAACACCAATGTTTCTTTCTCCAAATAACTTTTTCCCTAGTTCTAAGGATTGTAAAAAAAGAAGTTCTGCTTCCTCATATTGTCCTAGCTTACGGTAAAGTTCAGCTAAATTATGGAGAGAGGTCGCAACATCAGGATGTTCTTCTCCAAAAAAATCTTTTCTCAGTTTTAGTGCTTGTAAACGGAGAGGCTTCGCTTTATTATATTTTCCTAGATTGTAATAAAGACTAGCCAAGCTATCGAGAGAGGTCGCAATCATTGGATGCTCTTCTCCAAGAAGCCTTTTACTAAGTTCTAAATCCTTTAGATAGAGAGATTCAGCTTTCTCATAGTTTCCTAAAACATTATAAATAATAGCTAAATTATTGAGAGAAATTGTAATGTCGATATGCTCTTCT
>JBCCVR010000047.1:0-38348 GCA_039194995.1 Cyanobacteria bacterium P01_E01_bin.42 | reverse complement strand
CGCTCTCCCCCTCTTGGGAGGGGGTTGGGGGGTGGGTTTGGGTTATGATTGACTACTTACTTTTGTATACACTTGGCCGTTGTCCCAGAAGCCTTTAAATCTGGTTTTTACTGCATCGAAAAAGCCTAAACTGTAAAAGACTCCTCGGGTGACAATTTTGATAGGAGAACCGCTTTTATTACACGGCGGATTACCGAGGACGTGACAATCAAATAACTTGAGATAAAGGCGCAATTGTTGGGAGGAAGTCAGATTTTTTTGCGCCATGAGAAAATGATTGTGATAAAAAGTAATTTGATATTTGAGCGATCGCGTGCTGATATCGTGACAGCCTCCCGTTTCCTCCCCTAAATGCACTAAATGCGCCTCGGGATCGTACCAAACTTGATAGCCGGTTTTACGCAATCGCAGGCAAAAATCTGATTCTTCTCGCACGGCGGAACCGCGAAATCTCTCATCAAACCAAACCCCGTGTTGGGTAAAAATCTCCTTACGGTAGGACATATTACAACCTCGTGCCGAAATCACCCGTTGGGGTTTGGTGGTATGCACTAAATCGATATAGTACCAAGCAATCCCGGGATCCATCGCTTCGGGGGGCAATTCTTCGATCTCTAAATCTCCTCCCGAGTCGCCCAATTTCATGCGATCGAATACTCTACCCGCAACCGCCCCAACTTCCGGGCGATCGTAATTGCGGGCGTGCTTGCGGAGGTAGCCCACTTCCATGCGAATATCGTCGTCAATAAAAACGATAACGTCGCCCTTGGCTTTGCGAACGCCATAATTTCTCGCCCCGGGCAAACTCGCCCAGTCTAGGCGAAACCAGTGAATTTTTCCCGTATCATCTAAATCTTGTAAATAAGCGATCGTCTCGGGTTCGTGGTTTTGGGTTTGATCCACCACGAGAATTTCAAAGTCGGGATAGTCTTGTTGTAAAACATCCGCGATCGTGTCCCGCAAGACAATCTCGCGCCCATAGGTGGGAATTATGACTGAAATTGAAGGAAGATTCACGTGCCTCGTACTCCCGTATTAATGTTCAAGCCGCCTTTGAAGTCATTTTACCCTTAGATTTCTTGCGATCGAGTCCCAATTGAGCCTCTTCGGCTTTAGCGGCTTTCAATTTCTCTTGTTCTTGTTTGTCAATTTCCGGCAATTTAAACAAAAGTCCCACAAATAGCCAATAGTAAACGGCAACCGGATCCGTATCTAAAGGATACCAATAAGTATTGAAACTAATAATTAAGATAAAAACCCAAAGACTAGAGGCATAATTGCGTACGGTTGGATCTTTTAAGCTCTTTCGGATTTGGAATGTTTCCCAAACAATGTTAGTCGTAAAGGCAAAAAATGCAAGACAGCCCAATAGTCCCATTTCATAGATTAGTTTGGGATGAAATGTTTCCACTAAGGCGGATTTTCCAAAAATTCGCGTGGAGTTTGTGGCTTTCCCCAAACCTCTTCCGAGAGGCCCTCGTTGTTCTCCAAAAGCCCAATGAAACTGTTCTTCAATAAAAGCAGTAGGAGGAGATGCTTCGGCACGGCTAGTTAAACTATCCAATCGTTCTTGAATCAGTTCGGGATTTGTGGCCATGACAGTGCCTAATAATAATACCAATCCTAAGAGAATGGGAATAAACCGTTTTAAGTTCGTTACCTGTCCGGTTAAAATAAATAAAATAACCGTGACCACCGGAACTAAAGCAAGTGCGATGCGCTGACCGGAAATCACCGCATTGACAAAAACCAATACCATTCCGACTAACCCGCCCAAGCGCCACCAAAGGGATGTATCGCAAAAGGCAACGGTAAAAGTAATTGCACTATTGCCAATTAAAAACCACGCCCAATGCCAAGGCGAAGAAAAAGTACCGGGAAGGCGAATAAAATTCTGAGCGGGTGTAAAACCAACAGCACCTCCGACCAAACATTTCGCCTCTACACTTGCTTTAAATAAAGCATCTCCAACTTCATTACGAGTGCCAACACAAGATCCCGTGTTTAATAAATGATATTGAACAATACCCAGTAACGTACAGATAATAACAAGAACTAGATGGACTCGTCCCAAACGCAAGACATCTTTCTTATTATTAATCATATAATAGGTACAAAAAATTAGAGGGACGTAGCCCATTAAGACTTTTAATCCCAAGATTCCTTGGGCGAGAGGAATACCATCTTTACATAACATTCCTCGACCGCCTCTTGGTAAACTTTTACAGAGTGGTAAGACAAATTGCATCATGCCATTGACCACTACTAAAGTTAAAAGTGCCGCAACGGTAAGAAATATGAGGGTGTACAATACATTTTTATTGACAATCAGAGGGAGCTTTTTCTTTTTACATTCCAATCCGAGGGCAATACAAGCAGGAATAAAAAAACCATCTTTTGCCAAGTTAAAAATAGCATTTCCGCCAACAACTTGATAAATAACTGTACCGCTAAAAGGCATATAAATCAGAAATAACCAAATTGCGAAACGAGGATATTGATAAGAAAAATACATAACTGGGATACCCGCACCGAGTGCTAATCCCATTTTTGGGTCAATTAATATGAGGGGTAAGCTCAGAAAAACCAAGCAACCCACTACAACGGAGATAACAGAAATTAATTTTTTTTTGTCTTTGGCTGCTTGGCGTTTGAGTGCAGCAATTTCTTTAGGACTTAGGTTGGCAAGCTCGGCTTGTTTTTTCTCTTTTCTGGAAAGTTTCTTTTTTCCTTTTTTCGATTTTGCCATGATGTTTCATCAATGAGTCATTATCAATGCAACACGATCGCGCCCTGAAGTTCCAGATTTGATGGATTCTCAGACAATTATGACAAATGCCCATCATAATCGCCACTCCCGATCGCCCGAGAGTGGCGTGTGGTTTCTTTCCGTCCCCTTAAGCGAGAGAATATTGGCGCACCGTGCGGCTTAATTCTTCGGTCCAATGACGAACGGAGTCCGGACAAGCGGCTTCCACCATGACGCGAATGACGGGTTCGGTGCCGGAGGCGCGAATTAATACCCGTCCCTCATCTCCTAGGGCAGTTTCCGCACGCTCGATCGCCTGTTGTAGTTCTTGACACTCTTTCCAGTTGGCACGGCGATCGCGATCTTCAACCCGGACGTTTTGCAAGATTTGGGGGTAGGTTTGGAAACTCCCCGACACTAAGTCGGCAAGGGAGTTGTCGGACTGTTGCACCAAGGCGGTTAAATGCAGGGCGGTTTGCAGGCCATCCCCGGAATAACTGTGATGATGGCAGAGAATATGGCCGGATTGTTCGCCTCCTAACATGGCTCCAGTTTCTAACATGGCGGCTTGGACATAGCGATCGCCGACTTTGGTGCGTTGAAATTGGCCGCCCTGTTTTTGCCATGCTCGCTCGAAGCCCAAATTGGCCATCACCGTGGCAATAATGAGATTGTCGGGGAGTTGTTGCTGCTGTTGTAGGGCGCATCCCCAGAGATAGAGAATGTAATCCCCATCCACCGCGCGCCCGCAATTGTCAACCGCCATGACGCGATCGGCATCGCCATCGAACGCAAAGCCCAGATCCGCTTGATATTCCCGCACGGCGGCTTGTAACAGATCGAGATGGGTAGAACCGCAATTCACGTTAATGCGATCGCCGTCGGGGTCTTCGTGCAGACAAATCACCTCGGCTCCCAAACTGCGGAACACTTGCGGGGCAATTTGCACGGAAGCGCCCCAAGCGAGATCGAGAACGATCCGCAAGCCTTGCAAATCCGCACCCGAGGGGAGCGATCGCCCTAAGAATTCCCCGTATCCCGCGACCAATTCCGGACGCGGGCAAGATTTGCCCCAATGTTGGGAAGGATTGGCAAAATCGGCTTGTCCTCTGAGGGCGGCTTCGAGGCGATCGGTTAAGGCTTGGCTTAATTTCGTGCCATTGCTGCCAAAAAATTTAATGCCGTTATCGGCGGGAGGGTTGTGGCTGGCAGAAATCATGATGCCGCCGATCGCGTCGCTATGACCGACAGAATAAGAGACGCAGGGAGTGGGACACAAGCCTAACTGCCAGACTTCAATGCCCGCCGAAGTCAAACCCGCCGTCAGTGCCGTTGCCAGCATATCGCTAGAGTTGCGGGAATCCTGCCCGATGGCGATCGCCCCCGGTCTTGCCGCACTCTCTTGCAGGACGCGACCCGCCCAAAAACCCACTCTCAGAGCCAAGGACGCATTTAAAAGTTCTCCAGCCTTACCGCGAATGCCATCAGTTCCGAAAAGGGGGGTATCGGGTAAGGACACATGGGGCAGGAATTGAGAATTGGAAATGGAGAAGGGTTCGCCATTTCCAGCAATACTTTTTTGTATTGACATGGGGGATGAGACCATATCGCTGATTTCCTCACACGCTATTCTATTTTTGGAGGATAACATTATTGTTATTGGTTATTTGCACTGTACTTCGACAAGCTCAGCAGCCGCGAAGCTGAAGTGTTAGTTGGTTGCATTCTCCTGTGGTGCTTTGTTCGGGAGGACTGGGGCATTTTCCGGACTGTCTGCATTTTTCCGAACAGCTCGATCTGTTAGCGTAGATATTTCTCGATTTTTTATATATCGCTTTTTTGAATCGGACGTAAATCATGAAACTGGCAATTTTGGGACTGAGCTTTCTTCTGAGCGCGATCGCTACCCCGTTGGTATCGGCAATGGCACAAACGGAAATGGACATCCTCGATCCCTCCGTCCTAGAGTCACCAATGGAAACCCCGACAGAAACCGAACCGCCATCCGTCTTAGAATCGCCGAGGAAAACCCCAGCAGCAACCGACCCGCAAATTTTTCGCATTCCCCCTCAGAGCGCGATTTTTGTGACTTTCTCCGCGACAGAGGCGATCGACGCAGGCGGTAAACAACCCCATCCGGTGACGCTAACGGTGACGCAACCCGTTTTTGATATTGCAGGAGAGATTGGCATTCCAGTGGGTACGAGAATTGATGCTCGCTTGATTCCCCTGCGCCGGGAGAAAATGGTTCGCATCGAAGCCAAACATTTGATCGCGGGCAGTCGCATCATTCCCATTCAAGCTCAGAGCGATCGCATGCCTAGTGAAAGGATCGTTATCGACCCAGACAACGAGCGGGGTTGCCGAGTTGGTGGCAGTCTCGCGCCCGATTTGAATGGCGTTTTCGGCGAGAACAATGAGGGGGATGCCCTCGGCGGAAGCGTAGCGATCGATTGCTCTATTTCGATCTTTTCTCGCGATCGCACTCTCGATCGCGCGATCTTTACACCAGGTAAGGAATACCTACTCGTTTTGGAAGAAGAAGCTACTTTTCCGAATTTCTATCCCATGACCCAAGGACGTTAAAAAAGCCTTATCCGGATTAGATAAGGCTCGATCGTTAATTGAATTGAATGGCAATAATTCAAGACGATTGCTCGAGTTTCACGCGAGCAGAATATTCTTGAAAAGATTGGTAATACACGATCTCGCTATACAAATGACAGCGCTCGGTGATGGTTTTCATCAGTTCCCAAGAAAAACGACTTTCTTTGCAATGTTGCCCCCAATTTTCCTTGATATTCTCGTAAGCCGCACGCAGGTTGTAGGACGGAATAGCTGTAGAAATATGATGGGGAACGTGAACGTTAATATGATGGCAGAGGAACTCGATCCAAGCCGGATATTCGCAATGTACGGTACCTTCTAATTGAGCCTTGGCTTCGTGCCAGTCTTCGTTTGGGGTAAACGGAATGTCGGGATCGGTATGATGCACGATGGTAAAGGTGCTCATCCAGAAATGATATCCCAACCAAGGCAGAAGCCAAAATTTAACAAAACCAAACCATCCCGTGGTAATGATCAACGTGGGAAAGGCGATCGCCGCACCGATAAAAACCACAAATGCCGAAAACCTCACTTGTTCCCGTTGCTTGCCCTCAAACTTCCACCAGCTAAAGTGCATCGCCGACCAGTGAATGATAGAAGCCAACCACCACAGCCGTCCCCGCATGGCTTGATAGCCCAATTTGAGGGGACGGGGAAGACTTTCGTAAACTTCGGGTTTGAAGGGATTCCACGTATTATCCACATCAATATTATTGGTGTGCTTGTGGTGGTGGTTGTGGAGAATGCGCCAACTGTGAAACGGGTAGATAAGGGGCAGAAAAGCGAGATGTCCCACGAGATCGTTTAACCATTTGCGTTTGGCAAAAGAACGATGTCCGCAGTCGTGACCGACAACAAACCAACCTGTAATCGCAGTTCCCGTGAAAACCCATGCCAGAGGCAGCAGATACCAAGGCGCGATCGCGATCGCCCCATACCCGAAGGCCACGCTAACGATGCTAATTGCTACTTGCAACCAGGCTTTGCGCCGATCTTGTTGAAAGACTTCTTTCGGGAGCGTTTTGATAATGTCTCGCAGGCGCAAATCCGCAATCTCTGGCGAAGTTTGCGATCCTGCTGAAGGAATATTTGTTGCTGTCATATTTAAGAAGGTTTGGCGGTTGATAATAAAAACTTCTGAATTTAAAAAATCTACAAAATTGTGAGCGACCCCTCGGAATCGCCCTGACTGCTGTTCTTACGGTCAGAAATCTTATCTTTTATATCACATTTCTTTACATTGTGGAAATCAGTACCCTGAATTTATCTCATCTCATCCCATCAAAATTTTAAATCTATAAATCTGTGAATTTGTCAAGCCTACGAGCGGATTTTTTATAGGAAGAATCATTCTCGATAACTTTGAACAATATTTAATTTGACTACGATCGCGATTCGAGGATTCCTGCCAATTTTCGTTAAAATAATCTAAAGAAAACTGGAGATAGAAGGAAACAAATGGCCAGAACGGAATCAATCATGTTGCCCCTCGGAACGAAAGCGCCGGATTTTAATTTGCCGGATGCAATTTCCGGAAACTCGATCTCTTTAGCAACTTTTGCCGATCGAAAAGCGCTTTTGATCATGTTTATTTGTCGGCACTGTCCTTTTGTCAAGCACGTACAAGAGGAACTGGCCAAGATAGGCAAAGACTACGCCGATCGCGACTTGGGAATTGTGGCAATTAGTTCCAATGATGCCGAAAATTATCCCGATGATGCTCCCGATAAGTTGCAACTCATGGGGAAAGAACTTGATTTTAAGTTCCCTTTATGCTACGACGAAAGCCAAGAAACGGCCAAGGCATATACCGCCGCTTGTACGCCAGACTTCTTTCTTTTCGATGGCGATCGCGCTTTAGTTTATCGCGGCCAACTCGACGAGAGCCGTCCCGGAAATTCTGCCTCGGTCACGGGGAAAGACTTACGCGGGGCGATCGATGCAGTATTAGGCGATCTTCCCGCGATCGGCGAGCAAAAACCCAGCATCGGCTGCAATATTAAGTGGAAACCCGGCAATTCCCCCGCATACTACGGCGTATGATCTCCCGACGCTCCCGTAGGAGAATATAGGGAATAATAGGGGTGTAATACTGCGATCGCGTCCATGCCAGTCAAAATTGTTTTAAGGGTGCTAGAGGGCGCTCTCAGGGGGCAAGAGTTCATTTTCGACCGCCGCACGACTTGTCTGATCGGTCGTTCCTTTGAGTGTCAAATCCAACTTTCCAGTCAAGATGAATTAAATACCATTTCTCGCTATCATTGCTTGCTCGACATCGATCCCCCCGAGATTCGCGTGCAAGATTTTGGCAGTCTCAATGGCACTTACGTTAATGGCAAAAAGATCGGCCAGCGACCCGATCGCGATCGGCGGGGGGGGAAACTCGTCAATTTGCCCGAGTACGAATTGCGGGACGGGGATGAAATCGGCATCGGCGATACAATATTGGGCGTTAACGTGGAAGTGAGCAACTTGGGGGATTCTCAAGATATTAGCGGAGATTCCATCGGTCGTCGCGTCCTCCCCGTCCAAGATGAAACCCGCTTACTCCTCGGGGGATATGGCAATCTCAAGCTCATCGAGCAAAATGAATTTGATAAAGTTTATTTAGCTTTCGATCGCGCCAATGGGGATTGGGTCATCCTCAAAACCCTACACCCGAAAACGTTAAAAAGGAGGGCGATCGCGGCGTTTATCGAAGCCCTCGAACAGATCAAAACCCTCGAACATCCCAATATCGTGCGCCTGCGGAATTACGGCTATCATGACGGACGCTTCTTTTTTATCTGGAACTATGGCGAAGAAGGTAATGTTGCTCAATTAATGGAGCGACGCGGAGGACGTTTATCGGTTAAGGAAGCCCTACCCATTATTTTCGATCTTCTCGACGGCCTCGAATACGCCCATTATGCCGCCGTTCCTCAAGGGACGATGGGGGATGATATCGCGACAGGGTTAGTTCACGGCGATATCAAGCCCAGTAATATTTTATTGAGTCGTCGCGATCGCATTTTAACCACAAAATTGGCAGATTTCGGCTTATTGCGCGCCTTCGATCGCGCTGGGTTGAGCGAGAAGACCTTCAACAAACGCGATGCAGCCATGTTGGGTTTTCTCCCTCGCCAGCAACTTATTGATTTTAACTATGCCCAACCCGATGCCGATATTTGGTCTGTTGCGGCGACGTTATACGCCATGCTGACGGGTCGATATCCGCGACGTTTTGGTAAAAAAGACCCGTTATTGGTGGTATTGCGAAGCGATGCTATTCCCATTCGCGATCGAGAACCCACTCTTCCTCAAGCCTTGGCTGAAGCGATCGATTTAGCTCTCCAAGACCAACCCTCAATCCATTTTAAAAGCGCGATGGAGTTTCGACAGGCTTTAGAGGCAGCAGTCTGATTCAGTCACCAGTTACCAGTTAGGACAAAACCGCAATACAGTCAATTTCAACTAATACCCCTTTGGGTAAGTTGGATACTTCTACAGTGGTGCGAGCGGGGGCATTGTCTGGGTCAAAATATCTACCATAAATGTCATTGACCGTGTTAAAATCAGACATATTTTTTAAAAATATCGATGTTTTCACCACATCTGAAAAAACCGCGCCTGCTGCCGCAAGAATTGCTTCGAGATTTGCCATCACTTGCTCGGTTTGTTTGCCTACATCTTCTAGATATACAATTTCGTTAGTGTTCGGATCGATCGCAATTTGTCCCGAAACAAAAAGCATTTGTCCTGATGCAGCGATCGCTTGGTTATAAGGACCGATAGGAGCGGGAGCTTTTTCTGTTTTAATAACTTTTCTCGTCATGATTGATTGAAATCAAAAGGAATCAATCTTATTCTACAAGTAAGACGAGAGTTTGTTACAATTTTTAATATTATCGCGATCGCTTTTAATGTAAATCTAGCATTATAGTAATTTTCTCGACTCTATTCACCGATAACTGCTTGCCCTGCCTGTCCTGAGCCAAGCCGAAGGGAGCTTTGCCGAAGAGATAACTGATAACTGATAACTGATAACTGAAATGCTGCTCGACCCCGGAACATTACTACAGAAAACCATTGCCCGTACCGAAAGCGCGATCGCATCGGGTGCGTTGCAATCGATTCCGACAGAATGTGAAGCGATCGAGCAAGCTGGCATTAATTTTATCGTGCGAGTCTCTTTGAATCTTCGGCGTAAAGATGAAGATAAAAAGAAGCAAGAACAGAAAACCAAAACAACGGGAAAATTTGTTAATCCTTTTCTCCCTTACGAAAAGGCACTTTTTGTTTCTGATATTTCTGAAACTCATTTGTGTCTATTAAATAAATTTAATGTTGCCGATCTCCATCTCTTGATCGTCACTCGAGAATTTGAAAAACAAGATACTTGGCTAACGTTACAAGATTTTGAAGCAATGTGGATGGGTTTGCAAGAAATTGATGGATTGGCGTTCTACAATGGAGGCACAAAAGCAGGTTCGAGTCAACCTCACAAACATTTACAACTGACCCCTTTTCCTCTTGTTCCCGATAGTGAAAACTTACCGATCTCACCTTTAATTTCTGGAATTTGTTGGCACAACAAAATCGGAAAAATTCCTCATTTTCCTTTTCGCCACGTTTTAGTTCAGTTTTCCTTTAAATCCGAGTCAACCGTTCAAGAAAAAGCTCGAATTACTCTGAATTTGTATCAGAATCTATTAAATCAAGTCGGGATTGTTCATCAAGGAGAAGAAAAAGGAAAGCAATCAGGAGCTTATAATCTATTAGCAACTCGAGAATGGCTTTTAATTGTGGCACGATCGCAAGGAGAATTCCAATCTATCGGCGTTAATTCTCTCGGTTTTGCCGGGACATTTTTTGTTCGCGATCTTGACGAACTCAATCTGCTCAAAAATTTGACTCCTTTGAAAATCTTAGAAAATGTTTCTCTTCGATAGATGAAGTCAGATTTGAGTCCTTTGAGCTATTTATTTGAGCTATTTAAGAGAATTAATCTAGATTATGAGAACAGTATATATTTCCTTTTAAACTGGCTTGTTTGATGGAATAATCTAATAATTTTTGAAATGAATAAATTCCAGAAACCACTTTTGCTATGTGATTACCATCTAAAAGCATCATTTTCAGTGTTTTTCCTCTAATTATAGAATTTACGCATTCATCAGTAAAACCATTCATACTAATAAAAAGACCACGCGAATCAAGTTTGCCATCAATTTTCATGGTTAAACTTGCTAGATCGCTAAGTTGAGTTTGTTTTTTTTGCCATTTTAATTCTATTAGGTAATATTTACCGTCATATTTAATCGCTCCATCTATTTGTTCTCCGACAATTTTAAAGGACTCTTCAACAGGAATAGAATGAAACTTCATCAAATCTTGAAAAAAATTTTCAAGAGCATAACCTCGTTGAGATCCCTCTAGTTTATAAATTTCAATAAATTTATTATTTAAAACATCTGTCCTTAAGCCGTAGTTTATTTTCTGCTCTTCTTTATACTGCTTCCGAGATTGCTCTTTCTGTTTTTGAATTTTTTCTTGTTCTAATTTATTTTTTTGTTGTTCATATATTTCACGTAATCTAGATGCACACGATTCTGCAATTTCAACCCTATGATTGTCAGCACACTTAGGAAAAGATTCTCGCTCGATTAAAATTCGAGTAAAGTTGCGAGATATTTCCAATTTCCTCTCATAGTCTAAATTTTTTAGTCGATCGTATAGTAAATCCATTAACTCTCGCTTAGTGTAGAGAAATTCATCATCTTTCTTTAAACTGAATAATAGATTGCATATTTCTTGAGGAACACCAGATCTGAGCCAAGTATCTTGAAGATCTCTCTTATACCAGTAAAGATTAGCAATACCTAATTTGATTTGAATTTCAATTTCTTCATCAAAAACATCAAACATAAAACACCTCTCATTAAATTATTGAATTGTATTTGAGATTGTTGTAAAAAATTGAGAAAGTCAAGCGAATATTGCTTTTTCAGGTTATGTTTGGTTTTCCTGATTCCGATAGCCGTAAAAGTCAATGCGATATTCGCTAATTTTTACACCCGTTCGTGCTTCAACCTGTTGAATAATTTCTGGGGGTAATTCAACATGAATATCCATAATTTGGCGGGTATCCAAGCAGTTGACGTGACTGTGCGCGTCGCTGATATTCCCGTACAATCTCCCGTCGCAACGTTCTACGCATTCAATAATTCCTTGACTGGAAAGCGCTTCTAGGTTTTGATAAACAGAAGTATGACCGATTTCTTTCCCTTGTTGATTGAGACGATCGTAAATTTCTCTTGCCGAAAGATGTTCCTCAATATTCCACAATAACTCTAAAATGTATTTACGCTGGCGACTCAAACGCATTCCCAAGGTTTGACAGCGCTGATAAGCATCTTCTAGAGAACGAATGGGGTTCAATAGACTTTGTTCGTCGGGACATGGAGGATTTGTCAAGAAATTAGGATCGGTCATTTCAACGAATGATGAATAAGAAATAATACCCTTTTAGTCGGTGAAAGGCTTGAAGCCTGTTTTTACGGTCATAAGTACTGATTTTTCGCTATCATAGTTAAGCGTCAGTACTACTCAATTTTACAAGAATCTTTTTCTCTGATGACTTTCAATTGGCGATTGCCTACAGGCTACGACTGTAGTTATCCATAGTCGTTACCACTTTAGCTTAAAAATCGCTAAATTGTCTATTCAGAGGAAGATATTCACGGCGATCGCCTTGAATGCTCAAAATTATCCCGCTTAAGTCACGCTCAATTTTGCCTTTTCTCATGTCGGAACATCTAGAAATCAACCGAGAACAATTGGGACAGTCTTATAATTACTATCCTAAATTAGCAAAATTTGCTGGAGGAATTACGGCGGGAATATTACTAGGATATTTATTAGAAAAACTTAGCTCTTTACAATGGCAAGAATTCAATACTATAGAAATAGAGCGGAATACGGGACTTTCTCCAGCAGAACAAAAATTAGCACTAAAATGCTTAAGAAATAGAAATTTCTTACAAGAAAAAGTATGCAGTGAGAACTTACAATTCTCTTTGAATTATCTAGAAATAAAAGAAAAATTTGAAATATTTGATAAGCTCATTTTTTCAAGTTTAGATAAAAATATAGATAGTGTTAGTGAAGTACAATCAAATAATAGTTCTGCCGATCGAGTAGTTGGAGATCGCTTCTTTCCTTCTCATCGAAAAGTCCCCGATCTGGCGATCGCACCCAATTACCGATTTGAGGGGCCTTGGCAATCTCAAGAGCAATTTTCAGATTTTCAAAAGGCTCTCTTAGAACATTTTAAAACACAAGGTTTAGATAACCCGATGGCATACGTCATTAAAATCATTGATGGTATCACCAAAGGAATTATTTCCCCATTTTGGGAAGAATTTCTTGAGAATCAGCCTTTCGGATCGAGTCAGAAAGTACAACAAGAATGGGAAGTCGAACCCGGGGTTCCTTACCCTGCATTTTTGGAAGAACTTATACAGTATTATATTCATAAAGGAGAACCCATCGAAGCCGCTACAGCAAAAGCAAATCGCGAACTCAAATATGTCGATCGCGCTAAGAGTTGGTGGGAAGGGTTCTTGAGAAAATGCGATCGCCTCGCCGATGAAGCCCTAAAAGCGAAGGAATTAGGCTTAAAAACGCCTTATCTTCCCCCTTCTTTTAGCATTCGCAATCGCATCGACAAACAAGAAATTATCGATAAGTTATTATTCTTGCAACAACCCGCCTCTTTACCCGAATCTTCGCGATCGCAAGAACATCATCCTCAAACTGATTTGCCCGCAGTTCCAGAACCTAATAGAATTGAACCCTACGCCCCTTCTTTACCGATTCTCCAAAAGGCATATAATACGCCTTTAGGACGAGGCTATATTGCCAGACAAATTACCACGCATCCAGAATGGGGTTATAAAATTGTCGATGGAAAAATTGTCGATCGCTATCCCTTTTAGGAGGACAGAATCATGAAAAAACTACTGCAAATCAATTTTACCGAACAGGAACGCAACTCACTCTCTCCAAAAGCACGCCAACAACAAATCAAAGATAATTTAGAACAAGAAAGACAAGCCGGATATGCAGAATTAACCGAACTCTGTCGCTTGGGAGAAATTGCAGCAGCAAAACACCTCGCCTCTCGTAATTCGCGCTGGGGTTATGAAATAATTGATGGTGTTGTCTTTGAAAAACTCGATGAGGAAAGATGAATCATTCAATCAGTTTAAATGCCGATCGCATTCACCAACTCGATCTGTCTCCTGTCGTCGCGATCGTCGATAAAATCATCGACGAAAATATCTCATCTTCAGAAGGGGGAATTTCCTTTGCGATTGACTATCCGAGGGAAGAAACCGATCCCAGAGAACTATCGGAAATTCCCGAAATACGCTTGTGGTTTTTGCGCTTGGATACTTGCTATCCTTGGCTTCCTTTTCTGTTAGATTGGAAAGATGAACTCCCTCGCTATATCGCCATGCTCGTCCCCCATCAGTTCCATCGTACTGATGGAATTATCTATAATCCCGAAGCCTTAGAAATTGCGATCGCACAGAAAACCTTTATTATTTACGATTGGCTGCACGATCGGGGCATCGAACCCCGAGAAAAACTCAAATTTATGTGGATGACAGTGGGTTACGATCTCGATGATAGCTTCTTCGAGATATTCTTAAATAATTGATAATTGCTCATTGATAATTGAAAAATGGAGCCACCTCTCGAACGATTTAAACTCTCTCAAACTGCAAAAGACCAGCTTTCTAAACTCAAACGCTACACCAAAATCGACCAATGGAATATTTTGTGTCGTTGGGCTTTTTGCTTGTCTCTTGCAGAACCAAGTAAACCTTCACCCGTTCCCATTCCTGCCGATAGTAATGTCGAATTAGCTTGGCGGGTTTTTGGTGGAGAACTCTCGGATATTTTGATTATTGCCCTCAAACAGCGTTGCTATCAAGATGGTATAGAAGTAGAAAAAAACAATTTGGCAGAACAATTTCGCCTGCATTTACATCGCGGGATTGGCTATTTAGCAGGAAACCCCGAACTCAAAACAATTGAAAATTTAATTTCTCTTTCCTTAACTTCCTCCGATCGGCAAGATGATGGCTTCTCCGACTGATAATAATTCTCTAGAACTCATTTTTCTCAATCACGCATCGACAATCTTGCGCGATCGCTCGATTTCCCTCTTATTCGATCCGTGGTTTGAAGGCACTTGTTTTAAACAAGGATGGGGCTTAAAGTACCATAATCCCGATTCGTTTGAATTCGCAAGTCAATGCACGCATCTTTGGGTTTCCCATTTTCATGGCGATCATTTTCACGTTCCTACTTTAAAAAAAATATTGGCACTTAATCCAACCATTCAAATTCTCGCGAATGATGATGCTAATTTTTCGATGGTAGAAGCAATGAAGGAGTTGGGATTTAAAAATATTACACCCTTATCGGCTAGAAAAGTTATGCAACTGGGCAATCGCTGGCAAATCTCTAGATTTCCCGCGACAGGAATCGATAATATGCTTCTCGTTGAAATTGACGAGATTAAAGTTTTAAATTATAATGATTGTAATTTGCCTTTGAAAACGATTTTAGGATTAAAAAAATATATTGGCGATATCGATATACTCTTAAACAATTTTAATCATGCTGGCAAATTAAGAGAATATTCTTTGAGACAAGTCCGAGAGATTAAAGAAGGGCAAAGAGACACATTTTCTAAAGTCATTTCTGCTTTTGTTCCTCAGTATATCATTCCCTTCGCATCCCATCATTATTATCGCGATCGCTTGTCATGGGAGCAAAATGAATCTTTGTTAGAGTCCTACGAACTCGGAAAAGCCAGCGATCGCGTTATCCCTTTAAAAATTGGCGAAAAACTAATCTATCCTTCATCAAACCAAAAAGTTACAATTGAGACAGTCTCGCAAAATATCCAAGAAAATCCCATTATCCCTTGCCAGCCCAAAGTTTGTGAAGAAGAGAAATTATTAGCGATCGCCAGAAAATATATGCAGAACTTATCCCTATCTTTCTGGGGATTGCCACGACTTTTGCCACCTCTGCGAATCTATTTTTTAGACAAACAGACCATTCTCGAAATTTCTCCTTCCCAGAAACCAAACATCCAGCAAGGGGATAAACAAACAGCACATATCGCCACTTATTCGGGTTATGTTCAAGACTGGCTAGAAACAAATTATGGCACGGATGGAATGGAAATTGGTGCGCATTACGAGATCGCGAACGAAGAAGGTATTAAAATATTAAATTGGTATATTTTATTAGGTCTTTTATTTGACAATCGTTTGACTTTTAATAATATTTTTAAAATGCTCTTGACGTACAAAGGGATTTTATTTTTTTGGCATCGTCGAGAAGAAATTATTCGCGTCCTCTTTGGTAGAAAACTGGTCGCCTCGCGATCGCGCCTGTAGCCTTTTTCTTGATTTTTACCCACTCATCAATACTAAAAATACAAAAGTAATAGAAAGTGACTCGTTTTATTCACGACCAATTTGCCAAAGACTATCTTGAGGAACTCCTGACTCCCTACGGAACAATTCAATCTCCCCGTCGCGTTTCTGGAGAAGTCAGACAAATCGATCTCTGGTTTGCACCGACTCTTCCAGTAACGCCACCGTCATCATTAGGAATTCTGGCGAGAGCCATTCAAACCCCTGCTATTCTCGAACCCTTCCGCAATCCAGCAACAGCGAACGAAATCTGTAACTGCCTATTAAAATTGCTGGAAATTCGCGGACAACTGCAACGAGATGCAAATCGCGATCGCCGCAATATCCCCAGCGAACTCGCTCCCAAATTATGGATTTTAACGCCAACCGCTTCTCAAACTCTCATCGATGGATTTGGTGCTACTCTAGATTTAGAAGAGTGGCCGAATGGCATTTATTTTCTCCCACCTTTATTGAGAACTGTTATTGTTGTCATTCATCAATTACCTCGCGATCGCCAAACTCTTTGGCTTAGAGTTTTAGGACGAGGGAGAGTTCAGCAGCAAGCGATCGACGAATTAGAAGCTCTATCGCCTGAAAACCCCTTTCGCCAAAATGCGTTAACGTTACTCAATCGATTAAAAGCCGATCTGGAAGCTAACCAGAATTTAGATACAGAGGATCGAGAATTAATTATGCGTTTATCCCCTCTTTTCGATCGACAATTAGAATCCGCTCAACTTTCAGGACTCCAACAAGGACTCCAACAAGGACTCCAACAAGGACTTCAACAAGGAGAACGTCGAGTTGTGGAAACTTTGCTTCAATTTCGTTTTGGAACGCTAGATGAGGCGTTAACTGAAATTATTGAAAGTATTTTAAGTTTACCCCCCGACGAATTTATGCCGCTTCTCATGCAGTTATCTCGTGAAGAGCTAATCGATCGCTTTCGTCGGGAAAATTAACTGAGCGATCGCGCCTGTAAGTCGAACTTTTTTCAATTCATGATACTCTCAAAATCTATCTCGAATGTCCAAATTCTGCTTTAACTTCAAATTAGTGAGAGGGTATAAATAATCAATAAGTTGTGCATAATCATTATCAAGTGCTATCTCTAGAGCAAATTCTCCAGTAGGAGACTCGATATTTACATCAGCCCCAGCCTCCACTAATACTCTAACCATTGCAATATTATTTTCTAAAACAGCAAACATTAATGCACTCCAGCCATCGTCGTCAATTGTATCGATCTTAAACCCAGCTTCGAGTAGTAGTCTGAGTATTTCAATATTATTAGACTCAACAGCGATCATTAGATAGGGAATATATGGTGGCAGAGCATCAATACCTATCTCTCGATTAATTAATGTTAATAGAGCTTGTATCTGAGCAGTATTTCTGGATAATATAGCCTGCTCTAAATCTACATGAACTGTTCCTAAGTTGTAAGGTAAAAGCATCGCGAACTCAAATAAGAATATTTTGATTCAAGCAATCTCGGTTTTTTTGATACATTGCCCTTGAATGCAATGGACAAACCCTGTAAAGTAGGGAGGCAAACGTCTAAAGCAACGATCCCGAGGCGCGATATGGCAGAAGAAACCAAACCCGCAGCAACAAAAAAAGCAAAACCTCCTGCTCTTGAGAGTAAACCCTTCACTGAGTTTATGGAGCAGCACTTCACGCCCAAATTACAAGAAGCATTCAACCAATCCGGTCTTGAGGATATGCAAATTGCGTTTACCAAGCAACCCATTGTCCTCGCTGGATTTGATTCCCAAGAAGAATGCTGGCAAGTTGAAGGGAAATGGCAACAGGGAGTGTGCCAATTTAACCTCTACTATTTTGATGAAGATATTAAGGGTAAAAAGGGTTTTTCCTATACGACTCATGGCGCAAAACCCAGTACTCTTGAATCGTTTATGATCGATGAGCGCAGAATAACCCTTGATTTAATGGTTTTATATACTTTGCAGCGCATTAATGGTGAAAAATTACTGGGACGGAATTAACGCCCCGACAAAATCAACACAAAAGCGATCGCTCAAACTAGGGCGATCGCTTTTTGCTTATTGCCTTCCATCAAAGTTCGATAAAATCGTAGATAACCGTTCCCTTGATCGGATCGTTGTCGATATGAGCGTATCCTTTCTTCACCATATCTTTGAGGGCGTTTTCGACTTCGGGAAAATCGGCTCCCGTATCTAAGACCGCTTGCGTTACCGTAATTTGTCCCCCGCGATCGCGTGCCGCTTTTAATACTCGTAACATGAGAGGTTCGTCTGGCGCTTTTGGGATTTCTACCGCAGTCGCAGCCGTTTGGGGATAGCGAGTGGGGATACCGTAAGGCGAGACCCCCTGTTTGATGAGGAGTTTAGCTTCATATTCATCGACTATGCTGGGAACAAAAAAGATATCTAAGAATTGTCCGATGCCAAACATACCCCAAGTACAGAGCCAGAGAAGCCCCGTACCATACTTTTTATTGTAGAGGCGATGCAGCCCAGCCAAGCCAACAAAACAGCCCACCATTAAAACATAAGAAGTCAACACACGCTCGATATGCTTGCTATCCATAACCTCAACAGCACGCCATAAACTACCTTTTATTCTAGCGAATTGTTTTTCCATCAGAAAGAACCACTTGAGATTTTAAAGAGAACTACAACCGATCGCGATCGCATTCCCCACAGCCCCAAAAATTATTAAGCAATATTACAAAGTCGTTGCAACTCTTAATATTCCGGGACTTGAATGCTTCACGCGACGTTGTAAACTGAGAAACAACTTAATAAGGGACCTGTTCCGACTCCCGTAACCTCGGAAGCGCGATCGCCACTCATAAAAATATCTAAAAGAAAATTATGGTTAGTACCGCCCCAAAATCTGCTGAAACATCTACATTTTCCGAGGTTCGTCCCGGAATCAAAGTACCTGCTAAAGAAACTATATTAACTCCTCGGTTCTATACCACCGACTTTGATGCAGTGGCGAAGATGGATATCTCCGTCAACGAAGACGAACTTCGCGCCATCCTCGAAGAATTTCGCGCCGACTATAATAAAACCCATTTCGTTCGCGATGAAGAATTCGAGCAATCTTGGGATGGCATTACCGGAGACAAGCGCCGCTTATTTGTTGAGTTCTTAGAGCGCTCCTGTACTGCCGAGTTCTCCGGCTTCTTACTTTACAAAGAACTGGGACGGCGTTTAAAAGGAAAAAGCCCCGTTCTCGCTGAATGTTTTTCGTTGATGTCCCGGGATGAAGCGCGTCATGCAGGCTTTTTGAACAAAGCCATGAGCGATTTTAACCTCTCCCTCGATCTCGGATTTCTCACTAAGAGCCGCAAATATACTTTCTTCCAACCCAAGTTTATTTTCTACGCAACCTATCTCTCTGAAAAAATCGGTTACTGGCGTTATATCACGATCTACCGTCACTTAGAAAAGCATCCCGAAGATCGCATTTATCCGATTTTTCGTTTCTTTGAAAACTGGTGTCAGGATGAAAACCGCCACGGCGATTTCTTCGATGCCATCATGCGGGCGCAACCGGATATCCTCAATGATTGGAAGGCAAAATTATGGTGTCGTTTCTTCTTGTTATCGGTTTTTGCCACCATGTATCTTAATGACGTACAACGTGCAGACTTCTATCAGGCTCTTGGTTTGGATGCGCGAGATTATGACAAGCACGTCATTGATAAAACCAACGATACCGCCGGACGGGTCTTCCCCATCATTCTCGATGTCCACAATCCCAAATTCTATGAATGTTTGGAAACCTGCGTGAAGACGAACGAAAAATTAACGGCGATCGCAGAATCCAATACTCCCGCCCCCATTAAACTCTTACAAAAATTGCCCCATTACCTTTCTAATGGCGTGCAATTCTTAAAGCTGTTCCTGATGAAACCCATTGAGGTTACTCAACTCGAAGGAACGGTTCTTTAAGACAACTTTCCTCATTTCCTAGTATTTTGCAGGGTGAAGTTAATTTCACCCTCTTTTTTTTGGACTTGCTTCGAGTATTATTGCTTAGGCAAAAATACTCGATTTTAAAAATTGTAAAGAATTGGTAACAAAGTATAGTAAATTAAAAAGATGTAAAGAAAGTTTACAGAAGTATTAAAAATGCAGTTTAGCAACGAGCAGGGGTGAGAGCAGGGATCGATGGAAAGAATTTTTTTAGCCGCCCTCTTATCTTTCTCAACCAATATCGATAATTTCGCCGTGGGAATTTCCTGCGGTATTCAACAGCAAACGATCCGTATTTCTGCCAATTTGGTCATTGCTTTTCTGTCGGGGATCGGGACTTATCTTTCGATGCAACTGGGGGGGTGGATGAATGGCTTTTTATCACCCATGCTGGCAGAAAAACTCGGTAGCGGTTTATTGATTATCATGGGAGTCCGAGCGATCGCTGAAGTCTTAAAAATGAAAGCAAATGCGGTAGATGCAGGGGGAACGATCGTCGTCGAAGCGAGTCGCCACCAAGGGATGGGAATGAGAGAAGCGATCGCCTTGGGATTGGCCTTGAGCATCAGTAATTTTGGTACGGGAATTGGGGCGGGGGTTGCTCAGTTAGATTTAGGGTTGGCCAGTTGTTGCAGTTTTCTCTCTAGCTTGTTGATGCTCGGCGGTGGGAGTCTCATGGGTAAAATGATGACGGAAAGTTTTAATGGCGATCGCTTAGAATTAGCGACCGGGATTCTCTTAATCGGACTAGGGATTTATCAAGGATTTTAAGAGAAAAAGAGTAATGATGAGGTGGGGTTTCTGGCCAATTCCTTCAACGATCTCAATTAGTATCGCGATGGCGCGGATATCAAGCCGATATTCTTCTTTCAAATCCCCTAATTTTCGAGAGCATAAATATCCTTACTTCTACCCGTAGCAAATCGAAAAGAATAAGCAATATTTTTGCTAGATTGGGTTAGAAAAAGTCCGATCGCACCAAAAACAACGATCGCCGCACCCCCAAAGATACCTCGATATCCGAGTAAAGGAGCAAACGATCCAAACAGAGGGCCGCCGATCGCCATACCGAGATCGAAACCGCCAATACAGAGAGCAAATGCTTGACCTTGGCCATCGCTAGAAGAGCGATCGGCAATTAGAGCCACCATCGTCGTAATTGCACTGCTGCGTCCGATTCCCTCTGCCATCCCCGCCACAATAAAAACGGGAATCGTTTGGGCGTTAACCAACAACGTCATGGCTAACAAATAAGACATCAAACTAATCGTAATAAAAATTCCTCGTCCAAAGCGATCCGAAGCGCGCCCGACATTGCCTCGGACGGTAAAATCGGCAAGAGCAGAAGCCAGATAAAATAATCCCGGATTCAGATCGACACCGCTACTGCGAATAAAGGCAGGTAAAAAAGTCACTAAAGAACCAAAAGCGATACCGACGCATAACATAATCAGGGCTGGAGTTCTCAACGCGCGACGGTTTAAAACTTCCCCCGATCGCGCGATAATCAACGTATCCAAGAGCGATCGCCCAAAGGAACGTAAAATGTTCCACGGCTTGTTGAGGGGAACGCGAATCGGCGATCGCGTCCCTTCGCGAATCTGACTGGCAAAGGCCGCCGCACAAATCCCCAAACATCCCGATACGAGAAATAACACCGAATAGCCCGCCCATTCAGCAATGTATCCCCCTAAAACGGGTCCTAGGGTCATTCCTGTCGGCAAAACCAACAGCATCGCCCCCAACAACGTACCCCGCTTTTCTGGGGGGGATAACTCAATAATTAGAGTACTGTATCCGGTAGTCATGCCCGCGACGCTAATGCCGTGGAAAGCGCGAATGACCACCAGTGCAGGAAGATATGTGATAGAAAGATAACCAAAAGGAGCCAAAGCCACCGCGATCGCGCCAATCTGAATGACTAATTTACGACTGTAGCGATCGGCCCACTGACCGAGAATTCCCCGCACCAATAACAAGCCGATGGCAAAACTGCCCATCACCAAACCAACCTGCTGTTGCGTGCCCCCAAGAGACTCGATATACAAGGGCAGGGTGGGGAGTAACACGGTTAAACTGACCCAAAAGCACAATCCCGCGAGAAAAAGAAAGAGAAAATTACGACGAGTAGAGGGCGATAGCGTGCGGAAAACTTTCACGGGATTTAAAAATGTGAGGAGAAAACAATAGCTCCCACTATAACAAGTTTTACCGAATGGGTTGGAATTTGCCCGTGCGATATAGTAATTGTATTGCCAAATAAATAAGGAAGATTTAGATGTAATCGACAGGTCATTAATTGACCGATAACTGATAACTGATAACTGATAACTGCAAAAATGCGCTATTTAATTCCTTTTTTCGATCCCGGCGTGGAAAACTGGGCGATCGAAGCTCGTTTGGTTCGTTGGCTGACAATGGTTTGGGTGTTTGTCGGTTTGGTCGTCCTTTTCTCTGCGTCTTATCCCGTGGCCGATGCGGAAGTCGGGGATGGATTTTACTATTTCAAGCGACAAGTGATTTGGATATTGTTGGGAACGAGCGCTTTTAATGTTATCGCGCGATTGCCTTTCCGCTATACCATCCCCATTTCTCGTTGGTTTCTCTTCCTGTTATTGGGATTAATGGCAGCCATTCTCGTGCCGGGAGTCGGGACGACGGTGAATGGTGCGACCCGTTGGATTACCATTGCTTCGATTCCCATTCAACCCTCAGAATTGATTAAACCTTGTTTGGTGGTTCAGAGTGCCGCAATATTCGGACGGTGGCGGCAGCTTCCGTGGCTGACGCGGGGGTTTTGGTTGGGGATTTTTGCCCTCATTCTCGCCGGAATTCTCTTGCAGCCCAATCTCAGTACAACTGCCTTGTGTGGCATGACCTTGTGGCTGATGGCGGTGGCGGCGGGTTTGCCTTGGTGGCAGTTGGGAGGGACTGCCATTTCGGGGATTGCGTTGGCAGTGTCGAGTATTTATTCCCAAGAATATCAGCGCCGCCGGGTCATGTCTTTTCTCAATCCTTGGCAGGATCCCATGCAGGACGGCTATCAATTGATTCAGAGTCTTTTGGCGATCGGTTCCGGAGGACTGACGGGATCGGGTTACGGACTTTCCCAGCAAAAATTATTTTATCTGCCCATTCAATATACCGATTTTATCTTTGCAGTTTTTGCGGAAGAATTCGGCTTTTTCGGGAGCGTTGTTTTATTGATGCTCTTAGCAACTTATGCCACTCTGGCCCTAGTTATCGCCCTGAAAACCATTCAACCCATCCACAAAACGATCGCCATGGGGGTCATGATCTTACTCGTCGGTCAGTCTTGCATCAATATCGGCGTGGCGACGGGGGTTTTACCAACAACAGGCTTGCCTTTGCCCTTTTTTAGCTATGGGGGAAGTTCGATTATTTCCAGTTTGAGTTTAGCGGGTTTATTAGTTCGTGTCGCCCGGGAGAGCAATGAGGCGGAAGTAGTTTCCCTCAAAGGACGAGGGGAAAATGTCTTCCGATCGCCCGTCCCCGATCGCTGATAAAATATTCCCCGTTATCCTCTCTACTCTCCCCCATGTCCTCCCTCACGCCTTGGCGAACGCAATTGCGCCAGCCCCTTCAGAGTCCAATCTTAATTAATCTCGAACGTTTCTTGCTGCGGGCGATCTCCTCAAAACAAACTCGCTCTCTTTTGCTCTGGGGGGGAATCGCGACGGGGGTGGCGTTGTTATTGATTTGGAATTGGCAATTGGTTCTCGCGACAGGGTTGGGAATGTCTGCCATGTGGGGAACTTATATCATTACGGGATGGAATTGGCGCAAGCGATGGTCTCAGGTGCTGCAATTTTTCCAAAGCCCCCAATCTCGCTTAACGATCGCGATCGGAAGCGGCGGTCTGGCGGCAATGGGAACTTATGTGGCGGTGTCTGTTTGGGCGCATTCGGCCAATCGCTGGCTGGCAGTTAGCGCGCTGTTGCAAGGGGTGGCGACTTTGTTAACGTTGGCGTTATTGGGATGGTACGGAATCGGCGATCGCCAGTATCGGGAGGAGATGCGCTACGAACGGTTGTTATTGCAACTCACTCGGGTCGATCCTCTACAACGATTAATTGTAGTCCGGCAGTTGACGCGCTTATCGCCGAAGTTAACGGAGGGCGATCGCGCTCAGTTGTTGGAATATTTTCGCCTGTTGTTGTCTCGGGAGGAAGATGAGAAAGTGAGAAATGCTCTCTTGAAGGGGTTGGGAAGTTGCGATCGCAATCTGTTGCAATTAGAGGGCAAGAAACCGTTAAAAATGCCCCTTCATTTTCCCCAGTCGGCGGAAAGTTATCATTATCTCGATTAAGTCTGTTGGGTGCTATTAGCAACAGCATAACGCACCCTTCAAGTTCAAAAATTAAGCACCGACTGCTTCTTTTGCAGCATACATGACTTCTAATGTAATTTCGCCGATGCTGCGATCTCGTGCGAATTTTTCGGTATTTCGCTTCACTTTTCCTCGCACGAAACCGGGAATTTTCTTCAATTCTGCCATTGCTTCTAGACTCCAATCCAGATCCGAATCGGTAGAAATGCCCTTAGCGATCGCTTCTTTGGTATCGTGACCGCCAAAGATTTCGAGGAGGTGATCTTCCATACCCAAGGTAAAGGAGTTATAGACTAAATCTGCAATTTGATTCGTGCCTTCATACCCCATAAAAGGACGATAACCAATGGGGAAATTCTGGATGTGAATGGGGGCGGCAATCACCCCACAAGGAATATTTAAACGCTTGCCTACATGGCGTTCCATCTGAGTTCCAAAAATAGCCGAAGGTTCGATCCGCGCGATCGCATCGCCAATTGCGCCATGATCGTCACTAATCAAAATCTCATCGCAATATTCCCCGACTTGTTCTTTAAACCAGTCCGCATCATACTTACAATACGTTCCCGCCAGCACCACATGAATTCCCATTTCTCGGGCGAGGATCTTCGTCATAGCTGCCGCATGGGTATTATCCCCAAAAACCACCGCTTTTTTACCTGTTAAATTCTGACAATCAATGGAACGAGAAAACCATGCCGCTTGGGAAACATGGCGGGTTTGGTTATCAATAAAATCTTCGTAATCGACTTCCCCCCCCTGCGCGTTAATTGTCTTTTGAATTTGGCGAATACAGCGCGCCGTCTCCACCACTCCCATCGGCGTAATATCAACATAAGGCGTGCCGAATTCCGCTTGTAAATATTCTGCTGTCATCATTCCCAATTCCCGGTAAGGAACGAGATTAAACCATGCTTTCGGCAGATTTTTGAGTTCGCTCACCCTTGCACCTTCGGGAATGACTGCATTGATTTCAATTCCCAGATCGGCCATTAAACATCTGAGTTCGCGACAGTCGTGCTGATTGTGAAAACCGAGAGTTGAAATCCCGATAATATTGACCGAGGGTTTGTCTGTTTTACCTTCAGGAAGTTCGCCTTTTTTCTTGGCTTTATTAATATAAAACTGCACGATTTGTTTGAGAGTTCGATCGCCGGCTTGCAGTTCGTTGACGCGATAGTGATTGACATCTGCCAGCAAGACATCGCCTTTCGCATCCAATTGGGCGCGATCGACAAAGTTTTGTAAGTCTTCTTGTAAAATACTGGACGTACAAGTCGGCGTGAGAACGATTAAGTCCGGTGTTTCTTCCTTATCTTTGCGCGTAATATTATCCACCACCTTTTCTTGCGAACCTCGTGCCAAAACGTTGCGATCCACAACACTCGCCGTAACGGGTGTAAAATCTCGCTCTCGTTCTAACATGGATCGCATAACATTAAAATAATCATCTCCCAAGGGAGCGTGCATAATTGCGTGCACGTTTTTAAAAGAACTAGCGACGCGCAAAGTTCCAATATGGGCGGGACCGGCATACATCCAATAAGCCAATTTCATAAAAGATTGCCTCCTACAAGGTATTGTAAAATTTTGTATCGGAGCGAATTTCTGTTGCTAGAGCATTGTCTCAGAAATTCGAGCGATCGCTATTATTTGGCACTTCCGTCTCGATTGATGCTTCTAAAAGCCTTACACCGCTTACTGGATGCGACTTTTCCCTTCATGAAAGCAATGAGAAGATAATGGCGATCGCACAATTCTTAATATTTATTTATGTTTGTTCATATTCTCGACTGCTTAAATACCACAGCCAAAAAACACTTAACAATAACAGGAGCATATCTACTTTTAGGAACAGGACAACCCAACGCGGAAAAGCGAAGAATCGAGGGATAAAATTTCCAATTGCAATCCAAGAATACAATCCTAATCCGATGATTTTTTGCCAATTTCTGTGAAAATGATGCCAAAATAGAGGGATTAAAATATAGGCCATCACCAAGTCGTAATAATTGCCAAATCCCAAAACGAGTGAGAAAACGGTTAGTATACCAAATACATCCTCTTTTTGAACTTGAGGTCGGAATTTCCAGAGAAATACAGTCAAGATACAAGCGAGAAGGAGGAGATTAGGCAATGCAAATTCTGTTAGAAGATAAACCCAGTTTTGTAGGTGTATTTTTCCAGGCCATCCCAAAACATTAAAGGGTTGTAATTTATAAACATCCAACGCTGAAAACCAAGAGTTTGCTAGAGCGATCGGCGACTCTATGGATAAAGGAACGATACAAAGTGCGAGCGAGCTTGCCGTTGCAATACCGAGAATTTTCCAACGTCTTTCTAAGAGTAACCAAAGGAAAAAAAGAATGCAAAATTGCGGCTTAATTGTGGAGATTCCCAATAATAAACCCGATATGAGCCATCGCTTTCGACAATAAAAATACCACGATCCTAGTAAAAAAGTGCTGACAATCAGACTAGTTTGTCCCAGCCAAATTGTCTCTGCACTAAAAGGCGCTCCAATGATTAAAACTGGGACGTACCATTTCAAGCCTTCATTGATTTGCACCTTTGACGATCGCCAAAAATTAATGCAGAAATAGACGATCGCACCTATAGAAATTAAGTTTAAGAATGTAAGAACAGTTTTAGCACGTTCCCATGTAAATAAACTGAGGAACATGGCTAAAAATGAAATTTGAGGAGGATAGGCAAAATCATAGACGCGATCGGTTTCGGGTAAGCCTTCACTGACGCGATCGATTAAAGAAGAATCGTAAGCATTCATTCTAGATAGCCAAAGTCGCCCGGCAATATAGAGAAATCTCATATCATACTGGCTGCCAAAGGGGGCACCTCTACCCCATCCTAAAATGCCAAAGCCTAATAGAAAAAGAATGCTTCCTGCTAACAAGGTAATGCGAAAGATAGGATTTTGTAAGATACGAGACATCGCGATAAATAAAGTTGTAAAATTTCTTAGTTTTCGACAATTTTTAGCTAGAGCATTAGCTCGGGAATTCCTGCGATCGCGATTGATTTACCCTATTCTCGATCGCTGTTTTGCGATTTAGCTGAAATAATACTGAATTCTAATTCATTTTTTTTCGTCTCCATCGCTTTTATCTCTCCTCAGGATTCGAGAAAGTTTTTAATTTCTGAGATTATCCATTCCTTTTCTGGGAAGTTTATATAAAGTCCAAAGTTATAATAAGTTATTCCCTCAATAATATAGCATAAGTTATCTGAAATACCAACATGGGTAATATTTTTTCGAGTTCCAGATCTTTTTCTTTTTATACCTAATAAACTTTTTTGTAAATAGAAGTTATCTCGATTGAACTCTAGGTGAGTATATCCTATATTTGCATAAACAGTCTCAAATAGAAAATAACTTCCTATTCCACCAAAAACAATTGGAAAACAAAAACAGTAAAGGACTTTGTGTATACTGCTCAAAACCTTAAGTTCATTAGAAGGAATAAACAAGAAATAGGAAGCAATACTAATAAAAATAATGGCATTAATTATCTTGCTGAAATTTTCAAGCGGTCTATCTTTATAAAAAGAATGGTTGGGGATTTTCAGGAACATATTATCTTTAGTTTTAGCGATAGTAATCGGACTGCGATCGGGCTTGCGAAAGTGAGACGAGCGCGCTGTTTCCAGTTCTTCTTCTCCTTGTAAAATAGCTAGAGATCTTGCAGCCGTTGCCAATCTATCTTCCACTGCGGGTTCTAACATTGCATCCAACCAACCCAAAAATTGCTCCGAAACGTCCAAGCGATCGCAAAAATCCATCTTGAGCTTTTCTTGAGGAAAATCAATTGGAGAACAACCTGTTAATAAAAATAAAACAGTTGCTCCCAAACCATATAAATCTGTTGCGGGAACTGCTTGTCCGCGAAACTGTTCTGGAGCCATATAACCATAAGTTCCAACCACTGTACTACCTCCTGTTATTGTATGGCGATAGGTGCTAGTCACTGCTCCAAAATCCACTAAATAAATATGTTTGGTTTCTTGACAAATAATATTTTGCGGTTTGATATCGCGATGAATGACTGGAGGAATGAGTTGATGTAAATACCTCAAAATTTCTAAAATTTGTATGGCAATCTCTGTGACTTCCGCTTCTGTCAATCTCCATCCATTTTTGATCAAAGATGCGAGAGACTCACCCTGCGCCAATTCTTGCACGAGATAAAAGCGGTATTCCTCGGGTTCTTCAACTTGAAAAAAATTAAGATATTTAGGAATCCCAATATAATCGAGTTGTGCCAAAACTCGAGCCTCTCGCTCGAATAACTCTAACATCTTCCAATCACTGAGATGTCGCAAAGAGAGAACCTTTAAAGCAACACGATCGCCTGTATGCAAGTCAACCGCTTCGTAAGTCAGACTGCTACTTCCTTCTCCTAAAGGCGCAATAATCCGATAGCGTTTGACGATTCGATCTCCCGACTGGTGTAATGATTCTTTCATATCTGTGGCATTATCTTATTCTTTGTTTGATAATTAGTTATCTTTTAACTCGATCTTTGTTCGCCTTCTCCAGAATACCCCGATCTTTTTATTCTCGATTTTCACATTTTTTGATAATGGTCAGAGGAACATTGTGACGGGCAACATTCTGGGCGATCGGACATTCGGGAAATAAATCGGGTAATTCAATATAAAACATAGAAACATAATAATCGGGGCGACCTTTCACACCATATTCTAGGTCGGATTCTAAATCTAAGACTTTAATTTTAGGGTCGGCAAACATTTGACCAATATAATTAGGGCCGCCGATCGCTAGGGTTGAATTAGCTTCAGCATCGCCATTCACCCATTCAACTCCCTCGCGCAAACCGAGTCCCCAGTAATCCATATCAAAACGCTGATAAGCACGTTCTAAACCCCCCGATGCACGACTAAAATAAACCGATTGATAGGGATGTAGCGTAATCATATCAAACACGATCGGACTGATGAGAACCACGAATAAGGCGATCGCGAAGAGCTTGCCCCAATTGCGCCAAATTTGCTGATAAAGCCAACAGAAGGAAGTCGCGGCGATCGCTGCCAGTCCCGGAATCACAAAGAAAAATTGCCGCATTCCTCCATAGATATTGGCACTCAAAACGATCGCCAAAAACGGAGAAAAGGTGACTTGCAATAAGACCATAACCGCACAAGCACGTTGCAGATTGGTTAAAATCCGATAATTAATCCCAATAAAAATCAACCCGATGGCGAAAGCAACCAACCAAATAAAAGGATTGGCCATAAACAACCACAGCGGCAAATAATACCAAGGATTCTCGCTGGGTTTAATTTCTTCCCCTGCAAATAAAATCACCCCCGGCCAAGCATGATTGGAGGTATATTGGAGAGTTTCTAAAAACCAGCCGATCGGATTTGACCAAGAAGCGGGATAAACCAGTGTTGTGATGAGCATCCAACCGACACCGACCAAGAGGTAAAATAACCAATAGCGAGGAATATCCGCGAGAATTTTGCGGGGATTCAATCGGGTCAAACAATGGGCGCAAACTAAGAAAAATAAGAGAAAAAAGCCCCCGATTCGCGTTCCCGTCACCAATCCCACTAATGCACCGTAAAGAAACGAATAAATCGTGACTCGATTCCATCCTAGTTTCAGTTCCCACTCTTTTCGTTTGAGATAAAAATCGACCAATAACGCCCCCATTACCGTCCCCAAAGTAAACATTGCTGCGAAGGGGATATCTTTGGGATTAAAAAATCCGTGGCCCCAAAAACGGGGAAATAAAGCCAAGACAATCGGCCCGAACCAAGCATAGTCAAGACCGACGAGAATCGCCACGATCGCCGCAACGCAAATATAGGCAATCAAAGCCACGAAAAAGGTGACGACGTGCTTTACTTTGAGGCGTTCGTAAATCGCTGCTGCCATCCCTGCGTCTCCTTCCTCGATCGCCAGCGCTTCGAAGGGCTTGTGAGCAAGGCCTTTGGTGGCATATTCTTTGAGTTGAAAAGCAATTTCGCCGGTGAGATTGAACACAATCCCGTAATACTTCAAATCCTTGGGAATTTCGCGACCTCGGGTAATGAGTTCGTAATTATATTTCACAGTAGAAATTTCCGTCCCTTCGTCCCAACTCACGCCGTAATCGTCCACCGTCCAGCAACCGATCGCGAATAAGATCGATAAAACCGTTGCTGCTTTGAGGATGGCCTGTCGGGAATTAGATCGAGCGGGAGAAATTGTCATCGCAGATTGCCGAGCGGGTTGCAAATCGATTATCGCATTATCGAGACGATTGCCCTACCCGGGAGAGCCTGCAATCTTCTCAAAAAAAAGTTATTTTAGGATTTGATGCGAGTTATCCTCAACTCTGTCGCGATCGCTATTGATAACAGGTACGAATGAAACGATTAGCTCTTTGGCACCGACTCTTGTGTTATTTCTGTATTGCTGTTTTGGCGTGGGGCTTGTTTCCCGCTCCCGCTTCTGCCCTCAGCTTTGCCAAATCTCCCCACACCGATATTCAACCCTATCTCGATCGCGCGATCGAAAAAGTGACGGAGTTTACTTTGGATAATGGCTTGCGCTTCATTGTTTTCGAGCGTCACGAAGCCCCGGTTGTCTCCTTCGCCACCTATGCCGACGTGGGAGGGGCTGACGAACCCGATGGGAAAACTGGAGTGGCGCATTTTCTCGAACACCTTGCCTTTAAAGGCACCAGCCGCATCGGCACGCGGGATTACGCGGCGGAAAAACCCCTCCTCGATCGCCTCGATGAATTGATCTCGCAAAAGAAAGCCGCGATCGCCGCGAACAATAACGAAGCCGTCGAAAAACTAACTGTAGAACTCCTCCAAGTTCAACAACAAGCCGATGCTCTCAGCATTCAAAATCAATTCGGTCAGATTGTCGAACAAGCGGGAGGCAAAGGCTTAAACGCGGGCACTTCCATCGATTTCACCGTTTATACCTACAGTTTGCCCGCCAATAAACTCGAACTGTGGATGTCCCTCGAGTCGGAACGCTTTCTGGATCCCGTTTTTCGCGAGTTTTTTAAGGAACAAGATGTCATTTTAGAGGAACGGCGGTGGCGTACCGATAACTCTCCCATTGGACAGTTGGTCGAAGCCTTCCAAGACGAGGCGTTTACCGTTCATCCTTACAAACGTCCCGTCATTGGTTACGACGAAGATATTCGCAACCTCACCCCCCAAGACATCCGCGATTTCTTCGAACTTTATTACGTCCCCAATAATATGACTATAGCCATCGTCGGCGATGTCGACCCCGATCGCGTCCGAGAACTGGCACAAGTTTATTTCGGCCGCTACCCGGCCAAACCCGCCCCCCCAGAAGTCACCATCGTCGAACCCCCCCAACAAGAGACCCGCACAACGACATTAACCCTCAGATCCGAACCCGTTTATTTAGAAGGCTTTCACCGTCCGTCGTTGAATCATCCCGATAGTGCCGTTTACGACGCGATCGCAGCCATTCTCAGCAACGGTCGCACGTCTCGTCTCTACAAGTCTCTCGTAGAAGAGCAACAAATCGCCCTGAGCGCGTCAGGATTCACGGGATTTCCGGGAGATAAGCATCCTAACCTGATGATGCTGTATGCCATGACTGCCCCCGGCCATACCTTAGAAGAAGTGGGCATGGCATTAGAGGCAGAAGTCGATCGCCTCAAAAGCGAACCCGTCAACCCGGAAGAATTAGAACGGGTCAAAACCCAAGCCAGAGCGGGGATTTTATATTCCTTAGATTCCAATTCCGGACTGGCCTATTCCCTCGTTGAATACCAAGCAAAAACTGGAAACTGGCGCAATTTATTCGAGCAGTTGCAAAAAATTGAAGCCGTAACCGCCGAAGATATTTTACGAGTCGCCCGGGCTACTTTTACCCCAGAAAACAAAACCATCGGCAAACTCTTAAAAGATGAATCGTAGTAATCGGTAATCGAGCGATTATCTCCCCCTCCGAAGCTCTCGAGGCTTCCCCCCCTCCCCCTACTCCCTAAATCAAAAAAAGCATGAACAAAACACTGAAATGGTTGGGATTATTTTTAGTCACGCTGGTATTAATTGCCTTGTCCGAGCGATCGGTTACGGCAGCAACGCCGAGGCCTTACGACGAACTGGAATTTCCGCCCCTGCCAGAAGTCCAACTTCCCGACTACGATCGCTATCAACTCGATAACGGCATTGTTGTTTATCTCGTGCAAGATCGAGAGTTACCCCTCGTGGGGGGGACGGCTCTTTTTAACACTGGCTCTCGCTTAGAACCCGCCGATAAAGTCGGTTTGGCCGGCCTCACCGGGTCGGTGATGCGGAGTGGAGGAACGGCGCACTACTCCCCCGACGCACTCAACGAAATCCTCGAAAGTCGGGCGGCTTCCGTGGAAACCAGTATCGGTGGAAGTCAAGGCAGTGCCAGTTTTAACGCCCTTAGCGAAGATTTAGAACAAGTCTTTTCCCTGTTTGCAGAAGTCGTTCGAGAACCCGCCTTCGATGCCGACCAATTCGCCCTCGCTAAGAAGCAGATAAAAGGGGGAATTGCCCGCCGTAATGATGACCCGGATAATATTTCCAGTCGGGAATTTTCCAAGCTGATTTATGGGGATGAAAGCCCCTATGCTCGCACGGTGGAATATGACAACCTCGACAATATTTCTCGACAGGATCTGATCGATTTTTATCATCGTTCTTTCCGTCCCGAACAAATGCTATTGGGCATTATCGGCGATTTCGATCGCGATCGCATGAAAGCTCTTATTGCCGAAAAATTCGGTGATTGGCAACAGGTGGCCGCTTCTCCCCTCCCCGCTCTTCCCGAAGCCCCCGGACAATCCCAAGGCGGTCTCTTTTTCGTCGAACAGCCCCAACTCACCCAAAGTTACATTCAAATCGGTCATTTGGGGGGAATGTTGAAAAATCCCGACTATCCAGCGCTGAGCGTCTTAAATGGCGTGCTAAATGGCTTTGGCGGTCGCTTGTTTAACGAAGTGCGATCGCGTCGGGGTTTGGCCTATTCCGTTTATGGTTTTTGGAGTCCTCGTTACGATTATCCGGGGGTGTTTATTGCCGGAGGACAAACGCGATCGGATGCGACGGTTCCTTTTATTGAAGCCATTTTCCAAGAAATTGCAGCTTTACGGGACAACCCGATTTCCCAAGCAGAGCTAGACTATGCCAAAGAATCCATTCTCAACTCTTTCGTGTTCAATTTTCAAGAACCGGCTCAAACCATTCAACGGTTAATGCGCTATGAATTTTACGGCTATCCTCCCGATTATATTTTTCAGTATCAGCGAGGTATCAAAGCGACGACGGTTGAGGATATCCAACGAGTTGCCCGGGAATATCTCCAACCCGATCGCTTCATGACCTTAGTTGTGGGAAATTCAGCCGATATTAACCCACCTTTGAGCAACTTAAACAACAATATTAATGTTGTTGATATTACCATTCCCGCTTCTCAAAGCAGTTAATTCAGCGATCGCACTTTCGGGCGGGCAAGGCTCGCCCTGACTTTTCTTAACCTTCCATGAACATGAAAATTAAACCCACGATTTCTTCTCTGGTGATTTGTCTGGCAACCTTATCTTTCGGTTCTTTTTCCGGAATAGGTTCAACTTTTGCCCAAGGTACGAAAGAGGCTCAATGCGATCGCGTAATTGCTGTTGCCAATGAAGCCGTACAAGCAGCAGAGTCCGCGAATGCCGAGGAAGGAGAGGATCAATTGCAAGCGCTCTTAACGGCGGCCGCATCAATTGAAGAAGCGGCCAATAGAATGGAAACTTTATCTTTGAATGATGGGACTCTCAATAACTATCGTCAGGGATTTATTACCATGTATCGGCAAACTAGTTTAATGACAAGGCGTTTTGTGGATGCCTTTACAACGGAAAATCAAGAGGAAATTGTAGTGGCGCTGACCAATTTAGAAACAGCTACTGAAGACGAAGATCGCTTGGTAACAGAACTCAATGGCTATTGCGGCCGCCGACCGAGTTAAAATTGAATTGCCACGGGAAAAAAAGATGCAAGGGAATCTAGCCACCCGAGAAACATTGCAAACTTTAACAATTAATGCCCCGATTTCTACGGTAACGCTTTTAGAAGATCGCGCCCTCATTCAACGTCAAGAAAAACTCAATTTAACGGCTGGATTATGGCGCGTTGTTATTGTCGAGGTTGCTCCAATTCTGGCCGATAAAACCTTACGCGGTACTTTAAACAATGCGACTTCAGACGATCGCGTTAACGATATTCGGGTGCGCCGCCAACTGCTCGCCAAAGAAAGCGATCGCCCGGAACAAATGCGATCGCTAATGGAACAGTGGCGAGAATTTCAGCAAACATTTAAGGGTTTAGATCGCGATCTCCAAGGTCAACAATCGACCTTTAGCGAAATGAACGATATTCTCGCTCGGGCGATCGCGGAAATTCCCATTGATGCCGCTTGGGGACGACTCGACGAGCAGGACTGGCGATCGCAATTGCAAGGACTTTTCGAGAGATTGCGCGCTTTAAGGGGGGAAATTCTCGCGACTTATCAATCTCAAGAAAGACTGATTCGCCAGTTCGACGATCTCAGCCAAAGAATTCAATCGGTTTCTCGCCCCGATTATTTTTATACGGCTAATATTGAAGCCGATCTCAACATTACCGCAGCACGAGAATGGGAATTAATCGTTGATTATGTCGTTCCTAATGCTTTATGGCGACCGTGGCATCAAGCACGGTTACAACAAGGGGAAAACTCCACAGTTTCTTTACGCTGTGATGGTTGCGTTTGGCAGCAAACTGGGGAAGATTGGCAGAATGTAGATTTGATTTTTTCCACCGCGAGACCGTCCCTCGGTGCAGAACCGCCCTTATTGAGTGAAGACCGTTTAAATATTCAAGAAAAATCCTCAGAAATTATCGTCGAAACTCGCGAGCAAACCATTCAAACCACAGGACTGGGGGTCGGTGAAGTAGAATTACCCGGGGTGGATGATGGGGGAGAAGTCCGGATTTTGCGATCGCAAACCAAAGCAACGATTCCCTCAGATGGCCATCCCTATCGCGTCCCGATTTTCTCTTTAGAAACCGCCCCAGAAGTCAAATATATTTTAATGCCGGAATTGGCAACTCAAGTCATTCTCAAAAGCGAACAAGTTAATACAACCGAATATCCTCTTTTAGCCGCTCCGGTCGATTTAATTCGCTCGACAGAGTTTGTCGGGAAAACATCGCTTCTGTTTGTTGCCTCTGGGGAAAAATTTGCTCTCGGTTGGGGCGTTGATGGGGGAATGAGAGTGCAGCGAAACCAAAAGAAGGAGTATAAACAAGACCCGATTTCTCGCTGGAAAACGACAACCATCACAACGCAGATTTATCTATCTAATATCAGCGACAAGTCGAGAAGAATTGAAGTAACGGAGCGCGTGCCAATTTCCGAGCTAGAACAGGTTAAAATCTCAGTTGTTTCCGAGCGATCGACAGACAATATATCGGCAGATTCTAACGGTTTCTGTATCTGGAATGTTACCGTACCGCCTTATTCCCAAAAAGAGATTGTTTTAGTGTATAAAATTCAATCTGCGCCTGATGTTAAAGGATTAATATAGGGTGCATCCGCGCGGACGCACCCTATATAGCCAAACTCAATGAGTTGTAAAGATGTGAAACAGGCAAGATGTCTGTTCCACGAACGGAAATTACATTAAGCCGAATAAGTGCAGTACGCCTTGTCCGGTAATCAATTCAACAACGAGTGCAGCAGCAAAGCCGATCATTGCTAAACGACCGTTTAAGTTTTCTGCTTTTTCGGTAAAGCCAAATTTAGGAGTGCCTTCTTGAGTAGTCATGATGATTATAGATAAAGTGCAAAGTGATAAGAGAGCCTTCTGTCAAGCTCTATAGATTCAATGTAACAAAAATTTACAGAAAGTGCAAGGCGATCGCAAATTTTTTTCGATCGCCGCTTCCCACGGGCAAAACCCTCTCAAGATCGCACAAAAGAGAAAAAAACAAGACGATCGCCCGGACTCGTGTAAAGAAGTTGTACTATTTATCAGCGATCGCCTTTCTTTAAAGTCGATTTCCTCCGCGTTTTCGCCGATCCGAATTGTTTTAGCATTTGCTATCGTTTATCGTTAGATTGAGACGGCAATGCTTCAAAAAACTTAATATTTCAAAATCTATCTATGTCGAATTTATCTCCTACCTCAATTCTGCGTCTGAGTCTGATATTACTCGGTTCGACAGCTATTAATTTATGTGCAGAAGAAACATGGGGGCAAGATATTCGCGATCGCACAGATCGAACGATCGCCAGAGAAATTTCTCTTCACTTATCCAAAACTAAAAGAATTCAATCCGTCCCGCCTCCTCCTGTTGAATCTTGGCAGAGAGAAGAAATATCAATGGAAGAAATAGGGATCGAGATAGACTCTGTAAAGGCAACAGAGAAAGAGCGATCGTATTGGGTTAACGAGGAGAGTCAAGAGCAACAGCAACGGCTCGATCTGCTCGTATCGTCTTTATTGGACGCTTTAGAGAACCCAGAAGAGCGCGAGGCAAATTCCTTAGATGAGTTAAGCATCGATGGACATTTTGTGGTAGAAAAAGACGAGAAAAATGATGCGATCGCAGACCAGATAAAAGAGCAAGAATCAATCAATTCTCCCGAAACTAATGCCATGGCACCAGAAGAACCCAATCGGCTACCTTCTCTAGGAGAAGTGAGTTTTGAAGCCGCCGATCTCATCGTACAGGCAGAAGATGAAACAGATAATACCGACGTGGAAAATGAAAGCGAAGTTGAAGTCGAACAAGAAGTATTGGGCGCGGATTTGAATATTCCTTTTACCAGCGACTTTGGTTTGGGGGTTTTTATTGGCGAACCGACGGCATTGCAGGGACAAGTCAGAGCCAAACCCGTTTTGCGAGGAACGCGAACCTCTGCTAATTTACCTGCAAGTGCCTATTTTCGACAAAGATTTGGAACGAATAATAATCTCCTCTTAATTTTAGGGGGAGATCTTTGGGTTGTCGATCCCAAATCTTTTGGTGTCGATCTCAGCTATTTTTACGATACGGAAACAGCGCGAGTCTCGTTTAATATTGCCAATATTCAAACCGAATATCCTGCTTTTAACGGCGGCGATCGCGAGGTCAATTTACCCAATGGCAATAAGCCCATTTTTGACAGTCTTGGTGCGGGAGTCGAATATTTACAAGTATTCAGTCCCGAATGGAGCGTTGCGTTTGGGGTGAACTATCACAAAGTTTCCATTCGCGATAATTTGTTTTCCTCGAGTTTAGAACCCGTGGATGAATTGGGCAATCGTTTGACGGTCAGCGATCGCGGGCAAGATGACCTGTTTACGTTCAATATTTCAGCCCTGTATAGTAAGGTTGACGATTCTCAATTCCCCACTCGCGGAACTCGCATTCGTTTGGGTTTGGATCAAGCGATTCCCGTCGGCGATGCTCAAATTGGTTTTAATCGGTTGAGCGCCAATTTAACCCAATTTATTCCCGTTGATTGGTTTGGGTTTACCGAAGGCGCGAGAACTTTGGTTTTGAATCTTCAAGGAGGGACAATGTTAGGACAAATTCCCCCTTATGAGGGCTTTACTCTGGGAGGAGGAGGCTCGATTCGCGGTTATGATGTCGGAGATATCGGGACGGGTCGTAGTTTTATTTTGGCAACGGCGGAATATCGTTTTCCCGTGACTTCAATTCGATTATTTAACGAACCTTTAGATTTAGTGGGCAGTATTTTTGTTGATTATGGATCTGTTTTGGGCAGTGGGGATGACATTCTCGGTCAACCCGGAGAAGTGCGCCAAAAACCCGGAGATGGCTTTGGTTATGGCATCGGGTTGTTAACCAAAACTTCGATCGGTTTATTCCGGTTTGAGTTAAGTTTTAGCGACAACGGCGATAGTGCGATTTACTTTAATATTGGCGAACGTTTTTAGCGATCGCCCTTAGTGCCATATCCCGTAAAAACCTGTAGGGACGTTCCATGGAACGTCCCTACAGTAGTTTTAAAGCAAGATTGCCAACCTTAAATAATACCAAATCCGCATTACTGAGAGGGTATTCCCGTCCTTCTGTAGCGGCGTTGCATGCAACGCCGCTACAGGGGTATAGGCAAACGCCTGATTATATTCTGCGGTAACTGG
>JBCCVR010000046.1:0-38372 GCA_039194995.1 Cyanobacteria bacterium P01_E01_bin.42 | reverse complement strand
GTTCCCACTTTCCTGCCACGAATTGCCTTTTCAGGCAACTCTTGCCCTCACATTATAGTGTCAACGACGTTCCGTCATGAGGGGGAGAGCAAGAGGAGGAGTCGGAATGCAACCAATAACCAATAACTAATACCCGAAATGTCTTTCCACGTTTCCGCTTGGTCGATTAAAAATCCCGTCCCCATCCTCGTCATGTTTCTGATTTTGAGTATTGTGGGACTCTTCTGCTTTTTTGGTTTGGGAATTGACTCCGAACCCAATATTGACTTTCCTATGGTTCAAGTGAGCATCCTCCAACAGGGAGCAGGACCCGTGGAAATGGAAACGCAAGTGACGAAAAAAGTAGAAGATGCCGTCGCGGGGGTGAGCAATGTCGATCAAATTCAATCAACCGTCGTTGACGGACGCTCCACGACCGTTATTCAATTTCTCCTCGGAACCGATAGCGATCGCGCCACCAATGATGTTCGCAATGTCGTTACCCAAATTCGCACCGATTTGCCTCAAGATATCGACGAACCCATTATCGAGCGGTTAGAGTTTAGCGGCGGCTCGATTATGACCTATACGGTTTCTTCCGACCAGCGCAGTGTAGAAGAATTAAGCGATTTCGTCGATCGCCGCGTCGATCGCGCCCTCTCGAACGTATCGGGGGTTGCTCAAATCGACAGGCTGGGGGGAGTCGATCGCGAAATCCGGGTGAACTTGAGCGATCGCCGCTTGCAGGCCTATGGAATTACCGCAACCGAGGTAAACAACCAAATTCGCCGTTTTAATATCAACCTGCCCGGGGGGCGATCGGAAATTGCGGGGGGAGAGCAAAATATTCGCACCCTTGGCAGTGCCAAGACCGTTGAAGATTTACGGAATTATCGCATCGTTCTCCCGGATGGCTCTACGGTTGCCCTTTCCAGTTTGGGGGAAGTCCTAGATGGTTTCGCCGACCCGAGACAGGCGGCATTTTTGAACAATCAACCCGTGGTCGCCTTTTCCGTTTTGCGGAGTACGGGCAGCACCTTAGTTACGGTGGAACAAGGGGTAATTCAAGAACTGGAAAAGTTAAAGAAAGTTATCCCCGAAGATATCCAGTTTCACCTCAATTTCACCCGTGGGGACGAGATCCGCATTTCCTATAACTCCACCTTTAGCGCCTTAATCATCGGTTCGATTTTAACCGTTATCGTGGTGGGAATTTTCCTGAAAAATTGGCGCATGACCTTCATTACGGCAATGGCGCTGCCCCTCTCGATCGTACCCACCTTTTTGGTCATGCAAATGTTGAACTATACCCTCAACGGTATGACCCTATTGGCTCTAGCCCTGGCAATGGGGAATTTGGTCGATGATGCCATCTGCATGATCGAAAACATCGACCAGCATTTACAAATGGGGAAAAAGCCCTTCCAAGCGGCGACAGATGGGGCAAAGGAAATCGGTTTGGCAGTGATTACGACTACGGCGACAATTGTAGCGGTCTTCCTTCCCGTCGCTTTTATGGGAGGCATTCCGGGGCAGTTCTTCCAACCTTTCGGGGTGACGGTGGCAGTTTCTACTATGTTTTCCACGTTGGTGGCGACAACCATGACCCCGATGCTGAGTGCGTATTTGCTGCAACCCAAAACCAGTCACCAGTCACCAGTCACCAGTCACCAGTTACCAGTCACCAGCGATGCGACCCCGCGTCGGCGAAAGACGCAAGGGAACGCGCATCAAGACAGTCACCAGTCACCAGTCACCAGTCACCAGTTATCGAAGAATGGGAATGGCAATGGAAATGGGAATGGGAACGGTAATGGGAATGGGAAGTTAATCAATTTGCGATCGCTAGAACCCTATCGCCAAGAATTACAGCACACCGTCTCTTCCAAGCCATCCGAAGGCCGTCAGCCCTATCGCAGCTTGTTGAGTTGGGCATTACGCCATCGCATTACCACGCTACTGATTGCCCTTGCGTTTTTTATTGGCAGTTTGCAACTCATCCCTTTTATTCCCACAGGTCTATTTAATAGTGGCGATACGGGATTGAGTCTGGTTTCTGTCGATTTGCCCCCCGGATCGACCTTGGCAGAAACTTCGGCAGTGATGCAAAGAGCAACATCCCTACTCTTAGACAATCCGGCGGTGGATAATGTTTTGAGTAACGCGAATAACGTCCGATCCGGGACGATGTACGTGAATTTAATCCCCAAATCCCAACGCATCCATCGCTTTGCCTTCGAGCAGGAAATGCGCCAAGTTTTCCAAACCATACCGGGAGCAAGGGTCTCTTTTCAAGCACAAGGGGCGGGGGGTAGCGATAAGGATTTAGCGATTCTCTTAAAGAGCGAAAATCCCCAAAGTTTGTCGCAAACCGCAGAAAATCTCGAACGACAAATGCGAGAAATTCCGGGCTTGGTCGATGTGACCTCCAGTCTCAGTTTAGTCAAGCCAGAGATCGTCATCGAACCAGATCCCGATCGCGCTGCCGATTTGGGGGTTTCCGTCCAAGCGATCGCCCAAACCGCCTCCCTCGCCTTGATTGGGGACATCGAGTCCAATTTAGCCAAGTTTAATTTAAGCGATCGCCAGATTTCCATCCGGGTGCAAATCGATTCCGATCGCCGCAAGGATCTGGAAACCTTGAAAAATCTGCGAGTTCCCGGTTCTAACGGTCAACTCTTTCCCCTCTCTGCGGTTGCTAATATTCGCTGGGGAAGCGGTCCGGCGGAAATCAACCGTTTCGATCGCCGCCGTCAAGTCTCCATCGAAGCCAATTTAGAGGGATTGTCTTTAGGAAACGCCCTAGAACTGGTTCACGCTTTACCGGCGATGGAACTCCCTTCCGATGTTGCCGAAGAACCCTTCGGCGATGCGGAAATCATGCGGGATGTGTTCTCGCGTTTCTTGGGGGCGTTATTTTTGGCGGTGCTTTCCATCTATGCGATTTTGGTCTTGCTTTACAACAATTTCCTCTATCCTTTTGCAATTTTGGCAGCCTTGCCTTTATCGTTTGGCGGTGCCTTTATCGGCTTATTAGTCACGCAAAAAGAATTAGGATTGTTTGCCTTGATCGGGATCGTTCTCTTGATGGGATTGGTGACGAAAAATGCCATTCTCTTGGTGGATTTTACCCTCGATGCCATGCGTCAGGGAAAACCGCGTTTTAAAGCCTTGGTAGAGTCGGGGGTTTCGCGTTTTCGTCCGATTATCATGACTTCCCTGTCCACCGTTGCCGGGATGACTCCCATCGCCCTCGAATTTGGGGGAGATGGAGAGGTGCGCAGTCCCATGGCGATCGCGGTGATTGGCGGCTTTACCACCTCGACGCTGTTGACATTAGTCGTTATTCCCGTGGTCTTTACCTATGTCGATAACATCGTCCAGTTCCTTCTCGGTCTTTTCGGACGCGGACGAAACGCACAGCCTGCCGAAGATTTCACCGAGGAAACCCAAGAAGAAGCGATCGCCAAATCGTAAATAAAACGACAATTCTCAATTGAGATTATTTCGCTAAAGCAGAAAAATTGTTACGGGCATAGACGGAGTATAATCGAGGTAATTTGAGCGACTCTGGTTCTATGTCCGTTTTTTTCCTTCGCCTTTGGACTAAAGCTATCAATAATGTCCCCTTAAGGGGAGTTTTTATTATTCCTTTTGTTTTACAACTGTGCGGAACGGTAGGATTGGTCGGTTATCTTTCCTTCAAAACCGGGCAAAACGCCATCGAAGATCTTGCCGATCGCTTAACTGACGAGATTGGCGATCGCATCGAACAAAATTTGCAAACTTATTTAGCTCTTCCCCATCAAGTCAACCAAACCAACGCGGTGGCGATTGAATTGGGGATTTTAAATGTCCGAGATTTGGCGGCGGTAGAAGATTATTTTTTGGAACAGTTACAGATTTTCGATCGCGTTAATAGTATCGTTTTGGGCAATGAAGAGAAAGAGTTTATCGGGGTAGAAAGACGCGAGGAAGATAATCTTGTTCTCATGGAATCCGATGGCGCGACTAATTTTAGCTTGCATACCCACGCAATCGACCCCCGAGGAAATCGCTTGCAAACTGTTAATATTACAGAAAATTACGATCCCACCATTCGCCCTTGGTATACCGATCCGGTTGCAGCAAAAAAAGCCGTTTGGAGCGATATTTTTCCGCAATTTACCACCAAAGATTTAACATTGGCTGCCGTCCGTCCCGTCTACGATCGCGAAGGAAATTTAGATGGTGTCGTCAATAGCAGCCTGCATTTAGTTGCGGTCAGTAATTTTCTCGCCAATTTAAAAATCGGACAAACCGGGCAAAGTTTTATTCTCGAACCTTCGGGTTTTTTGGTTGCCACATCAACTTTAGAAAAGCTCTCTCGCCTGCAAGATGATAAATTAGTGCGAGTTTTAGCCATTGATAGCGAAGATACTTTAACGCAAAAACTGGCCAAAGAAATGCACGCGCGAGATATCTTGGATTTGGGCGATCGCCAGCAAATTGGTTTGGAAATTGCCGGGGATCTCTATTTTTTGCAACTGCGTCCTTTTCAGGATCGCTTTGGCTTGAATTGGACGATTGCGATCGTCGTACCGCGATCGGATTTTATGGCACAAATCAACCGCAACACGCGCAATACGATTTTACTCTGTCTATTAGCTTTAATCGGGGCGATCGTCGTGGGAATTTTAACAGCGCGTTGGGTCACGCGGCCGATTTTAAGACTCAATCAAGCCGCCAAAAATATTGCTGGCGGTCGCTGGAGTCAGGAAATTCAAACCCAAAGAAATGATGAGTTGGGAGAGTTAGAAAAGTCATTTAATATGATGGCAGACCGCTTGCATGACTCTTTAATCACTTTAGAGGAAAGGGTGAAAGAAAGAACGCAAGAGTTAGAAGTTGCGAAGGAGAAAGCAGAGGTTGCCAACCAAGCGAAAAGTACATTTTTGGCGAATATGAGTCACGAACTTAGGACTCCGCTTAATGCAATTTTAGGCTTTTCTCAATTGATGTCTCGGTCGGTCACTTTACCTTTGGAACATCGCGAAAATGTGGAGATTATTAATAATAGTGGCGATTATCTCTTATCTTTGATTAACAAGGTTTTGGATCTATCCAAAATTGAAGCGGGTAAAATCAATTTTAATCCCAAACCATTCGATTTATATGCTCTTTTAGAAGAGATCGAAAACTTACTCCAAATGAAGGCTGATGAGAAAAAGTTACAACTCGAATTTGTTTATGAAGGAAGTGTACCTCACTATATTCAAACCGATGCCTTAAAGCTCCGTCAAGTGCTGATTAACTTGATTAATAATGCGCTTAAATTTACGCATCAAGGCGGAATTCATATTCTCGTGACTGCTGACAAATCACACTCCGTCGAAACCGATCCCCAACAAACAATTCCTCAAAAAACGATAAAATTTGCGGTTCGAGATACCGGGGTTGGCATTGCCTCAGATGAAATTGAAAATCTTTTCGAGGCATTTAGCCAAACTAAAAGCGGCAAAAACGTACAGGAAGGAACGGGTTTGGGATTAGCCATTAGCCGCCAATTTATACAGTTAATGGGTGGGGATATTACGGTTCAAAGTCAAGTCGATGTCGGCACGACTTTTTCGTTTACAGTTAATGCAGAAATAGTAGAAGAATCACAGGTTAAACAACCGGATGATACTCGCCATGTTGTTGCGATCGCACCGGGTCAAAAACAGTATAGAATTTTAGTGGTCGATGATAAACCGATCAACCGCAAACTCTTGATTAAAATCTTAGAACCTCTCGGTTTTGGGGTGCAGGAAGCTGGAAATGGGAAAGAAGCGATCGCCATTTGGGAAGAATGGGAACCTCATTTAATTTGGATGGATATGAGAATGCCGGTGATGGATGGTTACGAGGCAACTCAATATATCAAAGGGACGGTAAAAGGGAACGCGACGGCGGTTATTGCGTTAACTGCAAGTGTATTAGAAGAAGAAAAAGCGATCGTGCTATCAATGGGATGCGATGATTTTGTGCGCAAACCCTTTCAAGAGAATATTCTCTTTGCAACAATGGAAAAACATTTAGGGATACAATTTATTTACGAGGAAAGTTGTGAGTTACCTCCGCAAGAAAGCGGAGAAGCGTTAGAAGTCAACGATCTAGACATGATGCCGAAACAATGGCGCGATCGCGTTCGAGATGCGGCGATTGAATTGGATGACGACACGCTATTGGATCTCATTCAGGAAATTCCCGAATCTCATGCTAGTCTAAAAACGAAATTAACTCAATGGATTCATGATTTTCAATGCGATCGCATTGTTTCGATGCTAGATCCCGTTTCAACCTAAAACCCATCATCTTGAATACTCTTAACACACTCTCTGCGTTTCTATTCGGGGTGCATCTCAGTTGTTCAAAAATTTAGATCCCCTTAAATCCCCCTCCCGTCCCCCTTACCAAGGGGGAAAGCCAGAGGATGCTTTGCTTTTCAACGATGGGGACTTTGAAATTCTCCCCCCTTATTAAGGGGGGCTGGGGGGGATCTGAACTTTTGAGATGCACTCTCTCTGTATCTGGTGTGGTTCAAATCTATAAAGTGGTTCAAATCTATAAAACAGAAGGTAATGTGATAGTTTTGGGATTCACCCATTCACTGGATAAGGCGATCGCCCGATCTTCATCCACAGTTCTCGCTTTAGCAAAGGCAGTTTTTAATTTAATCGCTTCAAATTCATCCTTTTCCCCAGCAATTAAATAAATCATTAATTTAGTCGCCAAATCTTTACCAGAAACTTGGATGCGTTTTTTCAAGGGATCGTAGAGTACGCCATACCAAATAGAGGCAGGAAAATCAATTTTACTAAAGCCTTCTTCGGCATCGTATTCGCTGAGTTTGAGGAAAATATCGTGTAAATTAATGCGGTGTTGGTACACTAAAATACCGATCGCCTGAACGAGGGCAATTTGACCCACGGGACGAAAAAGCATATTCCCCTCCCCGCCTCCTACATCGTGGTGAAAGCGTCGCAGATCGGGAGTATCTTTCCGTTTAATTCGTTGATAGCTGGGGAGTTGGGCAAGGTAATTAAAGAGAATGTTCAGTTCGTGTTCTCCATCCGCTAACTCTTCATCATTGGGACGCAGGGGAAGCAGTCCGATATCGGCGGGCTGCCAATGGGAAAAGGGATGGCGGAGATAGGCGCGTGCCATGTCCTGCAAGGCTTGCAGAGTCGTAAGAACGATAGATTTAGCGGCGACGGTGGCGCTATTCCAATTAATGAGACTTTTTTGCTCTTTTGTAAATAAGGGATGGTTGAGGGCGATGCGACGGGCAACGAGGGAAAATCCGTCATCTTCGTTGAGGAGGGCGAGTTGACCTTTACTGAGGCGGACAGTGGTGAGATTGACGTGAACGAAGATAGAACGGACGCGGCGGCGTGCCTCTTCGCGAGTTTCCCCTTGGATGACGGCGGGGATAAATTCGATCGCGATGGTTTCTTGGGGGAGGGTTTGCAAGTATGCGCGATCGAGGTCTTGATAGGGGTCGGCAAGGTCGATCGCCGTCCCGGTTGTTTTCTTGCTTCTCTTATATTTTTCCAATCTTCCAGTTTTAATCAGTTCCATTAAGCCTTGAATGCCCATGAGTCGGTGCTGGCCGTCGAGGGCGAAAATATTTGTATTGCGATCGAGGGTGAGGAGTCCGAGGCTATGGTTGCGATCGAGGGGATCGAAGGCGGCGGCGGTTTCTGTAGCGCGTCCGGTTGTATCCCATTGAGGTGCTTTGGGGTCGTCGATCCAAGCAGGGTTAATGACGGCGAGGAGGGCGGGAAATTTATGGGTTTTGCGGGTGGCGAGGTATTGGGCGAGGGGTGCCTGTCGCGACCAGTCGAGGGGGCGTTGTTGCAGCTTGTCGGCGGTGTCTGCGTCAGGGACGATCGCAAGGGTTTCCGGGTCGATTTTCTGGCGAAAGAGGGGCAGTTGGGCGGCGAATTGCACGCGATCGCTCAGCCATTGTAGGGTAACGGTACCGAGATAGGCTTCGGTATTACCCATATTCGTTTTCTGGACGAGGAGGCGATCGCTTTGTTCGAGGCAGCGATCGAGGAGTTGGCTTAAGGTTTGGCGATCGGTGTCGTTCATGGGTTGGGTTGGGATTCTGGGTCTTTATTGTTTCATGGGAGGGTTTAAGTGGGGGAAAAGTTTTTAAAAACTTAATAACGACGAAATATGAATTTTTCTTGACTTTTTGGTGATTTTGTGTATTGAAGGAGTGGAGAAAGTGGGAGTGCGATCGCGACGAGAGATTTTAGAATAGAGATCGTAATCTCTATCTACGAGAGAACCAATGATTGAAAAAGTCAAATCTCAACAGGATTTAGAAGTATCGGAAACCCAAGGCGATCGCGAGTGGTTAGAGGCGAATTTATCCGAGTTAGACGAGTCCGAACCCTATGATTGGGGCAATTTAGATCCACTAACTCTAGGAAAACCCGTTCGCTATTTTCCAGAACGTGGTTTTGTGGTAGAAGGAGGGAAAGAGCGTGTCAGAGCTTCTCGTAATTAGGGATAATGAATACTGAGTTATTAGATTTTATTAATGATTCCGAGTCGCTTCGTGCTTATCGCCATCGCGTTCGTATTTTTGTTCGGGATCTCGAAGAGGAAAAAGACCCTAAAAAACGAGCAAAGTATGCGCGATATTTAGCAGAAGCTGCAACAATTCTGGCAAGATTGGAAACAGAAGCCGCAGGGGATTAATTGATGAGCGATCGCATTTTATAGGGGAATCCATTCTAGGCGATCGATCCATTCTTCTGCGTCGCTTATTTCCCAGATCAAAACTAATTCTTCTGCTAACTGACCAATGTTCGCAGTAGGACGTAACCAAAACAATCCCCAAATTATTCTATGTGCATCCCAATGAGCTTGTAAATGTTCTGGCATACTTTTACGATTATCCGTTACCAATAACCGTTGCGAACTCTCCAAATAAAGTAATACCTCTGGATCGAGCGTTCCTAATTCAGGTGTATCGGAATCGCCAATACGCAAAATATCAATGTCTGAATTAAGGCGCAACACGGCATTTTTTAGGCGGGGGGATAAATTTTCGTCGAGTAAAAAACGAATTTTTACGGCTTTTTAACCAATCCTTTCGAGTCTTTTGGCTTTTAATTCGCGAATTCGTTTTACGGGTGCTGATGGTTCTGATTTGAGCCAGTTTTGGTAATTCTTTTCTCTTTCTCGTTCCAAGTGTAATAGATAAGCATCGACCTCAGTTTTATAATGCAGGTAGTAGGTAATAGTCGCGTAGATTTTCTCTAAGTTTAAGGAAGGGAGTTCCATCTGAATTTGTTCTGGTGCATACCCATCTAAATAGTAACGAATCACGTTATCGATCCCGATTCGATGTCCTTTGATGCAAATGTCATCGGGAGATAAAAATTCAAAATAGTCTTCTAGTTTCATTCACGGACTCCTTAGCGATCGCAAGTTCTGTATGCCTGTATTTTAGCAAATTAGCGATCGCGCTTTTCCTGACGAACTCAAAAAATACTTGACATTTTGGCGATTTTGTAGAGAGAGTGGGAATGCGATCTCGCTTCTGTTAAGAAAGGAAACAATTTTTCGGCGTTGAGAAAAAAATAGGTCGGAGAAGTGGCAAAGTAAGGAGAGAATGTTTGTTCTAGCAAGATGAAAACCGATTCTATTTTCTATCGACTATTCAAGGAACGAGGAGAAGCATTTTTTGAGTTAATCGAGCGTCCGATACAGGAAGCACGAGATTATAGTTTTGATTCCTATGAGGTCAAACAAACAGCGTTTCGGATCGATGGCTTTTTTCGACCGTTACAAGAGGACAAGACGAAACCGCTCTATTTTATCGAGGTGCAATTCCGCTATGATGCTAATGTTTATGCGGGATTGTTTGCGGAGATTTTCATCTATCTGAATCAAAACGATCCGGGACAAGATTGGCGAGGGATTATAATTTTTGCGACGCGGAGTTTTGAACCGAGAAATTTAGCGCCTTATCGGGAGTTGCTGGAGTCGCGGAAGGTGACGCGAATTTATTTGGATGAGTTACCCACACGTCGGTTTCGATCGCTGAATATGGAAATCGTCCGGTTAATTATCTGCGATCGCGATGCGGCGTTGGAGGTGGGACGAGAGGTTTTAGAGCAGACGAATGAGGTGGAAGATGAAACGGAGCGGCTCGATTTGCTAAACTTGATAACAACGGTTCTCAGTTACAAGTTTGCCGATTTGAGTAGGGAGGCGATGGAGCAAATGTTTGGTTTAGATGAATTGAGACAAACCCGTTTTGCGCGGGAAATGCGGGAAGAGGGTCGCGAAGAAGGACGCGAGGAGGGTCGTGAGGAAGGTCGCGAAGAGGTCAAAATACAACTTATTCCGGTTTTGTTGGAACTGGGTTTGAGTGTCGATCGCATTGCGGAGACTCTTTCTCTGAGTGTTGAGGATGTTCGCAAGGCGATCGCAGATAAAGCGGAAAGTTAGCAAGGCGATCGCTCTTCTATTAAGAAAGGAAACAATCTCTTGATTTTGGGGTGGTTTTGTGTTGCGAGTGGGTTTGGGGAGTGGGAGTGCGATTACAAAGAAGATTTAAGAATTGCGTTCTTGTTCAAGACCCTCTACAATGGAGCGAATTCTAAATCAGCACTACCTTTGATAGCTTTGAATATATGAGCATTCTAAAGAAATATGTGGCAGTTAGCGGTGAAAATGCTGCCATCACATTAAAAGATGAGGTTCGAGAGATTGTACGTGCCTATAGACATATCTGGGATGTTTATTCTGAACTAATGCAAAATTCAGTAGATGCAATTAATCGAAAAGTTAAAATTTTACGAGATCCCGAACAGTTTTCAGATAAAAATCTTATTAAAAATAAGAACTTACGAGAACAAAATTTTGATATTGGTCGGATTGAGCTAGAAATCTTTATTAAAGAGCGTAGAATTATTCTTAGGGATAATGGTGTTGGAATAGCACGACACGATCTAGATGATATCCTTCTTCCTAGAAGATCCAGAAAAAAAATAAGTCGAGATTATGGCTTTAAAGGCATAGGCTTAACATTCATAACATTTGTAAGCAGAGAGTTTAAAATTACCAGCAGAGAAATCGATGAAACCACTGCGTTTTCTTACACACTAAGCTCGGCTTTTGATTGGATAGCAGATGACAATGGAAAAATTTCATTTCCTCAAACATCTGTAGAACCAGAATTATCACAACTAAATGAACAATGGAATACTGAAATTGATGTTCGTTTTGATAATGAATACACAGCTAGATTTGGTGCGGCTGCATCTTTAGACAAGTTATTTAATCTTTGTTGCGAAGAGTCTCACCTAGATCGTTTTGAATATATTCTTCGTAGTAAAACAGCTCTAGGAAATACTAAGTCTTTGTTTGGTGACTCTCCTATTATACCAATTGAAGTAATGATTAAAATATGGACATCAAATCAAGATAAACCATTAGAACGGCAAGTTAATTACTGTTATTATCATCCAAAAGATCATAAGGAAGTGTCGATAGATACCTATGATTTTCAAGATTATATTAGTCAGCTTCAAAAAGCATCATTTGATAGAACATTTCGTTGTCTAACACATAAAATTTTGAATCAGAAGGTAGGTACGCGGAATATTATCAAATTTGATGTATTTTTAGCAGCAGTAAGCTCTACAAGATTGGGAAATATAGATTCAAATCTTAAGTTAGATGATTTAGATACTCCAGATTTAAAAATAGATTATGGTATTTACCTTGCTATTAATGGCATGCCAACAGGAATTCGTATTGATGATTGGGATAGACGAGGTAGTGTTTTTAGTCGCTTTTTTGTAATTGTTGACTGTGATTTGAGTGTAAGTAACTATCTCGATCCAGGTCGAAAAGGGATTTCCTATCACTATGCCCTACTAATCCGTAATAAGGTTGAGAAGTTACTATCAGTTAAAATTGAAAATTCTGATACTTTTCTAACATATGCCAGAAAACATTTAGATATTGGTAGAGGAAAAAGTGGTTTTTCACCATCTGATTTTCAAAGTGAAGTAGCAAGTGCTAAATCCCTGAAAAGAGATCATGAGCAAAATGATTCTAAAACTTTAGAATTAGTTACATCATTTTCCCCTCTAGGAAAAATCCCATCTTCAGAACAAGAAGTTATTGTTCTATTTTACTCTTTGCTCAGTCAACATATAATTAAGGGATATAAAGTGCTTTATCAAGGAGGTGCTAATGTAGTTTATGATGCCGCTTTTGAATATTCTATTGAGCTAGTAGCAGAAAATAGTGTTCCTACAGATCCTCTTGGTATTAGTCAACGTTTAGTTGATGAATATCAAAAAGCAGGTTTAAAGATATATCACCACAAGGATAATTATAGCCGATGGACTGCTCTTCCTGAATTATGTATAGAGTTTAAAAAATCATTGTCAGATTTCTTGCAGGAAATTGAAGGACGAACGAATAAAGATTCAGTTGTTATAGATTTAATAATATGTTGGGATGTGGAAATTCCCGAAACCTCTTCCTTAAGACATTCTTTAGACACATTACCTGATCGACAAAGACTATATCACGGAACAACTCATAAATTAGGCATAACGGGAGCAACTAACTCTGACATCCAGATAATTTCATTGAAAGAAGTATTACAACGAAAAATTCATTATTCTAACCAGTCAGTAGTAAGATAGCAAAGTAAAAAACGACTTCATTTCATTTTTTGTATTTATTTGGCATGGTAATTATGTTATCTCTATTTGATACCGATCCCAATGAAAAGCGAACTGTTACAGAGTTGATAGAAGATGTTGATTTCCTAACAATGGAAATTCAAGAGCTTTACTGTATGGATCAAATTCCGTGGGTTGTGGGATATTCAGGAGGTAAAGATTCAACAACAGTTCTTCAACTTGTTTGGAATGCTATTCTAAATCTTCCAAAGAAACAGCGAAGTAAACCCATATATGTCATCACTACAGATACATTGGTAGAGAATCCTATTGTATCTTCTTGGGTAAAAAGCTCATTAGAGCAAATGAAACTAGCGGCAAAAGAACAAGAAATTCCGATCAAACCTCACCTACTATATCCAGCAGTTAAAGATACATTTTGGGTATGCCTAATTGGGAAAGGTTATCCATCGCCACGAGTTCGCTTTAGATGGTGTACAGAACGTTTGAAAATTAGACCTTCTGAAAGTTTTATTCGTAACATTGTTCGCTCTCATAGATTAGCTATTCTTGTTTTAGGAACTCGTAAAGCAGAAGGAACAACAAGAGCCACAAGAATGGAAAAATACGAAAAAGGTAGGACACGAGATAGATTCAGTCCATACGATGCCAATCGCCCAAATACGCAAATTTATCTTCCTATTGAAGATTGGAGTACAGAAGATGTTTGGCTTTACTTGATGCAGTGGAAAAACCCTTGGGGTTATAGTAACAAAGACTTATTTTCTATGTATAGAGGTGCAACAGCAGATAATGAATGTCCTTTAGTAATTGATACTTCAACACCCAGCTGTGGTAGTTCTCGTTTTGGCTGTTGGGTTTGTACAATGGTGACTAAAGATAAATCGATGGAAGCAATGATTCAAAATGACGAAGAGAAAGAATGGATGCAACCTTTACTAGATATTCGTAACGAATTGGATGTTAAAAATGATCGTAATAGGAGAGATTTTCGGCGATTACATGGCAATGTTCATCTGTTTGAACGTAACACTAAAGGAAAAATTTCAGTTGCATCAATTCCGGGTCCATATACAAAGACATGGAGAGAAAAGTGGTTGAGAAAAGTTCTCGAAGCGCAGACTCAGATCCGGAAAACTGCCCCTCCGGAAATGCGAGATATTACTTTGATTACGCTTGAGGAACTGAGCGAGATCCGGCGTATTTGGCTTGAAGAAAAACACGAATTTGACGATCGCCTACCAAAAATCTATGAAGAAGTCACCGGAGAACCCTTTCAGGATGTCAATAGAACCTCTCAAAGCGAAACTCCCCTCCTTGGTGCCGACGAATGGGGAATCCTGAAAGAACTGTGCGACGAGGATGAGATGTATTTTGAACTGACTACTCGCCTCCTCGATATCGAACGGCAATATTACACTAAATCCAAACGAAGCGGCATTATTGGCGACCTCGAAAAATGCTTCGATACCAGTTCGCGATCGCAAGCAGAAGCCATCCAAAACGCCTATCAACAACGAGACATCCAAGAAGCGATCGCCCAAGCCGATATCAGCACCCTGCAACAACAATTATCCCCAAACGACGAACCTTTATCAGACAATAACGAACCAGAACCCAAAAACCCAACATGGGGATCTCTAAAATTCCCCAACCAATAACCAATAACAAAAATGAACTTTCCTTTCTTAATGGCTGCGATCGCCCTGATCCTGACCCCCGGACCCGATACCCTCTATACCATCGCCCGCAGTACCGGACAGGGGCGCAAAAGCGGTATACTTTCCGCCTTGGGAGTTTCGGCGGGGATCTTCGTCCATACCCTCACCGCCGCGATCGGCCTCTCCAGTCTCCTGATGACCTCTGCGATCGCCTACCATAGCGTTAAATATCTCGGAGCCGCCTATCTGATTTATCTCGGTATTGTTACCCTCACTGCCAAACGGAAAGATTTCGACCTCCAAAAAACCGATAAAGGGAACTTAAAAACCGTCTTTTTTCAAGGCTTTCTCTCTAATGTCCTTAACCCCAAAGTTGCCCTTTTCTTCCTTGCCTTCCTACCCCAATTCGTCAACAGCGATCGCGGCAGCATTCCCCTACAAATATTCGCCCTCGGTACAGTCTACATTCTCCTCTGCGCCCTCTGGCTCGTCCTTGTCGCCCTCATCGCCAGCACCGCCAGCACTTGGCTGCAAAAGCGATCGCGCTTTCAACAATGGCTGACGGGTTCTATTTTCATCAGTTTGGGGGCGCGGTTGGCAATTCCTGAAACGCGGTGATTCAGTCACCAGTCACCAGTCACCAGTTAAATAATTCATGCTAGATCTTTGGACGCGCACGAGTGGCACTTGGATTAATGTAATAACCGTCCTCCTCGGGACGTTTCTCGGACTGCTGCTGCAAAATCGCCTACCGAAAAAAATGCAGCAAATTCTGACATCCGCCCTCGGACTTCTCACCCTTTGGATTGGTTTGACCCTCGCTGATAGTCTCCAACAGGCGCAAGGGGGTAGAATTGACGGCGTAATTCTCGGCCTGCTTTGCCTCGCGATCGGCGGCATCCTCGGAGAAGCCCTGCAACTGGAAGAGCGCCTCGCTGATATTGGCAACTGGTTGCAAGGGAAATTTCGCGGTAAGGGACGCTTTACTGAAGGCTTCGTCGCCAGTAGCCTCCTTTTTTGTATCGGACCCCTCGCCATCCTCGGTAGCCTCAATAACGGCTTAACGGGGGATAATACCCTCCTTGTCCTGAAAGCCGTCATGGATGCGATCGCCTCTCTCGCCCTTGCCAGCAGCTACGGCATCGGCGTGGGCTTCTCTACCCTTACCATCCTCCTCTATCAGGGCGGTATCTCCCTCGCCGCCGGCAGTCTTGCCACCCTCGTCCCGGATCCCCAAAGCGATCCCCGCATCTTCCTCGTAACTGGAGTGGGTGGCTTAACGATTATCGGTCTCGGATTAAATCTCCTTGATGTGACCCGCATTCGCGTCGCCTCCTTCCTTCCCGCCATTCTCCTCGCCCCCTTCATCTATTGGCTGAGCGATCGCATCGGGTAGAATACAGCCAAAAGAAATAAGGGAAAATCGACCATGGCCGAGAATTTGCTAGACCAACTTAAAAACATGACCGCCATTCTCACGGATGCGGGAGATATGCAAGCGCTCGCGCAATTTCACCCCATCGAAGCCATTGTCGATGCCTCTCTCATTACCAACGCCGTACAGATGCCCCAGTACGAAGAAGTCCTCAAAGATATTCTCGCTCGGGCGCGAGAGTTATCGGGAGCCGGGGCGACTTCCCTGCAAGTTGTCACTATAGCGAGAGATCTGCTCGCGGTCTTTTTCGGCTGCGAAATTTTACAACAATCTGCCCAACGCATCTCCGCAGAAATCGATATGCGCTTGGCCTACGATACCAATGCCATGCTCGTAAAAGCTCGTTTTCTCACGGCAGCCTACACAGCCGAAGGAATAGACCGCGATCGCATTTTGCTCTGCATCCCCGCCACTTGGGAAGGCATTCGCGCCGCTACCGTCTTGGAAAAAGAAGGCATTCGCTGTAACTTAACCCTCGTCTTCGGCCTCCATCAAGCCGCCGCTAGTGCCGAAGCCAAAGCCACTCGTATCTCCCTTTTGGTCGGACGGGTTTTGGATTGGTACAAAGATGAAGGCATTCGCGATAACTTTTATCCCGACGAAGATCCGGGAGTTTATGCCCTCTCCTGCATTTATAACTACTGCAAAAAATTCGGCTACAGAACCGAAATTCTCGGCTCTAGTTTCCGCAATATTGACGAAATTACCGAACTGGCGGGGTGCGACTTTCTCGTTATTCCTCCCAAACTCCTCGAAGAACTGCGATCGACCCAAAAAGAGATTCCCCGCAAACTCTCCCCCGAAGAAGCACAAGAAGCCAGACTGGAAAAAATGTATATCGATCGCGACAGTTTCGATCGCTTCCATATGGAAGATCCCATGATTTCCACCAAATTACATGAAGGCATTACTGGATTTTCTCGGGCGATCGAAATTCTCGAAAAACTCCTCGCCGAAAAACTCGCCCTCAGTGAAGGGGAAACCAAAGTTAAGAACGCCGCCCGAGAAATCTTTCAGGTTTACGATCTCGATGGGGACGGCTTTATCACTCGGGAAGAATGGGCGGGTACCGATGCCGTCTTCGATGCCCTCGATATCAATGGCGATGGTAGAATTTCCCCCGAAGAAATGGCGATCGGCTTGGGGGCGGCTTTCCGTTTGACGGAAGAAGAAATGGGGGATGGGGAATAGGAGTTCGAGATCGGGCCGATAACTGTAAAATGCCAGTATCTCTTTGAAATTCAAGTCGCGATCGCACCAGTTGAGGAGCAAACCTTGAGCGTTTCTAATTCCCCCCGATGGCACTGGCAAGACTGGGAAAGATTGCCATATCTCACTTGTAGCCTCTTGCAAGATTGGCAGCACGGCTTTTTCAGCCAGCAGTTTTATCCGCGCCCCCCCGAGGAACTGGCGGGAATATTGCACCCGGAAGCCTCAGCCTATCGCCTCAAACAGGTTCATGGCAATCGGGTTCTAACTCCCAGCGAGATCGATCGCGAAATGCAAAGCGGCACGTTAGAAACGGAATTTCCCCTCGCAGATGGGGCATTAACAGAAGCCGAAAATCAATCGGTTTGGGTCGCGAGTGCCGACTGTACCCCGGTTCTCATCGGCGATGTCGCCACAGGACGCACCGCCGCCCTGCACGCGGGATGGCGCGGTACCGCCCAAAAGATTATTCCCGAAGCCGTTTCTCGCTTAATAGAGATGGGCAGTCGGGTGGAAGATTTGCGCGTTGCCCTCGGTCCCGCGATCGCTGGAGAGGTCTATCAGGTCACGGAACACGTGGCGGCAGAAGTGGGGGCGAGTTTGGTCAAAAAGGAAAAAATAGATCCTCCCGAGACGATTCTCGCCACCTTAGAGCGCATGGATAATCCCCCCATCCTCCCGGATTCCCAACCCGGACGGGTGCGCCTCGACGTGCGGCGGGTCAATGCCTTGCAAGCGGAACAATTGGGCATTCCTCCAGAGAATATCGCGATCGCCCCCTTTTGCACCTACCAAAACCGCGATCGCTTCTTCTCCTACCGCCGCACCAAAGAGAAAAAAGTCCAATGGTCTGGCATTCTAGCCGCCTGAAATTCTCCCATTGATAATTGATAATTGCTCATTGCTCATTGAAAGGATGGATGTTGAATTTCACTACTATATGACCTATTTAGTAGCGGCGCGATCGGGTTTTTCTCCCAAAGATGCGCGGGTCATTGCTTACTCTTCCCAGTATGTCGATAACAACTCCAAAATTTTTAAAATTGATGTGGGAAAAAGAAACGAATATTGCAATCAAATTACCCAAACTTTTAATATTCTCAAATCCAGAAACGAATTATTAAAGATTTATCCCGTCTTTCATTTTATACCCGGGGATCCTTTTGCTTCCAGTGCCCAACGCAAAGACGGTCTCAGACACTTTCTCAATACCACGCCCAACAGCGACAATGCCAACCGCATTATTGACGATGCCGCGATCGGGAAAAATCTCTATCGCATCGGTATCGCTTCTCATAGTTATGTCGATACTTGGGCGCATCAAAACTTCGTGGGATACTATGATGAATTTAATGCTGTTAAAGGCGTTTTTCGCTCTGCTTTGCCTCATGTGGGTCATGCCGATGTCAAGCGCTATCCCGACTGGCCGGCATTCATCTGGCAGGACGATCGCCTCGTTTCTCCTTACGATCGCGTCGATAATAAAGCACGCTTTCTCGAAGCTGCCCAGCATTTATTTTATAAGTATTGTTCTTATTTGGACGGGTGCGATCGCCGCGAAAATGATGCCCTCGAATTAATTCATGACCTCGATCGCGCCATTGGCGAATACGATCCTAAAAATCGCCGCAAACGCGATCGCATTCAACGCTATATTGCCCTCAGCGAAGCAAAAAAATATGGTGGCGAAACCCTTCCCACTTATAATAAGCGCCTTTGGTTGGAGCGCGCTGTAAGTCGCCGAGAAAATAGTTTCAGCGATCGCAAAAAAGGTATATTTTCCAATCTAACCCCCTTTAAAGATCCTTATTTTTGGCGGGAAAATTATCAGAACAGCCACTGGTATCGATTCCAAGAAGCAGCCAAGCAACAACAGCGATCGGCTTGGAATATTTTATATGAATCGAAGTTCCGATATTTAGAAAAGCCTCAAGATTGTCATACTCATTCTTCCCCACAAAATGACTATGCCAAGATTAAAAATTAAACAAATCAAATCTTATCATATTCTGGGATTTTTGCTTGTTTTCTGTATGAGTTTTATTTCTCTCCCGGCTTTCACTCAAAATACGATTGAATCCAATTATGAAATCGGTCAGCGATCGCCCTTCAATCAGCCTCAATATTACCCATTAGAACAAACAGTTGACCAAACTCTTTATCATTCTACCGGGAATTGGGTGGGACGCTTAATCTTGCCAACAAGAGAAGAGAAGCAAAATCTAAAAACTCATTCCAGTTTAACCGATTGGGTCTGGTTGCAAGTCTACAATACCCCACCAGAACAGCAAGATTTAGCCGGAAAAACCCTGCGTTTAGAATGGAAAGAAAGCGATCGCACTCGATTTTATGTGCAAGCGACAACAACTGATGTACAATTCTCGGCAGCCGTGCAAAAGAGCATCAAAAATGGCAATGTTAATCCCCTGCGCTTGGAAGATCGCGATCGCGTTGGCCCCTTAGAATCCCTCGCCGGAGCCAGACCCCAAGACGATCTCATCATCAGCTTAAAAACCGCCGATCTTCTCCAAGATAAAGAGGGAGAAACAATCTTACAAATCGAACGCGAACCCATGCAAGTCACCGGGCGTTACTATGCCCTAGTTGATATTGTCGAACCCTTAGAAAATCAAGAGAAAACTTGTTCTGAAAATGGGCGTTGTGCCTCGGAATATTTTCGCGTCCGTCACTATAATAAAAATACTCGGAAATTTGATGGCGTTGCAGAGATCGTTCGCATTCCCCAACAACTGCTAATGCGGGGCGATCGCGTTTTTTCCACTCCCCATAATATTACCCTTTCCCCCGCCGGTCGTTCGGGCTGGTATATCTATGGCGCAAAAGATAAAGAAGGGATTTTTACCGTCCAAGCCATTAAACCCCGCGCTCTCTTTCAACTCCAACCCGATCGCGTTATTTTAGATAAACAAGCCGGATTCAACTATATCAAACGTGAAAACTGGCGCGATCTGCCCGAAAATAAAGGCGCGATCGCAACTATCTTAATTGACCCCAAAGCCAGCAATCCTCAAACTGCAATCTCAACTTGGAAAGAAGGCGATCGCGCCCTTGTTTTACATTTATTTGGTGGCATTGGCGGCAATAAAAGGGAAGTTCATCCTCCGTGGACGGTAACAGGGCATTTTTCCTATGGCATTGCTGAAATTGTCCGCGATCGCTTGACCGACGAACTGCAATGGGATATTCAATACCAACAAGTTTACGCTCATAATCCTGATGGCATTGTTGCAGGAACATTAGCTTGGGAAACCTATATGGGGAACCTCCAACGGGGGTGGCTGGGAACGCGTCCCATTTCCGATATTCTCATTAAATTAGATGTCTTTACCGACGATTACAATTTTGGGAAAACTCGCCTTTCTTTATTTCGAGAACTGCTCTTACAAACTCAGATCGTCATGGCACGATATCGCACTGGAGACGGCACCGGAAATACTGCCGTTACTCCTGCCACTTCTTGCGTACAAGATTCCAGTCAAAGCCTTTATATTGCGATCGAACAAATCAAACATCAAGCTGCCACCGATCCGGCCGTGCAAATATGGCGAGATAACCATCCCAACCATCCACAAACGCAAAAAATTAACGCCTTTATCGCCCTCGCCCGAGACTTAATGAAAAGTTTAACCCCTCGCGGTACAGTGCGCCCGGATTGGCAGCAAAATGCAGAATATTTGGCAGGAGTTAATAACCGCAATGGCTTTGTGACCGAGAGCAATTTAGTTAACGTTATTTTAAGCTGGCGTTCCCTTTTTCCCCGACGGGTTCACGATGAAATCGCTAATATTTTCCTTGACAATGGGGCAAAGTTATGGATACTGCGGAGCAATCAAGTCGGCGGATTCGATGAGGATATTTCTCCCCTCGCACCCACGGTTTTATTCGGTCAAATTCCCATCATTGCGATCGCCATCGAACGCCTCGCTTCTGCCTTCACAACGCCCAATTTCAGCCAATTGGGGATTATCTTCGCAACCTTAACAATCTATGGTGCGATCGCCATCCCTCTCGCCGGATTTTCCGGTTTTATCGCCCCGAGTTTCACCCGCCAACGTCCCCTCAAACAAGCACTCGATCTAATTTATCTCTTCTTTTTCCCTGCCTTATTTGAGGAACTAATCTTTCGCGTTTTGTTACTTCCCCATCCCGCCGAACGAGTTTCGATCTTGACTTGGGGATTTTGGGCGATCGCGAGCCTCTTCGGGTATATTATCTATCATCCTCTCAACGCGCGCACCTTTTACCCTGCTGGCAATCCCACCTTTTTCCAGCCGATCTTTCTGGTTTTAACGGGATTGCTGGGAATAGCTTGTACGATCGCCTATCGTTTGACTTATTCTATCTGGGTTGTCGCGATCGTACATTGGGTGGTCGTCGCCGTTTGGGTATTGGCTTTAGATGGAAAACAAAAATTGAAAAACACAAAAAACTATAACAGGAAAAACCCGAATAATGAGGAGAAAAGTTAGTGAAAATTGGCAATTGGATCGGCTTATTTTGTTTGATTATTTCCTTAATTATATTATGGCAGTTTCGCCAAATTGTGCTACTTATCTTTACCTCTATTGTTTTAGCAACTGCTCTTAATAGTTTGGTGCGCTGGCTGCAAATTCTGAGCGCAAAACGCGGCAAGAATATTCCTCGCGGTCGCGCGGTCATCATTTCATTAACATTAGTTTTACTCTTTAGTATTCTCTTTTTTGGCTTAGTTTTACCGCCTTTTCTCTCGCAATTCCAAAAATTATTGGCTCTCGTTCCCGATGCGATCGATCGCGTCTTAGATTCCCTCGATCTATTTTTTGAAAATCCACCGAGTTGGTTACCCATCAACCAAATCGATTTAGAACTGCCCAATCTAACCGAGCTTACTCAACAATTTGCCCCTGTTGCCCAAGATTTACTTGGGAACTTTTTCGACTTTTTTAGTAACTCAATTGTTGTCATACTGCGGGTTTTATTGGTGCTGGTTTTTACCGTCATGTTCCTTGCCAACCCCCTCGCCTACCGCAAATTATTCCTAACCTTATTTCCCTCATTTTATCGGAGGCGAACAAATGAAATTCTCGATCTCTGCGAACTGGCTTTAATCAGTTGGATGAGAGGAATTTGTATCAACTCCTTATTTGTCTCGATTTTGTGCGGGATTGGTTTGATTTTTATTCGCATTCCCTTTGCCTTCACCCACGCTCTTTTAGCCGCCGTTTGCAATTTCGTTCCCAATATCGGACCCGCAGCGAGCGTTATTTTTCCCCTCTCCGTCGCCCTGCTCGAGTCCCCTTGGCAAGCGATCGCCGTTATAATTCTCTATGTTATCGTGCAAAACTTGGAGAGTTACTGGTTCAGTCCGATGGTCATGCAAAAGCAGGTTTCCCTACTCCCTGCCGCCACTCTAACCGCGCAAATCTTTTTTACCACCTTCTTCGGTTTCTTGGGGCTAATTTTAGCGCTTCCCCTCGCCGTCGTTAGCAAAACATGGATTGAAGAAGCCTGGATTAAAGATGTTTTAGATCCTTGGCAGAAGCAACCCAAAGCGATCGCCGAACCCCCTCCTACACCAGAACTTTCCCTAGAATCGGCAACCACCGAAAACGCCAAAAAATCCTAAATTTTCCGATCTTTTTCCCGATTAAAAACTCAAACTGATATTGTGAATTCAGCATCCTCCGAACCCAAAAGTAGACTACGCCTGTGGTGGGAATCTCTCACCCCCTTATCTCGCTTGCTGGCGATCGCCCTCGCGGCTCCGCTCATGGTATTAAATGCTTGGGCTTTTTCCACCATTTTCGGCTACTTTCGCTCCCTCCTAATTATTATCCTCGTTGCGGCACTCTTGGCATTTTTACTCAACTATCCCGCCAGTTTATTAGAACGCATTGGCTTGAAACGAGGACAATCTACATTTGTCGTTATTTTCGTTGCCTTATTAACTGTAATTTCCGTCGCCATTACCTTACTTCCCCCCGTTATTTCCCAGGCGCAACAATTGGTTACGCGTTTACCGGAATTAATTGACTCGGGGCAATATCAATTACTGCTCCTCGACGAACGCTTTAATAATTTAGGCTTGTCCATTAGCTTGGATGGATTAATCGTTCCTGCCAAAAATACGATTAAAGTCCAACTGCAAAAACTTGCAGGACAGACTCTCGATTTTGCCGTTAATTTTACTTTATTTACCGTCGTTAAAGTCCTAGATATCGTTTTAACTTTTGTTATTACCTATTATTTACTCCTACATGGGGGTGATATTTGGCGCAGTTTATTAGAATGGCTGCCCTCAAATATCCAAAAACCCTTTTCTACCACCTTGCGATCGAGCTTTCGCAACTATTTCATCGGGCAGTTTATTTTGGCAATCTGTATGGGAGTCAGTTTGACCTTAATTTACTTATTACTGCAAATTCCCTTCGGTTTATTATTTGGCTTAACCATTGGCTTAATGGCGATCGTCCCCTTTGGTGGCACTGTTGGAATTGCTTCGGTTACTTTTTTACTGGCATTGCAAAATATTGGCATTGCCATTCAAGTTGTTGCGGTCTCCGTCATTATTCAACAAGTTCTCGAAAATATCATTGCGCCGAGAGTTTTAGGTCGAGTCACGGGATTGAATCCCTTTTGGGTTTTTATTTCTATCCTCACGGGAGCGAGAGTGGGAGGATTTTTAGGTGTTGTGGTTGCCGTCCCCACTGCGGTGGTCATCAAAGAGGCTTTAAATGCCATAAAATCCCTGAAAATGCAAGCCAGCGAATCCGAAGAGATGCAAGAAATTTCCTCAGAAGCCGAACCCCGCCTCGTGTCGCAAACCCCAGCCGATCGCTAGACTTCTCTCTAACCAGAAAATTCGAGAATTCTCTGAAGGCAAGTTAAGGCAATCAATCGGGTATGATAAGAAAGATGACAATCGTAAAGTCATGCCAAATTGGTCAAAGCAGTGGAAAAGACGAGCGATCGCGGGTTTGGCCTGTCTCTTTTGCGCGATTTTCGGAATTTGGGGATGGGCGGGAAAGTCCGCAAGCGGTCAAATTGTCGCCTCCCTCGACCTCTTAAAAGATTGGCAGCAGGATGTCGATCGCGATCGCGTCGAAGTCGTCGAACAGCAAAATCGCCTCTCCACCATCGAACGAGATGCTGAAAGATACCTTCGCAGCCTGCAACACACCGTTCAAGTCATGAACTTACAACTGAAATATTATGAAAAAGAATATGCAACGGCGAATCAAAAGTTAGGTGCGATCGAAACAGAACTCAACCGAGAACGACAAACCTACGCCCCCAAATTAACCGCAACCGTCGCCCGCCTGCGTTTTCTTCAACGCCAATCTTTGACCAGTCAAGGCTGGCGCTTTCTCCTCAAAAGCGGAGACCTCAACGAATTTTTCGATCGCCGCACCCGTCTCAAACTCGTCTATCAAGCCGATCGCCAGCATTTAGAAGAACTACAAGTCACCGCCAGAAAAATCAAGGAACAAAAACAGGCAGTCGAGGAACAAACCCAAGAAATTACTCGCCTGCAAGAACAGATCCGCACCCAACAGGCGGATCTCAAAAAACAAGTCGCCATTCAACAAGGATTAGTGGCACGACTCCAAGGAGATCGCGCCGATCTAGATGCCGTACAGGTTAAATTAGCGGAAGACTCTCAAGGAATTGGTTTAATGATCCAAAAACGGATGGCGACCCAAACTCGCCGCCCTTTTAGCGGTACGCAAACCTTCATCGCCCCCCACAACGCTAGGCTTTCGAGTAAATTCGGCTGGCGACAGCATCCCATCTGGGGAGGGAGACGACTTCATAGCGGCATTGACTTCGCTGGAGAATACGGCAGCCCCATCTATGCTGCCGATAGCGGTATTGTTATCTTGGCCCAATGGTATGGTGGGTATGGTAAAACCGTGGTTATCGATCACGGACAGGGAATCACAACCCTCTACGGTCATGCCAGTAAATTTTTCGTTCGGGAGGGACAACCAGTCAAAAAAGGAGCGGCGATCGCCGAGGTGGGATCTACAGGTTTCTCAAGCGGACCACACCTTCATTTTGAAATTCGCGAAGACGGCAAACCCGTGGATCCCTTAAAGTATTTACAAATAGCGGGTGAAGAGTAAAACCCGCCCCCTAACCCCCGACCCACCCCCAGCCCCTCTGAGGAGGGGAGACAAGAGGAGGAGTTGCAAGAGCAAAATAGCCAACAACAAAACAACAAACAACAAACAACAAATAACAAATAACAAAATCCCAGTGAACCTCAATCAATTATTGATTTGGACAATTTGCCTGTCTTGTTTTTCCTTCCTCGTTCGGACATTGCTCGATCGTCGGGGTCGGGGTTGGAGTATGGTGTCTGGGGGTATTTTAATCATTACGGGTGCGTTGTTTTATCTTGCTTCCGATCTTGCTGCGTGGGTGGGAGGCAGTCTTTGGCTGTTATTTCTCATTATTCCAGCTTTGGGATGCGCTCGGGTCAATCAACTGATTTACCAAGAACGCTACAGAGGAGCAAGAAGATGGGCAAATTGCCTGCGGTGGTTGCATCCTGCTGATGGCTGGTTCGAGCAGCCTTTTATCCTGAAAACCTTGGAAATGGGGCAGCAAGGTCAAATTGCCGCCGCGATTAAACGCTTGCATCCTTACGAAACCACCGTAACGCCAATGGGTCGCAATGCCACGGCTTTGCTCTTCATCATGGGGGCGCGATGGCAGGAACTTTTACAGTGGATCGAGCATCACGTTCCCGAAAGTGTATTGCGCGAAGACCCCCATCTGGTTGTGAATTATCTGCGTGCCTTGGGGGAGACGGGAGATTTAAACGGTTTATTGTGGGGACTGGAGCGTTATGAAAGCACGTTAACCAAAGCAGGGAATCCCATTCCCCTGAATTTGGCGAGATTGTTCGCCTTTGCCTTTTGCGGCTCGATCGATCGCGTTTGTCTCTTACTGGCAGAGCCTTTAGCAGATTATCCCCCATCTATGCAAAAGTTTTGGCGATTGACCGCACAAATGGCAGCCGGTCAAAATCCCAAAGCGCGGGAACAATTAGCGGACTTACAACAGGAGAGGGAGAATTCTATTTTAGGTGCGGCGATCGCTTGGCGTTTATCTCATCCTCCCGCCGATCCGCAAACTGCCCTCATCCCTTTTTCCCAAGCCATGTTACGACGGCTCAGAGGTTCGCTCAAACAGGAAACGCGCTATGGTACGTCTTTCGGTTTGGCTCCCCGTCGCGCTCGCATTACTTATATTCTCATCGCTTCTAATTTACTCTTTTTTCTGCTGGAAGTGGCTTTGGGCGGCAGTAAAAATACAGATACTCTAGATCAATTGGGGGCATTAATGCCTTATGCGGTTTGGCAGGGAGAATGGTGGCGCTCGATCGCGGCGAACTTTCTGCATTATGGGGCATTGCACTTATTTTCCAATATGGTGGGACTCTATTTTCTCGGTCCTTTTGTCGAAGCGATCGCGGGACGATGGCGTTATATTTTCATCTATTTTGGGAGCGGCATCGGGGCAATGTATGCGTTTAGTGCTATTGCGATCGCCCAAGGAATGCCCTATCAGCGTTTGGTGGGAGCTTCGGCGGCCATTATGGGCATTTTAGGGGCAATTTTAGCCATTCTCCTGAAAGGTTGGCTTTATGAAAAGAGTCAAGTTGCCGCCAAGCGATTGCGTTTATTTTTAGCCATTGTTGCCTTACAAGTCGCTTTCGATCTCCTCATTCCCGAAGTGAGTTTTCTCGCTCATGCTTTGGGCTTGGGGTTTGGGTTTGCGATCGCGATGGTTATTTTTCCGAAAGGATCGGGGAGTCGGTAGTGTTGGGAGCGGGGGGAGCAGGGGGAGCAGGGGGAGCATCGGGAGCATCGGGAGCGGGGGAGATGAGTTTTGTGGGAAAATCCTGAGTTTGCATAATTTCCGGATTCGATCTAACAATTCGCGATAGGAGATTCGCTAACCGTTATGAGAAATCGCAGAACGAATGTTACTTTCATTCTTTTAGCCTGTTTATTGGGAAGTTTGGCCTTCGAATTTGTGGGTGCTGCACCTGTTTTCGGTCAGCAACGGGACGAACTTGAAGAGGTCAGTCCTCTGGACATGGAAGAACCCGATCCCCTGCTGCGTTCTAATATCGAAGAACGTCCCCTCAGCGAGGTAGAAAAACGCGAGTTAATTCCCGTTTTGGATCGATTGGCTTTGGAGGCAGAAGCGGAGTTTTTAGCCGAAAATGGCGATCGCGAGCGGGCTTTTGATATCTGGTATCGAGAATTGCGCTTGCGGCGCTTTTTAGGGGAAATTGCCGAAGTCGAAGCCCTCGGACGAGTGGGGAAAATTGCTTGGGAAAATAATCGCAATGAGGATTTATTTATCATTCGCGAACGACTCGCAGAAATTCAGGCCGATGCTGAAGAAGAAACAACGCTTACCCCTTCCTTGGCTAATGTTTTGGCGATCGCTTACGATAAGATTCGCTCTTATCCTCAAGCTCTACCCATGTATGAGTTCGTACTGGCTGAGATTCGCCAAACAGGTGATATTAACGAATTAGAACGCATTCTCAATACGATCGCCCAATTCCATTTAGAATGGTTTCAATATTTAGCCGCAGAAGCCGTTTATGAAGAGTTATTAGAGTTAGCGCGATCGCAGTTTGACGATGCCAATATTTTGCGCTACTTAGAACAGATGACATATTTGTACAATCGTGCCAACCTGCCGGAAAGGGCGATCGAAACCAAACTCGAATTATTACAAGGCTATTTAAAAAAAGAATTACTCGAAAAAATCCCCCCCCTGCAAATTTCTTTGGCAGAAGATTATGAAACCCTCGGAGAAGGTGAAACCGCCAGCGAAACCTATCAAGATGCTTTTACCGTCGCTTGGGCGAATCAATACTATGCTTATGCCAGCGAAGCCTTAAAAAAATTAGCAGAATTATACTATTCTTACGACCAACTCGATTTTGCTTTGGAAATTTATCAGGAACAAATTAAAGCCGCAGAATATGCCACTGATGAGTTTTCAATCATGGAAATCTACGAAAGCATGGGGCAAATCTATCTTGAATTAGAAGATTATTCCCAAGCCTTAAATGCTTTTCAAGAAGGCTTGAAATTAGCTCGCTCCCTCGGTCATAAAGAAGATGATTTTTTAGAGCAAATAGACGAAGTTTATGAGTTTATTTGATTTAGTTATTGGTTGTTGTACTCCCTCTCTTGGGAGGGGGCTGGGGGGTGGGTTAATTTTTCCTCACGATCGCTGATAAAATGTAATCAACGATACATCCAGAGATTTTCCGAACTCAATCTCGAACACACAAAGATGTATTTTTGTCAAAGCAATATTTCGAGGGTTGCAACATTTCTTTACAAGTATTACAACTAGAGAAGGCATAATCTGCAACTGCGAATTGCTATCCATCCACTCGCACCCACGATCATGGAGAATCAGAGATCGATATTCCAACGTTTAAAACAAGATTTAAAAAATGACTTAATTGCAGGGCTTTTAGTTGTCATTCCCCTTGCAACCACGATTTGGCTGAGCTTTACGATTTCCAGATGGGCGATCGCGTTTTTAACAGAAATCCCCAAGCAGGTGAACCCCTTCCAAGGATTGAACCCGTTTCTAAGCAATCTTTTAAACTTATCGGTTGGATTTGCCGTTCCCTTGGCGTTCATTTTGTCAATCGGCTTAATGGCGAGAAATATTGCGGGGCAATGGCTGCTCGATTTGGGAGAACGGATATTACAGGGGATTCCCCTTGCCGGCTCTGTCTATAAAACCCTCAAGCAAATTTTGGAAACTTTACTGCGAGATTCCAAAAGTAAATTTCGCCGGGTGGTAATGGTGGAATATCCGCGACGGGGGGTATGGAGTCTCGGTTTTGTGACGGGACAATTGAGCCAGCCCTTGCAAGAGTATCTTCCCGAACCCATGTTAAGTGTGTTTATTCCCACGACCCCCAACCCGACTTCGGGATGGTATGCCATTATTCCCGAATCGGAGGCGATCGACTTACCTATCTCGATTGAAGATGCGTTTAAGGTGCTCATTTCTGGCGGGATCGTCAGTCCTGTTCCTTTGTCACCCCCTGCCGTTGCCTCCCCGAAATCTCCTCCCCCCTCTCCCGATTTTTCTCCTCCAGTTTCCTATCGGGATGCGGAGATCGAGAAGTCGTCAGATAAGCAAGAAGCTGTACCCGCTATTTCGGTCAAAAATGAACAATAGCCGATCGCTCGGGCGATCGGCTCGAGTATCGGATATAGTAGCGTTCTAGCTCCATTGAAATCCGCACTCTACCACTATGCCGCGCCAACAGCCTCGTCAGACCTCACGAGAACTCGCACTTTTAAGCCTGAGTCAAATCCGGGGCAGTTCTGAGAAAATCCAACAACAAAGTCTCAATAACTTGATACTAGCTGCCATTCGCACCCTCGTAGCAGAAGCTAGAGATACCCTGTCAACGGCAAGCGAAGAAGTGCAACGGGGAGCCGATCGCTTAGCCAACAGCGACCGAGAGGCAGATTTGCAAAGCAGCAAAACAATGGTCAAGGAAGCCATCGAATTGACGGAAACCGCCCTCAACCGCGTGGGTTATGCGGTGGACTTACCGGAGTTCATTCACCTTGCCGATCGCCAAGACGTGCAGGAATACGCCCTCGAACTGATCGGCACCGTCAAGCGTCGCAAAGCCGAGATTACAGCTGCGATCGAGGCTGCTTTGGTCGATTGGAATCTCAATCGCATCCCCCAAGTCGATCGCCATATTCTTTTCCTTGCGGTTGCCGAGATTGTGTTCTTAGAAGTCCCGGCTCGGGTTGCTATTAATGAGGCGGTAGAATTGGCAAAACGCTATTCTGACCAAGAAGGAGCGCGTTTTATCAATGGCGTGTTACGGAAAGTTATTGATAATGGATAATTGATAGTTGATAATTGATAGTTGATAATTAATAATTGAAAAATGGTATTTAACTGGTTTAATCGACAATTTAAGAAAGACGATAGCAAAAAAGAAAAAGAGAGCGAGCAAAAGTCAACTCAATCTCAAGAGTCGCAATCGTCTCCAACCCAAGTGCCTGATAGCGAACCCGAAACAAAATCTCCTCAAACGACGCAAGAGGACTATTTAAAATGGGCGAAAGCCGCTTATCAGCAAATCCAACAGCGTCAAGCAGAAGAGCAGGTAGAAGCCAAAGAAGAAACGCCGCCTTCCCCTTCAGAAGAACAAGAAGAGGCGATCTCGGAGGATACTCCCCAAGAACCTGCTGCAACGGTTGAGGAACCCGAAGAACAAGAAGAGGCGATCTCGGAAGACACTCCCCAAGAAGCCACTGCAACGGTTGAGGAACCCGAAGAACCCGAAGAGGCGATCTCGGAGGAGCCTCCCCAAGAAGCCACTGCAACGGTTGAGGAGGAAGAGATCTCCCTTCCAGAAGCAGAAACCCCCGTTACGCCTTTAGAAGAACCCGAAGAAGCGATCGCGGAAGACATTCCCCAAGAAACTGCCGCAACGGTTGAGGATGTGCCAGTCGTTGCCGAAACTCCCCCGGAAACGACCCCAGCACCGGAAGAATCGCAACCCGAACCCGCCGTCGCGATCGCGGAAGTCGAGGCAGAAACCCCAGCCGAACCCGCTTCTACCCCCGCTTGGATGAAGAAATCCGACGGGTTGGAACGATTGAAGGAAACCGCGATCGAAACCCCGGAACCTGAAGTTAAGAGTAAGCCTCCGGTTGACTTTGATGAGGATTTTGTTTGGTCGGCGAAAGTGTTGGCGGAACAGGGACGGCGACCCGAAGACATTTCCCTAGAGGAGATTAGCTGGCTTAAACGCTTGCGAGAAGGACTGGGGAAAACTCGCCGCAGTCTGATCAATCAACTGAAAGCGGTTGTGGGTCAGGGTCCCCTCAATGAAGATGCGGTGATGGAAATCGAGGCCTTGCTGCTGCAAGCTGATGTAGGAGTTGAGGCGACCGAATATATCATCGAAACCCTGCAAGAAAAATTGCGGGAAGAAGCCTTACCGCCAGAAGAAGCGATCGCCTATTTAAAAACCATTCTCTGCAACTTGCTGGAAAAACCCCTTCCCGATCCGGAAAATACCGCTTTAGTGCCTCAAGAAGAGGGGTTAAATATTTGGTTGATGACGGGAGTAAACGGTGCGGGAAAAACCACCACCATCGGCAAATTGGCTCATCTGGCCAAACAATCCGGCTATAGCTGTATTATCGCGGCGGCGGATACGTTTCGGGCGGCGGCAGTGGAGCAAGTTTCGATTTGGGGAGAGCGATCGCAGACTCAAGTGATTGCCAATCCTGGGAAAAATACGGATCCGGCGGCGGTGGTCTACGATGCCATTAATGCGGCACGGTCTCGGGACGTGCGCCTGTTGTTGGTGGATACTGCCGGACGCTTGCAAAATAAGAAAAATTTAATGGCGGAATTATCGAAAATTCGCCGCATTATCGACAAAAAAGCACCCAAAGCAACGGTAGAATCTTTGCTCGTTTTAGACGCAACTTTGGGGCAAAATGGCTTACGCCAAGCACAGGTCTTTTCCGAATCGGCCAAGTTAAGCGGGGTGATTTTGACCAAACTTGACGGTAGTGCCAAAGGGGGGGTTGCTTTAGCCGTTGCTCAACAGTTAAATTTACCCATTCGCTTCGTTGGTGCGGGAGAAGGGATCGAAGATTTGCGACCTTTTTCTAGTTATGAGTTTGTCGAAGCCTTATTGAGTTAATCGCGAGATTTTAACGCCAATAGCCCACTAAAATAAAGGGTGCCCAATAATAAGGATGCTCGTAATCGGGGTCATTTAAGAGAGAAAGCTGAGCTTGTTGCAAGGCACGAGCGCGATCGCCGCGAAATTCTCCGAGAAGGCGATAAAATTCTGCCATCAGGTCGGCAGTTGAGCGATCGTTGACAGACCACAAACTGGCTAAGGTACTGCGCGCCCCCGATCGCACGGAAATTCCTGCCAAACCCAACGCCGCGCGATCGTCCCCTTTTGCCGTCTGACAGGCGCTCAAAACGAGCAATTCGATGGGGGTGGTATTGCCGCTTTCTCGTTCCCAGAGCAAGTTCGCGAAGGAAACCAAATCGAGGGGACCGTCCCACAGCAATAAGAAGGTGTTTTCGAGTTGAGAGCTAAATTGCCCGTGAGTGGCTAAATGCAGAATCGGAAACTCGCGATTGCCCAGCATTTGGCGCAGGTTGGCGGCGGTAAAATCCTCATTGAAGAGAATCTCCGAGGAGAGTTGCCGTTCGATCTCTGCAACTTCTTCTTCGACGGCGGGTAGAGGGGTAAAAGCGTCTCTTGCCTCGCTCAATCCTGCCGCGATCGCTTTGAGTTCTAATTGCTTTGGCGCTCGTTCTGTGAGGAGTTGCAAGCCAGGGGTTAAAACCAGTTCATATTTTTCGAGTAAATAGCGATCGCCATCGTGAAGAACGCCCACGGGAATATTTTGGAACGCACCATCGAGAACAAAGGCGAGGGTTGATATTTCATTGGCGTTTAACTCGCCTTCAATCGGTTGAATCAGGTGCTGATAGAGTTCTTTAGCTTGTTCGAGATGGCGTTCGGCAGGAAAAATCGGGCTAAAAGACTGACGCAATCGCGTCACTAATCGATTGAGTTCCTCGGGAGACTCATCGATGCGATAGTGTTGTAAATTGCGATCGGGAAGGGAAACCAGCATTTCCGCGCGATCGTCGAAGATCATCGTATAGATTGCTGCGAGGTTCGTTTCTGATTCTTCGAGAGATTCGTGATGCAAGCACACTTCTTGCAGGTAATCTTCGAGTTCGGCAACTCGCAGACTTTCAATCGCAGCTTTCACATCTTCGAGCCGTTTTTCGATCTCCTCATTTTGCAGTGCTTTGGCTGCATTTTGAAGCTGTTTTTGTTGGTGAACCTTGTTTAATTGTAAGGAAATATAATTGCGATAGATAGGTTCGACGCGATCGCGAAAACTATAGCGAATTTTAGGATTTAACCCCACTAAATCCGAACGAAACTCCTCAAAAGTTTGAATAGCGTCTTTGTAAGCGGCGATCGCTTCGTCTGTTTTCTCTTGACGTTTTAAGAAATGCCCGAGTTGTCCCTGCCATTGGAAGAGAATCTCTCGTTCTAAGGAGACAGAACGAGCGAGCGCTTGGTTGGTTAAGGCGATCGCGTCTTCGAGGCGATTTTGCTGGGAGTAAAGAGCGGCAAGGATACCCAAGATGTGAGATTCTGCCCCTGTATTCTCCATGCTTTTTGCCTGTTGGTGCAGGGTATTCAAGAGATTGGCGATCTCGAGATATTCTGGGGAATTGCTTTGATTTTCTCGCAATTTCAACCAACTGCGAACGATATTGAGTTGGGCGTGAATGGCTGTTTCTGAAGCGGGAAGTAACGCGATCGCCGGACGAATTTCGGTTAAGAGCTTTTCTGCTTCTAGAAATTCCTCGCTTTCAATCCATAAACTCAATTGATTGGCACGGCTCTCTATGGCTGCGATCCGAGCTTCTGGGGTATTTTCTACGATCGCGATTTTAGCGGCTTCTTCGTAGTATTGTAAGGCTGTTTCCTGCTGTCCTAAAAGTCGCTCGGTATTGCCTAAAATGGAGAGACTGCGGGCAATTTCTAAAGGGCGATCGAGGCTTTGAAATACGTCTAAACTGGCGGAGATCGCTTCTCTCGATTGACGCAGACTTCCCAATGCTTGCAAGGAAACGCCCAAACTCCTCAATCCCAATCCTTTTAGAAGCGGATCTGTTTCTCGGGCGATCGCGTCCAATACCGAGGTAAATGTTTCTGTATCGATCGCCTTGCACTGAATAGTTTGGGTAAAAAATGCCTCCAAAATGCGATCGCAAGCGAGGCGATATTTACCTTGCTCTTCTAAAACTTGAGCTTGATTGATTCGACTTCCCAATCGTCCAATGCGATCGCCTGCTTGCTGATATGCTTTTTCGGCGTTTTCCCAATTGTTTAAGGCTTCTGCTAATCGTCCTCGGTTCATTTGTAATTGTGCGAGGGTATTCCGTGCCATTGCGAAAAGGATGGCAGGCGATCGCTCTTGTAAAATAGCAATTGTTTGCAAAATCATCTTTTCTGCCTCGTCATAGTCTCCTAATTCTTGATAAGCCCAACTCAGATAAAGTAAACTTTCCGTTTGTTCGTTCGTATGTCCAGTTTTTGCTAGAGATTGAGAAGCAGCTTTTAAGGTTGCGATCGCGTCTCTAAATTGACCTAGTTCATATTGTTTTTTTCCTAACTCTAAAAGATTATTAATCGTATTTTCTTCTTGTCGATCTAAGGGATCGGGAGATTGGGCGATTGCAGGCACAAGAAATCCTCCTAAACAGAAGGTTAAAATCAATAAACCAAGAATTTTTCCCAAACGATCCTGTTGGTTATCCATTATCCAGTGAATGACTATTGTTTGTTTGACAGCGAAAGTTATTTTGCAATGCTTGTTCGCCAATTAATTCAACATTACCGCGTTCGTTAATTCTCCATCCATGTGCCTCTGTTAAGGGTTCGAAATTTCCTCTTTCTCCATTGATTTCCACTCCTTCAATTGTAGCAGAATTGAGGAGTGTTGAAATATCTCGGCGATCTTGCCAAATTTCTCGCCCGCGTAAAAATTGATTGGGATTTGTTCTCATTCCACTTCTTCCGGCGATCGTGATTTCATTATCTCTAGTCGTCCCGCATTGTCGTACGAATTCTTCTGGCAGTTGTCGCAATGCAAAAGGATCTCTTGATTCATCATCTTCCAGAGCTTCCTCGAACTCATCCCCATAACGGTCAAGTTCGTCCACGTCAGTCAATGTAACTGTAACAGTGCCTAAAATATCGCTTTCTCCCGTTAATTCTTCTCCAGTATTAAACCCCCATATTGCCTGTGCTGAAATGGTTAAATTCCCTTCTCTTAGGTCGCCATCTGCAAAAATATCGCTATCTTCTGCAAGGACTGCGATAATAAATCCCGTTGCATTAATCTCAATATTTCCCCCAATTCCCGTTGCCGATCGCACGTCGGTAAAAATAGAACTATTATTTCTCAAAGTTATATTATCTGTGTCGATCGCAATATTCCCGCCGTTCGTCCCATTTGTTTCGGTTGTTATTTTACTGCGATCGCTCAAAGAAATATCTAAGGCAAAGATATCAATATCACCACCATCTTCAAGGCTAAAAATATTCAGAGTCGAATCATTTTGTAAGGTTAGAGAATTGGCAGTAACTTGAATATTACCTGACTCTACCGTTCCGCCAGAAGTCGTGGTCGCGCCGCTATTATCTAAGTTAATAGTGTTAGCATTCATCAGGATATCGCCCGGAAGTCCGACTGCACCCAATGCAATATCCGTATTAATGAATGAATTGTTCAGCGCGATCGCATCATTGGCTTCGAGAGAAATCGTACCAGCATCTCCGTTTCCTGTAATTTCACTGAATATAATACTATCCGTTACATCAATAGAATTCCCAAAAACTGTAATATCTCCTCCATCTCCCTCCCGAGAGCCGCCAATCAAATCGGAATTTGAGAGAGAAACCGTTCCAGTTTGGCTAATAATTGTAATATCTCCACCTAAGTCGTCTCCTTGAGTATCGATCGCGGGTTCGAGAAGGTTATTAGCAATCCCAAAGCTAATATCTCCAGCCGCTTCTAAATAAACGGGTGCAGCTTCATCATTGATGCTACCCGCATCGATTCGATTGATAATTTCAATTGAGCCATTACTACTAACAACATCAATACTACCTGCATCAAAATTGGTCGAGTCGGAACGAAGTGCGAATAAGGAAATATCTCCCGTTGCATTGAGCGCGATCGCGCCACTATCGCTGGATGAATCGGTTGTGACAATACCGCCAATTGAAAGATTATTGCCTTGAATTTGTATGTCTGCTCCATCAGTGATGATACTCCTATTTTGATTCATTATAAAATCTCCCGTTCCGTTATTATCGGCATCGGCACTGAACAAAACTGAGCTAACAGAGGATGTGAAAATAAGATCGATATCGGGGGCAACAATAATATTTTCTGTGGCTTCAAAAACGACATTTCCGGATAAGCTCGTTAATTGTGCTATGTTAATATTAATATTCAAATTGCCAAAATCACCTGATAAGATTTCGTCGTCGCTTAAGGCTGGAATCATTAGTGGATCGGGTGGGAGATTTGGTGCATTTGAAAAAGTTATATTGCGCGGATCGAGAAGGACTGTGCCATTTTCTCCGTCGATCGCACTAACATCCACAGCACCCGAAAAAATCAAATATTCTTTGCCGGAAACTTCGACAAATCCACCATCACCAGCATTAAATCCCCCTCTCGCTTGAATTTCTCCATAAAATCCCGCGACTTCATTCGCCCAAACGATCGCCTTTCCACCATTGCCGATCGCGCCGTCTGCATTGGCAAGAATGGAAACATTTTCCCCAATATAAACGCGATCGGCTGTTGGTGTATTGCCTTGTCCTCGGTAATCTCCACCAATCAGGATCGTACCGGGTTCTGTGGAGGCTGAAACGTCAACTTGGCTATTATCGTTGACATTAATTAGCGTTCCTAAAAGCTCGATTCTGCCTCTCGATGCGGTTAAGTTACCTCGGTTAATTGTAGTACCGCCAAATAGGGTTAAGTTTTGTTGGGGATCGACGGAGAGATTGCCTGTATTTTGGATTTCGCGATCGCGCTGATTATTTCCGTATTGGATACCGGGATTGATGTTAAGTGTTAAGATGGGCGGTGTTTCTGGGTTAGTGGCGCTAAATTCAAGATTATCGATAAAAATACTATCGGCTGTCGTGGCAGTAAAAGAGCCTCGCAGATCGAGTCGGGCGTTTTCTCCGAAATAAATACCGTTAGGGTTAATGAGGAAAAAATTAGCGCTGCCATCTACGCCTAATGTTCCGAGAATTTGAGAAAAATTCTCTCCCGTGACTCGCGTTAAAATATTAAAAATACCGTCGGGATTGGTAAAATAAACTTGTTGGAGTTCGTTGATATTAAATTCTTGGAAACTATGAAAAAGTGCTGCATTCCGTCTTGCTCCTCCCGTGATGAGAAGATCGTTCGGATTTCCTTGAGGAGTGGCGATAGAATTTTCTCCATTGAGGGTATTATCAGGGACGATTTGCGCTGCACTTTCTGGGGAGATTCCTAAGAGGGAACTGAGGGAGATCGCTAAGAAGGTGCAGATTTTAGTATGAGGAGTTTTGTTTTTTGCCCAGTACATTTTTTTCGGCAGAGATTGTTAATATCACGGTAGCAAAATTAGCGATCGCTGGGTGGATTGAACCACAGAGACGCAGAGGGCGCAGAGAGAGGGAAAGAGAGGGATTTTCTTGTTTTTAGGCTCTACCTTGGGAGATAAAACCCGCCCAATGATAAGGACTGGCGAAGGGGCGATCTTCTTGGCAGAGTTCCGAGAGGCGTTTTTGGCGACTGACATTTTTTTCGGGTTCTCCTAATTGTTCGAGATGGGTTTTTAAGGTTTGGTAATACTGGGTTTTGAGTTCTGTTCCGGTGAGATTTCGCAATTGCTGTCGCGCCCGTTGTAAGGCACGAGAAGGGCTGTTTCCGTCCTCGCGGTTTTTGTAGTAGAAAATGGCTAATAGGGCGCTGGCAAGGTCTTCTACCGACCATTGGGTGCTGATGACGTTGCGGACTCCGGTACAGAGAAATCCTGTGGCAATAGTGAGGAGGTCATCCGTTAATTCCGTAGCGGTGAAATGGGTTTCGCAGGCTGAGGCGAAGACTTCCGAGAGTTGCGGGATGCGCCAAGTCAGGAGTTGGCTGAGGGTGAGTTCGCGATCGCTCAATTGTAGGACGGAAGCGAGGGGATCGTTGAGGTTGGAGGCGGCGTGGTGGCTGGTGTGCAGGCGGTGGATTTGGTGCAGGAGGGTTTTATAGTTGTCGAGGGTGGCTTGTTTGCCTCGCAGGCGGCGGGTTTCGGGGACGCGATACTGTTGGGCGAGGGTTTCGCATTCGTAGCGGGTAAAGGGCAGGTTTTCGCTGGCATCTTCGACGATACCGAGGTGCGGGGTTAGGGGAATTTGCTTGCTTTGGTGGCAGTAGCTGAGGATTTGGCAACTGGGGACGGTTCGCAGGCGAAAGCGATCGCTTAAGTAATGGGCGTTGGGGTTAGTTTTGGGTGCGGATTTGGGGGCGAGTTCGGCAATGCCTCGGAGATCCCCCCTGCCCCCCTTAATAAGCTACCCATTAGGCAAAAGTCCGTGGAAGGAAGGCTAGGACTGAGATAGAGAGACCAGTTGCGCACCCTCGAGAAGATGAGCGAAAACCGTCAAGCCTCGCCAGAGAACCTTAACCCCGGGTTCACCATCACCCTGAC
>JBCCVR010000045.1:0-38578 GCA_039194995.1 Cyanobacteria bacterium P01_E01_bin.42 | reverse complement strand
TTTATTTTTGACCGCAACATCTTGCACCATAAACTCGTTCTGGTGAACTTCTACAAGCTCTTAATTGAATTCCTCTAAGAATCGAATGAAGCTATCGACAGAAAACTCTGCAATTTTACGTTTCAGTTTGTGGGAATCAACTGCTAGAGCTTTAGCAGTAGCAGAACGACGTTGTTTCGCATGGACGATACTGGACTGAAGGACTAATTCTAAAGACTGCACAAGATCGAAAAATCCTTCCTCGTCCGCGCGATCGAACGGTAAATCTCCCTTTTTATTCAATACTTGTACGACGGCGAACACTTCATTGTTCTCGTTAAGCATGGGTAAACAAAGCAAATTTCGCGTGAGAAAACCTGTATCGCGATCGATTTGCGGGTTAAAACGCGGGTCGTTATAAGGATCGGGAATATTTACGCTTTTCCCCGTCGTGGCAACGCTGCCCGCAATCCCTGCATTAATAGGAATTTCAATACTAATTAATTCTCCACCTTTGCCCCGAGCATTTTTAGACCAGAGTTTCCGGTTTTCGCGATCGACAATAAAAAATGTCACTTGTTCCGCGTTCAAAATTTGGGCAATTTTTATCGATAATGTTTGGATAATTAATTCTAATTTACTACCCAAGGAACGACCTTCTAGGAGAGTCATCGTATTGAGTAATTGGGAAAATTCATTATTCAGTTGGTCTAAGAACTTCGAGAACTGTTCTGTAGAAAGAGGGCGGACGGTCTCAGCAATCTCGCTGGTATCCATCTCGAAAATTGACGACACCAAGCTACTTAGACTGCGCAGGAGTTCTCCTTTGGCTTGAGATAAGCGCCCATCGTCTAAACTGATCACTGTATCGGCAAGTTCTAACACTCGACTATCGTGAGTAACTAGCAATAACGTTCCGCCTCGTTCTTTCACCAAGTTTTGCATCATGGATAAAACTTCCAAACTAGACGAGCGATCGAGAGCAGCCGTGGGTTCGTCTGCTAGGATTAATGACGGCTGATTGACGAGGGCGCGAGCAACAGATACTCTTTGTTTTTGTCCTCCTGATAAAGCACTCGGTTTATAATCAATTCGATGTCCCAACCCCAATTTTGTGAGAATTTCAACCGCTATTTCTCGTTTTTGTTGCTTATATTTTCTGTTTCTCCGCTTTGCTTTGTCACCTAATTCTACAGCTAACTCAACATTTTGTACGGCAGTTAAGGAATCAAATAAATTATGAGCCTGAAAAATAAAACCAATCTTGCGCCGTACTTTCACTAATTCTATTTCTGACAGCCCGACTAATTCGCGATCGAGGACTTTTAAACTCCCTTCTCGAGATGTTCGCAATGCTCCCATTAAGGTTAATAAAGTGGTCTTTCCAGAACCAGAAGGCCCCGTCAAAACGACAGTTTGACCTTGGTATAAATCCAAGTTGATATCGAAGAGAATTTGTTTGCGAAGATCTCCCTGACCAAAATAATAATTCAAATGACGAACGCAAATAACGGGTTGATTTATAGTTTTAGATGCGGTATTAGGGTTGGAAAGAAGGAGATCGGACATGGCTGTAGGAAATTGATAATTGATAATTGAAAAATTAATTATTGGAATCCTTCCGCCGGATCGACTTCTCGAATTCTCAACATAGAAATCAATCCCGAAATCGAACACATCACCACAGTAATCGTTAACATATTAATCGCTCTCAGTACGGTCATTTGAAAGACTAAACCCGTGAGACCTGCGAGTAAATGATATAAGCTCATGGAAATAAACAAACCCGGAATAAAACCTAGTACTGTTAAAATCACCACTTCCTGCAAAACAATGACGACAAGATAAGAGTTAGAATAGCCCATTGCACGCATTGTAGAATATTCCGACCAATGATCGGAGATATCCGTCGATAACACCTGATAAACCAAACTAATACCAACAATAAAACTCATACTGGCCAGCATATTAAAAACAAAGCCCACACTGGTCGTTTTTTTCCAATAATCTAGTTCTCGTTGGATAAAGTCTTCTTTGGCTAAAATTGTTACATCATCGGGCAAAGTTTGGCGTAATTGTGTTACCAAAGCAGAAATATCAACGTCTGGGTTGACCTTAACCAAACCTATATCAACATCCCGCAAAATTCGACCCGAAAGAGTAGGATTAGAAGGAGCAAAATAGCGAGAAAAATTACGATCGCTCATAATAAAATTGCCACTCCCTGCAACGATCTCACTTCCAAGACTAAATGTACCCACAATTTGGGTTTTACGATTTCCTAATTCGCTTTTGACTCCTGCTTCGATCGGACCCACAGAAGATTTTGAGAAGCGATCGACTAAAACGGTATTGGGGCGTTGTAAGATTTGACGATATCCATCCACCTCGGGAAGTAACAAGAGGGGATTTTGTGGATTAAAAGCCAAGATTCTAACGACACCGGACTCATGGGTTTCTGAATTTTTCCATTCAGCAATGCGGATATAGAGGGGAAAAGCCGTTTCAATGCCCCTGAAACCCTGAATGCGATCGAGCCATCGTCGGGGAAATTTTTTCGTACTTCTCATAAAGTAGCGGAGTTTATGAGTGATAATAATTTCACCATTGAGACGTTCGATCAATTGGACTTGACTATCGTAGAGTGCATTTTCAAACCCCTTGAAGGTGAACATCAAAAATACCGCAAAGGTCACACCTGAAATTGCCGTGAGAAAACGGCGAGGTGAATGAGTGAGATTGAGCCAAGCTACGGGTGTTACCTTGGAAAAAGACATGAGTTTATAACAACAGGATTTGATTCAATGATTGAATTAGAATAAGATACACTCGATCGCAGTTTTCACTTTAACACTATGAAAAATGTTCCGGTGGCATGGCTCAATTTACTCCACAACAAATCTCGATTCTTTGCCGCGATCGCAGGGGTAAGTTGTTCAGTTGCCCTTGTTTTCGTCAATTTAGGCACTTTAGGGGCAATGGAAATTGCTGCCCTCGCATTTTACCGCCAATCAAATGCTGATGTCTATTTACTCTCAGCAAAAAGTAAAGATCCGACTGTCCCGACTGTTTTTTCCATTCGACACTTATATCGACTCAATGGATTAGCAGAAGTTAAACGAGTAATGCCTTTATATTCTGGTCAAACCCAATGGCAAAATGTTGTCACGGGTAATGGTCGTGAGATTCAAGTTTATGGGTTCGATCTGAGGGAAGCCACATTTTTCCCAAAATTATCGCCCGAAGAGGTAGCTCGGTTACAACCGCCTGATACAGTTATCTTTGATATCCGTTCCCATCGCGAATACGGGCCTCGAGAAGTGGGTATTTCGAGCAAACTGGACGAGAAAACCGTGGAAATTATCGGTTTATTTTCCTTGGGTAATAGTTTTGAGTACGATGGCACGATTTTATTAAGCGACCAAAATTTTCAGCGTTTGTTTTCTCATTCTCTTCAGTTAATTAGTGAGGGATTAATACAGCTTGAGGATGGAGTAGATGCCGATCGCTTTGTCCAAGACTTAAATCAAACCCTGTCCCCCGATGTTATTGCCTTAACGCGGCAAGAAATTATGGATCGAGAGAAAAATTATTGGCTGCATGAGTCCGCGTTTGGTACGATTTTTCAAGCGGGAGCCGCGATCGCATTGATTGTTGGAGTTGCAATTCTTTATCAAGTCTTATCGAATGATATTTCCTCCCATTTACCAGAATATGCCTTTCTTAAAGCAATGGGCTATCATAAACGCAAGATTTTATTGATTGTTCTACAAGAAGCAACAATTCTGGCTTGTTTGGGGTATATTCCGGGATTATTCATATCTTGGGGATTTTACCAAGTGATATTTTTAGCAACGGGTCTCCCCTTCTATATGGAACTTCAAAGGGCGATTTTTATCTTCTGTTTGACCGTAATCATGTGTTTAACTTCCGGTGTAATTGTTGTTAATAAAGCCACACGACTCGATCCCGCAGAAGTGTTATCTTGTAGTTAAATCTTCACCTCCTCTATTTCCAACTCTTCTGGAGGGAAACCCATCTGCTTAAGATGTTGTTGAAAAGATTGCTGTACTTCAATATAGGTTGTGGAAATATAAGGAATGCCATGCTTATGACAGATTTCCTTAACAATTGGGGCAATTTTTTTCAACAAAAGAGGCTTAAAAGTGGGAAACAGATGATGCTCGATATGGTAGTTAAAGTAACCATAATGAAATTCAATAAATGACAAGAGCCAGTTGGTTGGATACCAGTCCCCTGATGTTCTGACTTGAGTTTCAGCCCAAGAAAACTGATGATGAGAACCATTGATATCTTCATTTCCAGACAAAAGATAATGAGTCTCCTCATGATTATTGTAGAGTAAGAAAAAGGCAGAATAGGAGAAAGCCATCGAATAGAAAGCAAATAGCATCAGAGCCGAAGCAAAACCGTGTAAATAGACACAGTAGCCAACAAAACTCAGCAAGATTAATTTAGATAAGATATGCCCAACCATTTCGTATGTATGGCGAACCAATTCGCGATTTTGAATCAACCAAACTGTACTCATAAAGACAGCACGCAAATGATAGACTATCAGTCCTCCCCAAAAATAAATGTGTTGATATTTGTGATGTTTCTGATATTTTACATATTGATGAACACGGATGGGATCGTACAGATTGGTTTGATGATCGATAGATGAATGGGGTTGATTGTGATGGGTTTGATGAACGATTTGCCATTCTAACCATGAAAATCCACTCACATCCATAAAATGGAGTGCTAAAAAGTTTAATAGCTTATTTTTGGTAAAGCTAAAATGTGCAACCATGTGGGATACACTGGCTGATGCACAAACTAGATGAAATCCTAGTAATATTGCGGCGAGGACTGAGCCTTGAATCCAGGCGAAATACGATAAAACAATAAACAAGATGCCATGATAGAGGAGGTATACAATCCCCTCAAATGTCGAGTAATGAATTGATTCATTGTTTTCTTTGAGATATTCTTTGATCTTGGTTTTTAGCTCTAGCCAAAATTCCTCTTTATTGGTGTCTTGGTAAACGATCCGATCTAAATAGCGATGCTCGCTATATTTGTGTAACTTATCCTGCGCAACCTCCAGATTTCCTATTATTTTGATGTTGTTTTTCTTCAAAAAATCTTCATTTTTGATGAGATCTTCTACATTGGTATTGATATGTGCAGAGGAAAAGAAACCACTACAGTCTGTTCCTAAAATCCCCCGAAATGTATCTCCAAAAGGATGGCGATCGATGAAGTCGGTGATATCATAAATAATGCCGTCAATGGCAATCCAAGCATCTGAATAACTAGAATGCTCTTTTAATTCTGCATAACTAATCAATTGATTGCTAGGTAAACAGTTTTCTTTCTTCTTATTCTGTTGCACTTCAAGCTCCTTTTGTGTATCGATGTATCGAAGTTTCTTGCTTCGACTAAGATTTTCACTCTAATTGACCTACAAACGATTCTAACCTACATTCCGAATATTAAATGAAAATAGGTAAAAAACGTTACTATTTATCAACTTTCCTGACTATTTATGCTGGTAAAGTCGATAATTGTGAATTTTTATGAGTTAAAGATATCAACAAAAGTTACTTTTTCTATAACGACAAAACCAAAAAAGGTGGATAGATTGGTTATAAAGCTCACAAGCAGAGACCAGATCGATGAAATCTAATCAACCAATCAATCCTGTGAAAATGCTCGAAATTACGAAGCAAACTATGAGTTTATCGGCTTTGAGTCACAATCAAATCCCATCGGAAGTTGCCAAGCTGCAAAACGCAATGCCAGACAAGGACTTGTTAGCACGGTTGGAAGGGAATGTGGAAGAGTGGAATAGGTGGAGGAAAGAGAATGCTCATATCTGTGTTGACCTCAGCAATGCTAATCTCAGCAATGCTAATCTCAGCAATGCCAACCTCAGCAATGCTAATCTCAGCAATGCTAACCTTCATAGTGCCAATCTTAGCAATGCCAACCTTAGCAATGCCAACCTTAGCAAGGCTAACCTTCGTAATGCTAACCTTCATAACGCTAACCTCAGCAATGCCGATCTGAGCTATGCCACCCTCAGAAGGGTCAAAATTAATGAACAAACCCAGTTAGATCGGAAATGGCAGTTGGTTTGGAAAATTCTTAATCAGCCTGTTATGAATCTAAATCTCAAGGGTGCTGACCTCAGCAATGCTAATCTCAGAAGCGCCGATCTCATCAATGCTAACCTCAGTAGTGCCAACCTCAGTAAAGCTGTTCTCATTGATGCCAACTTTTGGAATGCTAATCTGAGTGGTGCCAACCTCAGTAAAGCCGATCTTAGAAGCGTCACCTTTATCGATGCTAACCTCAATGGTGCTAACCTCAATGGTGCCAACCTCGGTGAAGCTAACCTCAATAATGCCAACCTCGGTGAAGCTAACCTCAATGGTGCCAACCTCAGTGCAATCCAAACACTCAATACCAACTTTGAGGGTGCAACACTGACGGGAGCCTGTATTCTCAACTGGAATTGTAACAGTCAGACGATTCTCAACAATGTTGTTTGCGAATATATTTACCTGAATTACAAGCGGCAAAATGGCAAATTAATTTACATCGATCGCTGTCCCTACGAACCAAACCGTATTTTTGAGCCTGGTGAGTTTATTCAAATTTTCCAAAAAATCTATGAGTCCTTTAATTCTACTGCAAAGATGGCATAAGCGAGGAAGTCTTTTGGGTGCATCTCAATTGCTTAGAAACATTAGTGATATTTTTGATGATTTTATGGTATGGCGGTAATAAAGTCTTGTAATGCTGATAGGGCTTTATAGTCGATCTCATGAGCCATTGGGAACTCCCAGTATTTTATTGAAACTCCTTGTGCGGTTAACGTTTCTTTAACATCGCGAGCCGCTTGTAGGGGAACGACAGGATCGAATTCTCCGTGTACGATTAAGGTGGGTGGCGATGTAGAGTTAGCTTGGGGAATCGCGTGAAAATAACCACTAAAGCTACAGAGTCCCGCAAACGGTAACTCGAACCCGACATCTAAGGTCATTGCACCACCTTGGGAAAAGCCAAAGAGGACGGTACGATCGAGAGGAATTTTAGTTTGTTCGGGGAGCGATCGCAGCCAAGTTAGCAACAATTCTCGACTTTCTGTCAATCCTTCACGTTTTTCGCTTTCGAGAGCATACCACGCCCGACCCCCCGGAATTTGAAAATGAGGAAAAGGGGCATTGGGAAAGATAAACTGGTATTCGGGCAGATCGAGGAGATTAACCAAACCTGCCAGATCGTCTGAGTTTGCTCCCCAACCATGCAACATCACTAAAAGACGATCGGGGGTGCGATCGCCACGAGGGGGAATAGAACGACTTTCTAGAGACATGAAAATAAACGAGGGAGAATGGGGAGTGGGCGATCGATAACAGATGAATTGAGCATTATTTTAATTGTTTCCCAAAAAGGGCATAATGTCGAATCGGTTTTGCATAATATCGGCTGATATTACTGGACGGATTGGCATAATTGATTAAAGCATGAATGATTTTTTTATAACCCAGTTGAGCGGCGATCGCATGGCATTTTTCCACTAAAATGCTTCCCAGTCCAGCATAGTTTCGTTGGGGCAGAACGGCAACAGTTTTGAGAATTACCGTTTCGATCGCATTTCCTCGTCGTGCTTCTAGGACATCGGGAAGGGCAAATAAGAAGCCGATCGCTTTATCCTCCTCTTCGGCAATGAGGACGAGTTCGGGCTGAATATAGGGCAAAATCGGGCGATAGAGGGCGATAAAGGCAGGTTTTGAGATGGGTTGATAGAGGAAATTATTGCGGAATGCAGCGATCGCAATTTGATAAATTTTTTCGAGTTCCGTCTCTAATTGTTCTCGATGTAGGGAACGAATGGTTATACCGCGATCGCCGAGGCATTTTTGAACGAGAAGCAAACGGCGATCGCGAATGTGTAAATCCGTACAAAGCGCAGAATAATAACGAGCAATTGGGAAAAAGTCTTGTTCGAATAAGGCTTGATTTAAGGATGTAGGAGTATCGGGTTCGAGGAAAAAAGGCGGATAATTTCCCCATTCCGTTACGAGGCGATAACTATGCCATGTATTGCCATTGAGGGGAGCGATCGCAAAGAAACAGCCTTTCTCTTGTAACTCCTGACAAGCCGATTTCAGCGCAACTGAAAGATCGGTATCGCTAGAAAGGTTACCAATATATCCCGTAGAATATCCCTGATAAGCGGTCGTATTTTCCCACCAAAGAGAATAATTACTCATCCCAAAAACAAACAACAAACAACAAACAACTAATAACCAATTTCCAATTCTGCCTTGAGAAAATCAATAAACTGCTTAGCAGTGCGTCCAGAACGTCCATTATGGCGGGTTGCCCATTGTTTGGCACGAAATTCCAAATCTTCTTTTTCGAGGCTTATAGTGGCTTCTTTGGCTAAATGGCGGACGATTTCGAGATAAGTCTCTTGGTTTGCAGGTTCAAATGTTAGTGTTAGACCGAAGCGATCGCTAAAAGATAATTTTTCTTGTACGGTATCCCATGAATGAACTTCATCGCTATCTTGGGGACGGGGGCGATCTTCAAAGAATTCGCGAATTAAATGGCGGCGATTCGATGTGGCATAAACCAATACGTTATTTGCCCTTGCCGTAATACTTCCTTCCAAGACAACTTTGAGAGCCTTGAAGGCTTCGTCGTCTTCCTCAAAAGAAAGATCGTCTACAAAAATAATAAATTTTTGCGGGCGATCGCGCAACTGCTCTAAAATTGCAGGGAGATCGTACAATTCCGATTTACTCACTTCAATTAACCGGAGACCGCGATCGCTGAATTTGCCCAATAATCCTTTCACTAAAGAGGATTTCCCAGAACCGCGACTGCCATAGAGTAGGACGTGTAAAGCGGGATAACCCGATAATAAGAATTCGGTATTTTGAATTAATGTCAATTTTTGGGTTTCATAGCCCACAATTTCGGTAAGTTGAATGGGATCGGGATGGGCAATTCCGTTTAATTTTCCGTTTTCCCAACGAAAGGCACGATAGCGCGCAAAAATTCCCGTTCCTTGTTGTTGATAATGTTGAGCCAATTCCGGTAAAAGGTCGCTCCAATTATCGCGATCGCGCAGGAAATGCGATCGCGTTGTTTCCGTCTGCCAAACAACGGGTAATTCTTGCATTTTACAGGTAGCTCGCACCCATTGACTGAGTTGTTCCCCACTACAGCGATAGAGAGAATGCAACGTTTTGAGATCGGCTTGAACTGCTGCAATTAGCGACGGAGGGAAGGCATCGAGAGCAACTTTTTGTACTTGTTGGCTAAAGGGATTATCGTCCCATAAAATCTGTTGAATGAGGTGATCTTGCCAATTTTGACCTGTTTGCGCCAAGGTTTTAAACCAAGTGCCATAAGCCTGCAAACAATGCACGGAATTTCCTTCGTGTAGGGCATGAAGGAGGGAAAGAAATGCTTGACCAACCTCATGATCGAGAACATTTTGATAGAGCAGGAGTGAAGCCGCTTGTTGTTGCAGAAAATGAATGGAAGGATTGACTGAGGACATTTATTCAGTTATCAGTTGTCAGTTGTCAGTTATCGGCGATCGGTCAATCATAGTTTATCCGATCGAGAACGATCGTTTAAAATATAGATTGGAAAGACTTTAGTTTTGAGTAGATGCGATCTCCTCGGGATATGCCCTCTTCAACCCAAGCCATTCATTCGCCTTATGATGTGGAATCCCATCATATTTCAAAAAGGAGTGGTAACTGGATCGATCTGAGATTTTTGGGTTTTCTGTATTACCTTTGTTTACTTTACGATTGCTTTCGCTAACAGCATCAACGCTAGTTTTGACCCAATTACAAAAACATCCGTATTCAAAAATGCACGTATCCCTGCTGTACAACCAATGCGCCTGCTAGTCCTAGAATGAAATAACCCAGCATTCCGCTCAAATAGATATTGAGTCCTGTATACTAAGATTGATATTTCTCGATTGAAGAAGACTCAAAATGCACCAATTACAATTTAAGATTGCTGATGTCATATTGGAGACGGGTTATGTCATTGGGAAGATAACAAAAAATACGAAACGTTCTATTGGTTTGGCAAAACATCCTGTTTTATCAGAGGACTGTAGACTAATTAAAACTGAAAAAATCGTTAATGTTGCTGGTGTAAAAATGCCAATTCCGCAAGCATTTTATGGAATTCCCTTCTCAACGCTACTCTGGAAGTCTGTGTACGAACGAGGAGAATTGAAAATCATAAAAGCTATATTACAACAAAGCGATCGCGTTATGGAACTAGGGACGGGCTTGGGTTTTCTTTCAACTCATTGTGCTAGGATTGTGGGTTCCGATCGTATTTTTACTTACGAAGCTAATCCTAATTTAGAGCCGTATATTCGTCAAGTTTATCGCCTTAATCAAATTACTCCTCAAGTCAATTTTTGCATGTTAGGAGACAAAGATGGAGAACAGAATTTTTATATTTCTAAATGGTTTTGGGAATCTTCCTCAATTCAAATTCGTAAAACTTATACTCCCATTCAAGTTCCTGTTAAATCCTTCAATGAAGAAGTGAGAAAAAATAATCCTAGCGTTCTGATTGTTGATATTGAGGGAGGAGAATACGATCTCGTTCAGTATGCCGATTTCTACAACATTGAAAAAGTCATAATGGAGATTCATCGAGAATTAATTGGAGTCGAGAAAATCAAGTTTATTATTACTCAATTGAGAGATAGAGAATTCAAAATCAATGAAAAATTATCGAATGGGCGAGAATTGTATTTAGAAAAAATAACGGTCGAAAATAGTCAATAAAAACAACAATAAAAGATTCGGAGAATTAACTATACCCAACTTCCACCCTATCTGAGAACGATCGCAGTTGGCTGCAAAATCATTTGCAATCGACTTAATCGATCGTCTCTAGTTACATTAAAATCTTGGCGATCGCTTATTTGTATTGGGACGGGAATGGATTCAGAAACAAACAATTTAAAATCGATTGGAATATTAGGACTTGCCATTACAGCACTCTCTTGGATCGCGATCCTTTTCCGATTGCTCGAACAAGAAATAGGTCCGTTTGCTACTGCCTTTCATCGTGTTTGGCTGGCTACCCTGCTTTTAGGATTGTGGAATGGATTGCGGTATTTAAGCTCCCAATTAGTCTCAGATCGATCGGGAGATCGATTTGGACAATCTTATTCCTATAATCGTTTAATTCTAGGGCAATGCTTTATCGCGGGAATTAGCTTTGCTGGCAATCAACTTTTGTTGGCTTGGTCTTTAACTCAAACGAGTATAACCAACTCTACCATCCTAACTAATATGACTCCGATATGGACAATTCTTCTGAGTTGGTTAATCTGGAAAAAAAAGTTTGACAATATATTTCTAATTGGGATGGGAATTGCTACGATCGGTGCTTGTCTGATAGGAATAGAGGATTGGCAGATCGATGCTGGAAACTTGCAAGGTGATAGTGTTGCAATACTAGCCTCATTTTTCAATAGTACCTATTTGCTTTCCATAGAGTCCGTGCGTTCCCATTTAAGCGCTCGTGCGATCCTTTTATGGATTTCTGCATTATCTACCCTAGCGATCTTACCCGTCGCTTTGATAGCTGAAACACAACTTTTTCCTCACTCTCTATCAGGATGGATTTTAGCGATTTTATTGGGCTTAATTTGCCAAATTTTAGGATCGGGAATGGTAAGTTATTGTCTCAAATATATATCTTCTGGATTATTTTCTCTTGCAAAACTACTGATTCCATTAATCAATACTTTTCTAGCTTTTATCTTCTTTTCAGAAATATTGAGCTTTGCAAACTACGTGGCTTTTACTATAATTTTAGTAGGTATTTATATTGCCCAGTCTAGTTCTTCCGCTTGGTTAACTATTGACCCAAAAAACCTTGGCTAGATCCGACATCGATTTCGCTAAAAAGTGTCCTAGGATTGCAATCTACAATCATAACAACTGTTCCGATCATATCTTCTACAGGCATCGCTTTTTGGTACTTTTCATCAGACGTATTTTTCTTCAGTAAGGAAGTCGCTACGGATCTGGGGTTGATTAAGCAGACTCGAATGTTGCGATCGACAAGTTCTTCAGCAAGACTTAAGCTGAATCCTCGCACGGCATGTTTAACAGAAGAGCTAAGAACCCGCTTAGACTTTGGATGATGGGATAGAGACGAGCCTATATTAATAATTAAGCTATTGGGTTCTAAACAACATATCAGATTGGAAATAATTTGCATGGGTCTAATGACATCAATCAAAAAATGTTGAGTAATACTTTCATAGCTCGATCCTGCAAATTCCCGAGAGAGATACGTCCCAACACAGTTAACCAAAATTCCGACATTTTTTTGAATATTTAGCGAATCTATTGCTGTTTGTATGATAGAGTCTGTATCTTCGAAGTCGATCCGAGCCGTATAAATCTGTAGATTTTTAATCTGACTCAATTCATTTTTGAGGGCAGAAAGTTTTTCCAAATGCGCACCAACAAGATATATTTTTCTGACTTTTTTACCCAACGCGCGTGAAATGCCGGAACCCATTCCACCCGTTGCACCCAGCACGATCGCAAAGTCATAGGGTTGATTTTCTGTTCTCATGACTCGGCCGCTCTCTCGTATATTTTGACCTAGAAATCCTGAAAATATTCGCAGATAGCAACAACGCTATAATCATCGAGATCGGTCTTTCCTTGATAAATAATCTCATACCCTTTAGGTAATGCTGCCAGTGAATTGTCGATATTTTCGGACTCAACAGCCAGCATGATAATTGAAGCCGACCATAACCCCAAAGCGCCCTAGGTCTCGCTCTCTGTCTCCAATTGTCGATCGCGCTGAAGCTCTAGCACCTGCCATCTGCCTCCACGCTCTTTGCCCATACCATACACTAGATGGAGGAATGCCGAAATTTTTTTCGCAAAATTATAGTAGTCTGAAAGAAACACCCGATCGCCCCCAACTTCTGCTATTTTTTTCGAGTAACCCAGCGCGATCGCGATAAGCTCAACCCCTATGGCCAGTTTGGAATCTTCTCGTCAATCGGATATTGCCCGTTCTCTCGCCCTGCTCGATCGCTACGGCTTCGATACCAAGGGCTACATGAGTACGGAATTAGTGGCACGGTGGCTGGAAAAGTACGAACCCCATTGGATTCGCCTAGCCGCCATTGAAGCCCTCTATCAGGGACGCTACAAGGTGATTTCCGTCGAACAGATCCTCACTCTCTGGGAACGTCGCGGTCAACCCACCCCTCACTTCAGCAGCGATTTTGAGCGCCTGATTTCCCGTAAATTACCGGATTATTTTGCCCCCCATCCCCACACCGAGCAGTGGGAAAATAATGCGATCGTCGAGAGTGACAAACCCTCGCCCATTCAGCCTTTAGGACTCTTTTCACGCATCGAATTGCGAAAAAGTACGGGAATTCGCAGTTGGCAACTCGACCGAGAAACCGTACCCGCGAAAATCAAGCGTTTGAGCGAGCCTTCTTCCCCCCACTCTCCCCGAGAATTTGTCCCTCCCGCTCTCACTCTACTCCGCGCTCATGCGGGGTTAAGTCGCATCTTTGCCATTATCGAATCCGATTTGTCGATCGCGCCGCCCCAACTTGCCCTCCCTCCCGTCCTCTCGGCAGAAATGGCATTATCCCTCGAGGCAGAAGTGCCGGAAAATGAATGGGTTATCGAACTCGACCCGCCCGAAAGATCGTCTATTGTCGAAGAGAGCGATCGCGATAAGCTGTCCCCAGAAAAACCCGAGCTTCCGTTGAGAGAAATCTCTTTAGACGAACTCGAAACCCTCGATCTTTTAGATGAATTAGAGAAGCTCGATCGCGAAAAAGAACACCCTCAGAAACCCGAAGCAGGCGATCTTCTTGCCCCTCTCCCAGCCAACAACACAACCAGCAAACCCATAAAATCGCCCATTCTCCCCAACCCCGCTCCCGAAAAACTCTATTTCTTTCGGAGTAATATCATTACCTTTACGCCAGATAAAACGAATTCTTATTTCTTTAATAAACTTAAAAGATTCAATCAAATGACGTTAGACGCGATCGTAACTTCCGAGCTAGAATTAAATTTTTCAGAATAAAAATTAATTCCTGTTTTATGAACGTTTATTTAATTCGCCACGGGATTGCGGTCGATCGTGCCGAATGCGCTCTCGATGCCGATCGCCCTCTCACCGAACTCGGGCGCAAAAAAACGAAAAAAGTCGCCAAACGCCTATTCGATCTCGATATTCGTTTTGATATTATTCTCACCAGTCCTTTCACGAGAGCCGTGCAAACAGCAGAAATCCTCCAAAATGTTGGCTTGTGTAAGAAACAAAAAGTTTTTGAACCCCTTTCACCCGAGGGGGATATTAATCTTTGGGTCAATTGGTATGCTCTCAATCAAAACTGTCATAGCGTCGCTCTCGTCGGGCATCAACCGGATCTAGGAAATTGGGCAGAAATTTTAACTTGGGGAAAAACCCGAGAAAAATTGATTGTCAAAAAAGCAGGAATTATTGGTGTAAAGATTTTTAAAAATGGAACGCCCATCGATAACGGCGAGTTATTTCTCTTGACTTCACCAAAATGGTTAATTTAAAATTTGTTATTTGGTATTCGTTATTTGTTGTTTGATACCGTGCGATCGATAACTTTGTAGTAGAGTTAGTCATTGCCTACGAATAAGCAACTCCCCACCTCTCCATCCCTCCCGTTCGAGAGGGGCTAGGGGCAATAACAACCAACACCCAACAACCAACAATCAACGAGATATGACAGTTTGCGAATATATCCCGGGCTTGGAAAATATCCCCGCCGCACGTTCGGGGATCAGCTACGTGGATGGAAAACAGGGAATTCTCGAGTATCGCGGCATTCGCATTGAAGAGTTAGCTCAGAAAAGCACCTCCCTCGAGACCGCCTATCTCTTAATTTGGGGTCATCTGCCCTCAAAAGCAGAACTTGCCACCTTTGAAGCGGATATCTACAATCATCGTCGCATTAAATATCGGATTCGCGACATGATGAAGTGCTTTCCGGAAACGGGACACCCAATGGATGCACTGCAAACCTCAGCCGCCGCTTTGGGCTTATTTTACGCCCGTCGCGCTCTGAACGACCCCGCCTATATTTGGGAAGCCGTGGTGCGCTTGCTGGCGAAAATTCCCACCATGGTGGCAGCATTCAAGTTGATGCGCAAGGGAAACGATCCCATTCAACCCCGAGACGACCTCGACTATGCCACCAACTTTCTCTATATGCTCACGGAGCAAGTTCCGGATCCCATTGCCGCGCGTATTTTTGATGTTTGTTTGATTCTCCATGCCGAACATACTATTAACGCCTCCACATTTTCGGCCATGGTGACATCTTCAACCCTGACGGATCCTTATGCGGTGGTTGCTTCGGCAGTCGGGACTTTAGCGGGTCCCTTGCACGGGGGCGCGAATGAAGAAGTGATTGCCATGTTAAATCAAATCGGTTCGATGGAAAACGTCCGCGCTTATGTGGAAGATTGCGTTACGAACAAAAAGAAAATCATGGGTTTCGGACATCGGGTTTATAAAGTCAAAGACCCTCGAGCGACGATTTTACAAACTTTAGCCGAACGTCTGTTCGAGCAGCGCGGACGCGATCGCATTTACGATATCGCGGTGGAATTAGAAAAAGTAGTCGAGGAAAAGCTCGGACATAAAGGAATTTACGCCAATGTCGATTTTTATTCCGGGTTGGTTTATCGCAAATTAGGCATCCCGACGGACTTATTTACGCCGATTTTCGCGATCGCTCGGGTGGCAGGATGGCTGGCGCATTGGCGGGAACAAATTAAGGAAAATCGCATTTTCCGTCCCACGCAAATTTACCAAGGAGAACACGAACTTTCTTATGTTTCCCTCGGAAACCGCCCGCATCGAGAGCCGATCGTTTTGCCAGATGATATCTAATCGCGATCCGATAAGGGGAATTGTTCGATTCCCCTTTTTGTGACGGTTGCGATCGCCCAACTCAAGAATTTACAGATTTTGAACTCCATTTAAAACGATCTGTGAAAGTTGAATTTTTCTTTAATAAACATCCCTATCTTTGCACGATTACCTCCCATAACAATCGCCAAGAATTAAGAATCAGAAACGAACGAGGGGAAATTCTGGCAGTTCAACAAGGTCAAAAACAAGGGTTAATCGGCAAAAGTCGCAAAAACTCTCGGACTGTTGATGTTTCGGGGTCTTACTATTTTAACTTAATCAAAACGGCATTGAATGCTTGGCAAATTGAAGAACTCAAGCAAGAACTCAACGCGCAACAAGAAGTTCTGGCGGAAACGCAAAACATTCTTCATCAGAAAAACAAGCAAGTCGATATTTTAACGCAAAAAATTGCCGTCCTCGATCGCGAAAATCAAAAGATATCCCAAACGGGTAAGGTACAATTAGAATCTTTAGAAGAAGAACTAAAAGTGCGGGAATTAAAAATAGAAGTAGAGCGAGAAAAATGCCTACAATTGGAAAGAAAGCTAGAGAATATTCCCAAAAGCGTTAATCAAGAGGAAAGCATTCGCAAAGTCCAAGATAAAATTGGCGATCGCGCTTGGTCGAATTTAACGCGATTTAGCCAAAAGAAACTCTGCGATTCCTATATTCGCTATCATTCGATTTTGAACAGTTTTACGGTCTTACAGGATGATTATTCGGAGGCGGGTTTAGGTTTGTGTCTGGTAGCAGAACGAGAATTACTCGATCCTTTCTTTAAGAATATTTATCGCTTTTTAGTCCGAGAATATCCGGAACTCGAAAATGAATATCGTGCTTTTGAAATCGGAGGAGTGACCATCAAAAAACAGAGAGGAAAATATACTTTGGGACATTTGCCTGTCTTGCTTTCGTTGCAATGGGATACGTTTAAAAAAGACGCACTTGCCCAAAGCGATCGCCCTCGAGATGAGGGGATGTATCACACCGTTTTTTTCGGGAACTGCGTCAGCGATAGCGATCGCCAGATCGTGAGGAAATTTCTTCAACAATGGGAACATCCTTTAGCTACTTGGATGCGATCGGCAGAAAAAGCAGCCTCGGCGATCGATCAAATTCGCCAACTACGAAACCGAATTCCCCATCACGAGGATATTTTGTATCGATGGCAATTTGAGCGTTTTTGGTGTTTACTTTTGGGAGGACGGACGAAAAAAGGCATTTTGGAAGAGATTTTTTCATGATGAGGAAGATAGGGCGATCGCTATTCCTCTTCTCTGGTTTTTGGGTTAGAGGTGGAGGAGATGCGATCGCATTAAGCCAAAAGAGGATAAAATGCAATTAATCAATGCTTACTGTATTTTTGAGGTTTTTATGAAAGGTATTCAATTTGTAGTTGATGAAACAGGTGCTAAAAAAGCCGTATTAATTAATTTAGAAGAATGGGGAGAATTATGGGAAGATTTTTACGATCTGCTTATTTCTCAGTCTCGTCAAGAGGAATCAGAGGTTTCTTGGGAGGTCTTAAAAGCTGAGATGGAGCAAGAAATCAATGACAGACAATAGATACTCTCTACAATTTAAAAATTCGGCTGCAAAAGAATTTCGAGGACTCCCAACGGATATTAAACAACGCATTGGCGAAGCTGTAGAGGAATTATGTTTCGATCCTCGCCCGGATGGTGTCGTCAAACTCAAAGGAGATGACGATCTATACCGAATTCGCGTTGGCAATTATCGAGTAATTTACGAAATCGATGATGATGAAAAAGCACTTCTGATTATGCGAGTAAGACATCGGGGAGACGCATATAAAAATTAGCGATCGCACATCCTCTTTTTTGGGTTTTGGGTTAGAGATGGGGGAGATGAGATCGCTTACTCTAGAGTCATGTTATGCTATGTTTATCGAGTTTAAAATAAAAAAGTTATGAGGTAATCCTATGAATCAGACTCGAACAATTTACGATCGCATTACCTTTGACTCTCAAATTATGGGAGGACGTGCTTGTATTCGAGGGATGCGAATTACTGTTGCTTTAGTTCTAAGTTTAGTTGCCAATAATATGACAGCAGAGGAAATCATCGAGGCTTATCCTTATTTAGAAAGAGAAGATATCAACGCCTGCTTCAAATATGCCGCCTTCTTAGCAAACGAGCAAATTCGTCAGTTCGGTAAGGAAGTTGCATGAAATTTTTAGCAGATATGGGTGTTTCTCCTCTAACAGCCTAAGCATTACACCAACAAGGTTATGATGCAATCCATCTTTACGAAGAAAGATTAGAAAAACTTGCCGATCGCTTGATTTTGGAAAAAGCCAAACAAGAAGAAAGAATTGTGTTCACTTTCGATCTTGATTTTAGCGATTTACTCGCTGCCAGTAGCGCATCACTTCCCAGTGTTATTATTTTCCGCTTGCAAGAAACTAAACCAACGACTGTTAATGAAAGACTTCTTTCCGTGCTACAAGAATATTATGAAGAGTTGCGATCGGGTGTAATTATAATTGTTGAAGATACTCGCTGTCGCCTGCGTCGTCTTCCTATTGAGTGAATATTTTTTGGTAATGTAGGCGATCTCGAAGAACTAAAAGAACAAACGATTTATGGCTATAGGTTACGAAGTTGATTTTCTTGCTGTTGGTGAAGGTTCTAGGAGCGGTGATGCAATTGCTTTACGCTTTGGGGATTTATACAGTAACAATCCGTTCGCTCAAACAGTGATAGTCATCGATGGTGGATACAAAGAGTCAGGGAAACAGCTTGTTGAGCACATACAATACTACTACAAAACCGAGCGTGTCGATCTTGTAGTATCTACTCATCCTGATGCCGATCACGCAAATGGACTTGCAGTGGTTCTTGAAGAGCTTGAAGTTGGTCAATTATGGATGCACCAACCTTGGAATCATACCCAAGATATTGCCGAACTTTTTAAAGATGGTCGAGTAACAGATAATAGTATAGGCAACCATCTAAAAGAGTCTCTAGAGGCAGCACGTACACTCGAAGAGATTGCAAAATCTAAGAAAATACAAATTTTTGAGCCGTTTTGTGGTTTGCAGGATGTCACAGAATGCTTAACAGTTGTGGGACCGACGCAACCTTTTTATGAAAGTCTTCTCCCTCATTTTCGAGGTACTCCAGACCCAAAAGCATCGAGCTTTAGTGAATTTATGGCAACTGTCCAAGATTCAATAGATTGGGTGAGGGAAACATGGAATAGAGAAACTTTAAGCGAAGATGGAGAAACAAGTGCTGAAAATGAATCAAGCACAATTCTCTTATTCTCTTTTGGAAATTCTAATATTTTGTTTACTGGAGATGCTGGAGTCAAAGCTCTAGGGGAAGCTATATCTCTTTTAGAAGATCACAGTTTTGATTTTTCTAGTCTGAATTTGATTCAAGTGCCTCATCATGGTAGTAAGCGGAATGTTAGTCCTTCAATTCTCAACCGTTTATTGGGTGATATAACAACACAAAATACTAATTTGAGAAGTGCCTATGTTTCAGCATCTAAAAAAGGTGAACCTAAACATCCTGCCAAAAAAGTGACTAATGCGTTTAAACGTCGCGGAGCTTATGTTTATACTACTCAAGGTTCATCTGTAAGACATTCTTCTCCTAATGCTCCGAAAAGAGAAGGGTGGAGTCCTGTCTCACCATTACCTTTTTATAACAAAGTGGAGGAATAAATACAAATGCAAAGTTTTCTCGAATTCCTAAGCAAAAATTTTGATGTATATACCCAACGAGCAAGATTACAACCTGCTTTGATTGCAGTTCTACCTATCACTTTTGTAGCAATTGCCTGTTTTCCGAGTAATTTTCTTGGATTAGCTATCATTGTCACTCTCTCTATCACTTGTGGACTGATAGCTTTACTTGCTCAAATTGGTCGCAACCTAGGAAAACAAAAAGAGCCGAAACTATTCGAAAGTTGGGGTGGAAAACCTACAACTCGCATGTTGCGACACAAAGATACCGATAACAAAGTAATTCTAGGACTCAGACATAAAAAACTACAGACATTGATCCCAGATATCCAAATTCCCAATTTTCAAGAAGAACAAAACGATCCTCAATATGCCGATGAAATTTATGAGGCTTGCACGGAATTTTTAATTAAAAAAACTCGCGATCCAGATATTGCTAAAAAAGTTCCTCTTATTTTTGCAGAAAATTGTAACTATGGATTTCATCGCAATTTATGGGGTCTCAAACCGATTGGTATTACCTTATCAATACTTGGATTTTTAACAATAGGTGCTTTTATTGTATACAATATCTTTATAGTGAAAGTTTTTCCTTCTCCTTTAACAATTAGTGGTGAAATTATCGACTTTTTTCTTCTAATAATATGGATTTTTATAATCACACCGAATTGGATAAAGCCTATCGCAGAATCATACGCAAAAAGATTATTAGAATCATGTGACCAATTATAAAAGTTCTCCTTTTTTAACTACAATATTCAATGTTTGAATTTTTAAGAAACTATTGAATGAGTTGGTAGGCTTTGATGGAGCGATCTCTAATGCGGTGGATTTTGTTTGTACATATTTCTATACTTTCCAATGCCGAGTTTTTAAAAACTTAATTTTCCGAGCCTAAAATTTCATCGACTGCAAATTCTATATCGGGGAAGGCTTGCATGGAGAAGCGATCGCCTCTGCTTAACTGTACCGTACTGCGATAACCTTTTCCTGTGGGTTGGCGATAAACCTCAATGCCTTCTCCTTCGATATCGATTAACCACACTTCAATAATGCCGCGTTCGGCGTAGAGAGGGATTGTTATTTCGCGATCGTATCTTATAGTCGTATTGGACACTTCAACCAACAAAAAAATATCTGTGGGTTGAGGATGTGCTAATACATAAAAGTCCTCCCGAGGTCGCAATAAGGCTAAGTCGGGTTGCGGTTGAGAAAATTCATCTAAGTCTATGGGATTTTGTACGTCAAGGAGAACGCGATCGCCTAATCTTTCTGTTAACAAGCGATTCATTCTTCTTGTCATTGCAGCGTGTCGCGTTCCAATAGGGGGCATTTCTATAATTTCTCCGCGAATGAGTTCCACGCGATCGCTAGGCGTTAAAATTCCCGATTCTGCCATTTTTCGATATTCCACACCTGTAAATTTGTGTTTTAAGACTGGCGCTATCATGGCTTTTCTGACTTTGTTTCTTTGATTATAACCTTTCCTCTCGGTTTGAGTTTAAAGCTCTTCAGATTGAATGAGTGAGTATAAAAAAGCGATCGCCACCTCTGCGACAGGATCGGAGACGAATCAACAACGATCTGAAGCAATGCGATTATTCTGGCAATTATTTATTCTCTAATGCACTGAGAAATAAATTTTAGCTAATTTTCCATCTCTTCAGCAGTTTTAGCTAATTTTAAGGCTAAAACATAAAAAAGAGTAGGAATTTCCTACCCTGTAGCAATTATTCAGGAACATTCAAAGCGCCTTGTTGCTTCAACCAGATTTTTTGTTCTTTGCTTAAACCTTGCGCGTCGGTAAAGATAGCACCATAAACATTACAATTGACAAAATTTGTATCTTTCCAAATCGTATTTTCTAGGTTGGCATATTGTAAATCCGTTCCCGTCAGATCGACTCGCGTAAAACTCGTTCCCTCCAAACTTGCAGAAAACAAAGAAGCACGGGTTAAATTCACATCTTTGAGAACGACATTTTCCAGACTGGCACGAACGAACTCTGCTTCTGTTGCATTGACTTCCTGCCACTCAGAAGCCCGGAAATTAGCCGCGATCGCATTTACCCCCGTCAGATCGACCTGTTGGAAAATGCTGCGGGCTAAATTGGCTTTTTCTATATCTCCTGCCGATATTGCCGTCCGAGTTAATGCTGCCCCCTCCAAACTGCCGCGAACGATGCGAGAATGACTGAAATTAGCATCGGTAAAGCTCACCCCACCCAAATTTGCCCGCGTTAAATTAGCATGGCTAAAGTTCGAACCCGTGCCTGTTACTTCGCGGAAATCTGCCCGTTCAAATTGCCCTCCACTCAGTTCGGTATTATCTAAAGTTACCCCGTAAAAATTGGCAGCGATCGCAATAACTTCCCGCAAATTTGCGCCATTCAAATTACTTTGATTGAGTCGGCTTTTGACTAAGCGGGTGCGTCCTAAGTTAGCATGAGATAGATCTGCCCACATTAAAACTGCTTTAGTAAAGTCCGCTTCTTGGCAAGACGCATGGGCAAAGTTTGCCGATCGCAAATAAGCACGGGAGAAAGAAGCGCGATCGAGGGTCAAATTTTGCAAATTGATATTGCTTAATTCAGCACAAGCGAGAGATTGTCCGCCTTGTAGTTTGGAGAGAACTTCGTTGCTGTTGAATATTGCCATCTCGGTCTCCGGGGTGAATGCGAATGTTTTTTTGTATCGAAATTTACCTTTCCTAATTACGATCGTAATACTGGCTACCAAAATCTGACAAGCAATTTTGACAAAAATTAAGGATGCGAAGGGCGATCGCATCCTTTTGCAAATTCAGAATTAATATCATGCAAGTTTTTCTTAACTGACCTTGACAAGAATCAAGTTATCCTCTTGTTTAACTGCAAAAGGGGTCAAAGGCTTTTCGGCTGGCTTGGCTACAACTTGACCATCAAGTGCAAATTTGGAACTATGACAGGGACAGATTAATAGTTTTTCCTTTGCATTAAACTCCACGGAACAGGCTTGATGGGTACACATGGCATCAAAGGCAACAATTTCTTCCGTATCCGGATTTCGGAAAATAATAACAGATTTTTCCGCATTTCTTTTATCGGTAATAAAGCCCTTTTCCTCTAACTTTTCTAACGTCCCAAGAGCTTGAAAACCATCTTCTCGAATAGAAGTATCGAGTTTTTTTTCCGTTGTTTGACTTGAGGATGATTGATTTTCAGAGTTACAAGCAGCTAGAACGACAGGTAGAGAACTGGCCAGCATTCCCGCGCTGAGCCAGCTTGTAAATTCGCGACGGTGCATAATTAGTTATTGGTTATTGGTTGTTGGTTGCTTGTACTGCTTGCCTTGAGCGAAGCCGAAGGGAGCTTTGTCGAAGTGTTGGTTGCTGGCTTCAATAATGCTTTATATTTGATTGCCGTTCCGACAACAAACAATAAATCCAAGCCGACGATCGCACCCACAATTAATTCCGAGCCGCCCGTACTAAAACCATAACTATGCAATCCTTGACCCAACACAAAATTGACCCCATACCATGCCATTAAAATCGCATTAAATGCAACAACGCTCGTTACTGCCATTCCGAAATCTCCCAACCAGCCAACGAGGCGACCGTGGAGGGGAATCACGTAACACATCAAAGCAATTAGCGCCCAGGTTTCCTTGGGATCCCAGCCCCAGAAACGCCCCCAAGAAAAATGCGCCCAAATGCCTCCTAAAATTACCCCAGCCGTTAACAATAAAACCCCCACTTGCAGGACTCCATAATTCCATTTGGCGAGGCTGCGGATGCGTTCTTGGGCTTGAGGGGCAAAGAAATAATGTCCGAGAAGAATATGCCCCAATCCTAGAGCAAGGGCAAAACTCGCATAACTGAGAGTAATTGTAGGAACATGGACGCTCAACCAGAAGTTATCTCGCAGAACGGGAACGAGTGGGGTAATGCTGGGGTCGAGAACGGCGGGAAGGCTATCGGCTAAAAGCAAGCAAATGATGGAGAGGGGGGCGGCAGCCAGAAGATAATATTTAACTCGGATCGCGCGCGAGGTCACATGAGGGACGAAAGCAGAAGGTTTGAGACTATCGAGGGTTTTAGGAGGCCGAGCAAATGTGAAGAGTTCAAAGAGAAAAGCGATCGCGGCAACGCCAAAACTCACCCAAATGACCGATTCGTACATATTCGTTACAGGAGGTCGTCCGGCGATCGCCATGCGATCGAGGAAGCCATAGGCATGAATGCTCAAACCCGTTGCAAATACTCCCATTGCCCCCCAGTAAAACTCAAAGGCAGGGAAAAGAACGACCAACAGCATGAGGATAAAAGCAAAACTGTAGATTCTCCAGGCTTTGGCAAAGGGGTGCAGGCGATCAAAATTCGTTTCTCGTGCCAGCTTGGGGGCTGGAGGATAAACCGTCGGGCTGAGTTGGGTCAAATCGTCCCGCAATTTTCGAGCCAAGTTGCCGAGAACCTCCGAACGAGCAGGGCGATCGCGATAGGATTGTTTGAGTGCTTCGTAGTCGGAAAAAATGGGCTGGAGACGTTCTGAGGGGTAGTATTCCTCGGCGGTGGCAATGCTTGCCCAAGTGCCTCGCAGGTCGTTGGGATGGGGGACAATCGGCAGGGTTTGATTAGAAACCGTACCATACATGAGGGCGAGGCGATTTTCTAAGGTGAAGGCTTCGCGATCGCTGCGGCTGAGTTCGAGATTATCGGCCTCTTTTTGGTGCGCATCGAGGATAACTTTACCGATATTTGAACTCACTAATTCTTGGAATGTGAAATATTTTCGATCGGATGCAAATCCGGCCTGTTCTTTGAGGGGACGATAGCTGAAGAGAATTAACGGTTCTGTGTTCCAGTCGCGATCGTTAAACCAGAGGGAAAGATAGGTTTGTAAATAATCTAATTTTTGTCCGTCGGTTGTTGTGTAGTGAGTGCATCCGTGAATTTGAGCGACAGTTTCTCGAGCGACGGTATCGAGAGGCTTTTTCCGTCCGTCGAGTTGCACGGCAATATTTTCTAGCGGTTCGAGGGGATCGCTTTGAAATTGGTTGAAGGGAATAGCAAGAATAAGGATGCCCAAACCCAATCCCAGTAAAAATTTAAAAATTTTGGTCATTTTACAAACCCTTTTAATCGGACATTGAGTCGAAGTGCGATCGCGCTGAGTTGTATCGATGACACTCAAACTCGGAAGCATCAATTGTTAATCGATCGAGTTAGCTAATGAGAGTCAATCATCCAATCGAGATATTGGCGTTCCAATCGCTTAGGGATTGTAGCAAATGCGCAAACCTAGAAAATGTCCATCCCCCGAACCTATTGCAGCGATCGCCAAATAAAGATGTATAATGTGCATATGCGGGTATAGTTTAGTGGCAAAACGGGAGCTTCCCAAGCTCTAGTTGCGGGTTCGATTCCCGCTACCCGCTCTCTAGAGTCAGAGCCACTCGCAGGTTATCGGGGTAATGCTGGAAAAGTCAAAAATCTTGAATCAGTACACATTTTGTACACATTTTTTTGTATCGAACCCGATTTTGATGAAGTGATGCCACAAGGAGTCGGTCTTAAAGAAAAAGGATGAGGAGCGAGAGCATTAAAGCAACTCCAACCAAATTATCAGCGATCGTCAGTCCACCCGCTAACATATCGGCTTCTTTTTCGTTTACTTCTTCGCGGTAGATTTTGGGATCGGACTTCATTGAGATTATCTCCTAATGTACTCGTGAACTCTATCCACAATCTAACTGCCATTTTTGATCGCGTAAATATACCTTTTTTCACCTCTTTGCACCGATCGCCCGCCCTATTTCATCGCAAAAATTGACTTTTTTTCACTTTTTTTGACCCCCGAGTGACGCAAAATCGTGGCAAGCGATCGCTTTATTGCCCGCAAATCCGGCCTCTTGGCGATCGCTCGATATTCTCGCCGTTTGAAGTCGATCGAGGGGAATTAAAGGGTATCAAAATCCAATTCAATTCAGCCTACATCTTCAATCTCTCTGCCCGAGGGGAATTTCGATGATAAATTCCGTGCCTCGGTTGGGTTCGGATTCACAGGTTAGATAGCCGCCGTGTTTTTCGACGATAATTTGATAGCTAATTGCCAATCCCATTCCCGTTCCCTTGCCAATGGGTTTAGTGGTAAAAAAGGGATCGAACAATCGCACCTGATTTTCTGGCGTAATTCCCGTTCCATTATCAGCAATACGAACGATCAGATGTGGCTCTAGAATGCGATCGCTCGCCGCAATTTCCGTCGCGATCGAAATCCAACTGGGATCGGTTTTTATCTCTTCGGAAGAACGGAGGCGATCGCGTTCTTCGAGAACGTCAAGGGCATTCGTCAGTAAATTCATAAATACTTGATTCAATTGCCCCGGATAACAATCGATTTTGGGAAGATCGCCATAATTTTTGATCGTGCGAATTCCCAATCCTGCACCTTTTGCCCGCAAGCGATCGCCTAAAATTAGCAAGGTACTGTCAATGCCTTCATGCAGATCCACGGTTTTGCGATCGCTCTCATCCAAACGCGAGAAATTGCGTAAAGATTTGACAATTTCCTGAATGCGCTGAGTTCCCAATCGCATTGAACTCAGAATTTTGGGCAAATCTTCCAAAGTAAAATCCAAGTCAATGGCTTCGGCTTCTGCTTGAATTTCTGGCATCGGTTCGGGATAGCAGCGATCGTAGAGCGCGACTATACCAATGAGGTCTTTAATACTGCGTTCGGCGTGGGCGAGATTGCCATAGATAAAGTTAACGGGATTATTAATTTCATGGGCAACCCCAGCCACTAATTGTCCCAAACTCGACATTTTTTCGTTTTGGATCAATTGAGCTTGAGTATCGATTAATTTCTGGTGAATTTCCCGTAATTCTTGTAACGTCGCTTCGAGATGCGTTGCTTTTTCCCGTTCCCTTGCTTCTGACGCTTGCAATGCTGCATAGAGTTTCGCCAAGCGATCGGCCTTCCGCAAAGAAATTCGCAAGATCGCTTCTCGTAATCCCAAAGCGGCTTCAATTTCGCAAGATTTCCACGGCAAACTCGTTAAATGGACTAACTCTTGCCACAATGCAAACGATTGTCGGGGAGAGAGAATGAGTTTCCCATCTTCTCCCGTGCGTAAGGTTGTTTGGGGATCGCCACCCCAACGCACCATTTGTAAGGCTTCCGGTCGAAACCAAAGAATGTATTTGGGTACAATCTCCGAGAGGGAAATGGCAAGGAATCCACAGGCTCGATCTTTCTGGCTTTCCCAAGCGGCATCAAATTGCACGAGGGAATGGGTATGAATGCTTTTTTCTTGGGGATAATTCTCTTGCAAGAATTCGATTAACGTGGCGATCGCGTCGGGATCTGGTGTTTTTCCAAGGCGATCGCATTGGCCGTCTTGCCAAATTGCCGCCCCCATCGCTCCCGTCAGCTCGAGCAAATGGATGGGAGAATGCAGGAGACCGGAACTAATATTTTCTTCGACCGACATCCATTCAATCAATTGGACGCGGATGTTATGCAGGTGACATTCGTAATTTGCATCGGCTCGATCTTTTTTGGTCATCATCTCCAAGGAAATAATCCGGCCGAGTAATTTACAAGCGGCTCGCATCTCGTAGGGAAGATATTTGGGAGTATAGTGATGGCAGGCAATTAAACCCCAGAGTTTTCCCTCTCGGGCGATCGCGATAACTAAGGAAGCGGAAACCCCCATCCGCTTGAGATACTGAATATGACAGGCCGACGTGCCGCGCAAAATCGCTTTGCTTAAATCCAAACGCTTTCCTTGGGGAGATGGGGGATAAATCTCGGCGGTTGGCATATCGAGATTGGCCAGCAGTCGCACCCCTGTCGCGACGATTAGTTCTCGCGAGGTCTGGGGAATATCAAAAGCCGGAAAGTTTAATCCGTTAAAGGCTTCGAGATCCTCTTGTTTATCTTCTGCAATCACCGTCCCGTGACCCTGTTCGTTAAATCGATAGAGCATGACGCGATCGAAACCAGTGAGTTGGCGAATTTCGGTAGCGGTTGTTTGAAAAAGGGTTTGTAGGTCATCGATCTGGCGAAGTTTGGCAGCAATATGATGAATTCCGCGATAGCAATCCAAACCGTCGAAGGTTTGTCGCCGGGGAAGGGGTTCTAATTCGAGGATGAGTGTTTTCTGGGAACGATGAAGAATGCCATCAAACAAGGCTGGGATATCGCCGGATTTGACGAAATTTTCGGCTTGTAAGGACAATTTGAGGGGATTAACGGTTTCTAACTCATCTCGTTCTAGAATCTGCTGAATTTGCTGCACTTGCTCTTCACCCAACAGCATCATCAAAGGACGATTAATGAGATCTTCGGGATAAATGCCTAAGATCGTACCACTGTTATTGCTAATCTGAGCGATTGTTAAGTCTGACTCCTGCAAAGTAATGAGAATGCCATAGGATTGAATATATCCGAGAGTGCGAAGGGGTTCTTTTTCGATCAGCTCGGGGCGATCGAGGGTGAGACGAGCAAGGTTGCTAATTTCCATAATTTTTTGGAGAATTTCAGGGGGCGGGCAATTGAGGCTCTTATCTATACCAAGGAGTCCCTCGGGCAAGAATAAACGCACCAAAACAAGCACGCCAGAAGAAACGAACGATTAGTAATATTGAATAACGTTTTTTTCTTGCAAGAAATGCACCATAATTACATCGCGGGTGATATCGCGGCCTCAAAGACATACGGTCTCAAAGACATACAGCCTCAATGGTCAGACCAAATTCAAAAGTTGTTATTGTTACAAACCTTAATAGATAAACCTAGCAAGGGATGGGGAACTCGATCTGTTGAAAAATACCGACTTGTATTGTTCCATTCGATCGTTATCACCTAATATTATACCCGATAAGATCGCGCCTTCGATCGGCTTTGCCCTCGTCCGACGAGATTGATTATCGATTATTTCATCTCATTCAAGTCATGCCTTTTATCAAAGTTCAGTCTACTGCCTCTCCCGATGCTCAAACCATTAAAACATTACTCGAAAGTTTATCCGCAAAATTAGCGCAACATTTGGGCAAATCGGAAAATTATGTCATGACAGCTTTTGAGGGAGAAGTTCCCATGACTTTTGGAGGGACTCCCGATCGCGTCTGTTTTTTGGAAGTCAAAAATATCGGGACAATGAAACCCGAACAAACCAAAACCATGAGTCAAGATTTTTGTCAAACAATTGCTCGAGTTTTAGATGTTCCGAGCGATCGTATTTACATTGAATTTGCCGATGCACAACGCCATTTATGGGGTTGGAAAGAAACAACGTTTTAGTTTTTTGTTTTAGCTTGTTTCTACTCAATAGGGGGAGCTGTACGTTGCTCCCCCTTCTTCTCCGATTTGGGTTGGATTCGGCTAATCCTGCTATACTTTTCAATAGCGTGCAAAGTGAAGTTAAGAAGCAATTTCCGGCAAATTCGTCTGTAATTTTAAGCAATTCTGCCCGTCGTTGACTTGGAGTTGGTACTCGACCTTATCCATTAATCGCTTCATGATCAACCAACCGTAGCCGCCTTCTTGCTTCCGTTCTGGAACGGGAGGCGCGTAGGTGTCGAGATCGTAGCCATTCCCAGTATCCCAAATCTCTAGCGCTAAATCTCGATTTTGCAGTTCGAGACGAAGAAGAACGGGTATCTGGGCTTGCTCCTTGTGTGCGTGGCGCACGACATTAGAATAAGCCTCGACTAACGCTAAGCGCAGTCGGCTGGACTGTCGCGGCCAATCTACCGAGTCTCCGAGTTCCAATTCCAAACAATCGAGCAACCAGCGCTCGACTACTGTTAAAAACTTGAGATCGCTCGGAATTTGTAGTTCCGTTTTCATTAACTACAAAACCTCCAAAGATAGCATCGTTTGATCGTCTTCCTGAACTTGGTTGGTACATTTGCGAAAGCGATCGAGCAAGCCTTCAATGTCAAAGGTCGATAATTCCTCTTCTTGGAGGATCAATCGCCAAAGTCCTTCTTGCTCGAGCATCGCGTTCGTCTCTGACGTGTTGGGTGAATCCTGTCGAGAATTCTCTTGAGAATCTTCTCGCGTCAAGGTTGCTTCTGTAATGCCATCGCTGGTTAACAGAAACACGTCTCCCGAATTTAAGGTAATTTCGCCAGATTTTCCTTTCCATGTCGGTAAAATTCCGACGGGAATTCCTCTCGCTTTTAAATAATCGGGTTCGAGAGTCTCGGCAGATCCGTCTCGCACCTGTTGAATGCTGCTGGGATGATTCCAGACCATGGGATAAATATGGCCGGAGTTCACATAGCGCAAGCGGCGAGTTTCTGGAGTATAGCAAGCAATCACCATCGTGATGAAACAATTAGTGCTGAATAAATCGTCTTTCATGGTGTTATTGAGATTTCTCAGCACTGTTTCGGGTTCGGGAGAAGCCTCTTGGGAGAGTTCGCGACGCAAAATTGAAATGGCACTGGCCATAAATAGTGCGGCGGGAACGCCTTTCCCGGAAACATCTCCCACGGCCAGCCATACGTCTCCTTGAGGATGAACGTAAACCTCAAAGAAATCTCCCCCCACTTCTCGCGCGGGATAGCAACTGGCTTGAACTTTAACATTGCCCGTATCGCCCCAACTCTGGCGCAATAGATTGTGCTGAATTTGTCTGGCTACTTCTAATTCAGCCCGCATTTTCTTGGCTTGCTGTTGGGTACGCTGGTAAAGTTTGGCTTGAGAAACAGCGAGAGCCGCCTGTTCGACGACAGATTCGAGCAGATTAATTTCGTCTTCAGTCCAAGGTGTTGCGTTTTGCGCTTGAGCGAGATAAAGAATGGCGAGGAGGTCTTGTTGAACGGTTAGGGGAATTGCCAATTGGAAACCGCGATCGCTGCCAGAGGCTTCCTGTTTTTGGGTTTTTCTCTCCTTTAAAACCCCTTCGAGTAAAGCGGGCATATCAGAGGGGAAATTGGATTCACTTGTTGATTTTTCTGTTGATTTTTCTGTTGGATTCTCCGAAACTGCTGCATCAATTTGATAAGAGAATGAATCGGCAACCAGACGATCGCCTTCGATGGGTTTGAGGAGTCCGGCTGCTGCCTCAAAATTCTCACCGATGGTCTTGACAATGGCTTGCAGCATGTCTTGATAGTCCAAAGATTCGCGAATCGTTCGAGTCACGACGTTGAGAATTTCTTCCCGTCTCAACGCCCGACGCAATTCGTTTGTTCTTTTCTTAAGAACTTTATAGGTTTCTGAGGCTTGTTGGACGACAGCTTTAAGATTTTCCGGACTCCAAGGCTTTGTAATGTACTTGAAGACTTTTCCAGAGTTGATGGCATCGACTAAATCTTCTACATCCGTGTAACCCGTAAGGAGAATGCGAATGGTTTCGGGAAAGCGATCGACGGTCTTACTCAAAAATTCCGTCCCATTCATCACGGGCATTCGCTGGTCGGAAATAATAATAGCCATTTCCCCCTCTTTGTCCAAAGTTTCTAGAGCACTTAAAGCACCATCTGCTTTGAAAACTTTAAAGTCCCGCCGGAATGTACGATATAGTAAATCTAGATTGTCGGGTTCATCGTCCACCACCATCAGTTTCAGTTTCTTGGAACTTACCTGACTCATTAACTTTCTCCGGTTGGCTGATTGAAAAAGAAAGGAAAAGGAAATTGGAGATTTGGGGGGGTAACAGTCCGATCGATCGTGCCTCTTGTCGATTTCAGCGATAGAGATTAATCCTTTCTAATCCTTATTGAGAGTTAATCAACTCCTCAACATGGGAAAGAGACTTAACGAACACCCTACATTGTTCAAACTATATCATCTTCCGCCCCTTTGTTGAAACTAGGAAACGCGAATTAGCAACAGGCGGCAAAAGCCCGATCGCGTTGCTAGAGTTTAACAATCCCAGAACGCAGGGCTTGTACTGCGGCTTGGGTGCGATCGTTAGCGCAAAGTTTATTGAGAATATTGCGAACGTGGGTTTTGACGGTTCCCACAGTAATGTAGAGGGCTTTGGCAATATCGGCATTGCTGTAGCCTTCAACGATCAGTTGCAGGACTTCGAGTTCTCGTTCGGTGAGAGAATAGCCTTCGGGGAGGGAATTTGTCGGCGAATTTTCCCCGGTTAGATTGTCATTGCGAGCGCGGGAGAGAACAATTCGCGCGATCGCGGGGTCGATCCAAGCATTCCCCTGATGGGTGGTGGCGATCGCATCGAGAAGCCATTCGAGTTTGGTATCTTTCATGCAGTAGGAATCCGCTCCTGCGGCAAAGGCGGCCATCACGGCTTCTTCATTATCCTGTAGCGTTAAAATCAGAACTTTCGTAGTTGTTGGGGTGCTTTTTAATTGTCGGGTCAGGGCAATGCCGTCCAAGTCGGGCAGGCCGATATCGACGATCGCCACATCGGGAGCGAGTTTTCGGATCGACTGCAATCCTTCTTTTCCCGTCGCAGCTTCTCCGATACAATCGACTTCGCTTCGTTCTCGTAGAGCAGTTTTTAACGCCATGCGAGTGAGATCGCAATCTTCAATCAAAACGACTCGAGTATGATTCATCTGTTGATTTTCCATCCAAAATTTAAAATGTTGCCAGAATGGTAACGGCAGCCCTTCAGTATCGAGCGCTTCGCTAAGTTAAATTTATGTTGTTAAATTTATGCAGTCCAGCAGCCCCCAACTCCACCAACGCCAAGAACGATTGTGGCAGGATTTAAGCCTTGCCGCATCCCCCAATGGGAATCAACTCGATAATATCAAAACCCATCTCGATTTGATTTTACTGGCATTGGAAGCCCTGATCGGCATCGGTTCCGATGCCATTCTCAAGACGGCCAAAGAGTTGGGTTTGGAGTCGCGCATCGGCGATCGCGTGGGATTATGGCGTTTGCGTCAGTCCAATCCTCTCCGCAAAAGTTCCGGGGGACGGAAAAAATTAGATGTGGAGGAGGCGCGATCGCTAGTCTTGATTAGCTGTCGCTTAGCACAAAAGCATCAAGAGTTGATTCGTCGGGCGGTGGCTCTACTCGAGCAGATGGTACAGGACGATCGCCCTCCCCATCAAGCGGCTTTATTGGGAGATTATCTCGATAATTTTTGTAATGCCTATCAAGAGCGCATGGAAGAAAACGAAATGAGCGCCCCCACCGGACTCGATCGCCTCGCCCTCAAGTTATTAATCGATTTACTCTTTTATAGCGCCGCCAACGGACACCGCCGCCTCTGGCTGGCGCTTATTCAGTGAACAGTTGTCAGCGATGCGACCCCGCGTCGGCGAAAGACGCAAGCGGTGCGACCCCGCGACGACGAAAGTCGCAAGGGAACGCGCACCAAGAGAGGGAATGCTGACCAAGACAGGGAACGCGCATCAAGACAGTTATCAGTTATCAGTTACAAACCAATAACAAACCCTTCGGCTTACTTCGACAACGCTCAGCACAAGTCGCTCAGTGCAAGCAACAAACAACAAACAACAAACAACAAAAATGTTAATTCGTCGCTACACGCCCCCCACTTGTACTTTAGAAATTACTGCCAAGCGATCGCCTCTCGCGCGTTTGTGGGGCAAGACGCTAGTGGACGAATTGCGCTTTGAATTGCGATTTGACGATCCCAGGCAGATTCAAGAAGATCCCCCCGTTATTCGGGGCGATCGCGAGCAATTAGACCGCTTGTGCGATGCGGTCGCGACCTACGTTCAAGATTTTTTGCTCCAATCTTCTGCGGCGAATCTACCCCTTCTTTCTACCGTCCCGTTGGGGGTTGACCCTTCACCTTCCCTCGAAACTGAGTCTCGAGGGGGGAATTTACCCTATCTGCAAGCGAAAGGATTGCTCTTTCACGAACTGGCCCTCGGACAGTTGACGGTAGAGAATGCTGAGGGAGTGGTTCCCTTGAGCGCCACTCAACTTTTTGATTTAGCGGCGGCTCTCGACGACTACAGCAGCGAAATCGATCGCTTGCCCTCAATTCGTCCGGCTTCGGTTTCCGTCGTTCCCGCTTGGGCAAAAGTGGCGGCTTTATTGGTGATAACGGCGGGACTGGCGACGGCGATCGCTCGTATCTCCCAATTGCCTCAAACACAATTAGAGGTTGCCTCATCCCCAGAGGAAACCAATTCTCTCGCCACTGCTCCCGTGGAACCCCTACCCCCCCTCCCAGAACCATCCCCCCTACCCGAGCCCGATTTTCCCGAGGAGTTATCCGGACGGGCTGGCGTGACTCCACCGCCGACAGTGACGGCACCTCCTGCTCCAAATGCGCCTTTTGTCGTTCCCGGCCCGCCTCGTCCCCTCAATCAAAGTCGTCCTGCCAATCCTCCCCCGCCCCCTCCCGAAGAGGAAAGCGAAATCGCTGCGATCGCTCCCCTAGAGGAGCCAGTTCTGCCGGATCTACCCGCCGTAACCCAAGAAAGCCAACAGCAACAGGATAACGCCTTGGAAGTCGCCCCGACTCCAGAGCGTCTCGCCACCGTTCCTTCCGAACCCCAAGTCGCCCGAGAAGCCCCCACAGACTTTTCTGCCCCCACTTCCCCTGCTCCTACCGCTCGTCCTGCACCTCGTCCCGCCGCTCGTCCCGCTCCCGCCCCTCGCCCTGCGCCCGCTCCTCGCCCCCGTGCCTTACCGAGAGCCTTAGAGCGTCCAGAAGGGGAGATTGAAAGTTTCGCCCTACCCCCCACTTCAGCCACCCCAGAAGACCGATTAGAGTCAGAGCCAGTCGAACCGCCTCGCGTATCCCAAGTGCGGGAATATTTCCAACAGCGCTGGCAGCCCCCGGAAAATTTACCCGCAGCCCTAGAATATCGTTTGCACTTAGCCGGAGATGGTTCCATCGAGCGCATTGTCCCCCTTGGAGAAACGGCCGGGACATATCTCGATCGCCTGCCCGTCCCGCAGTTGGGTAAACCTTTTATTGCACCAGATCCGAACTTTCAATCGCTGAAACTGGATTTAATTTTAGGGATCGATGGTTCCGTACAAACTCGCCAGTCCGTTGGCAATCGTTAATCAAAAATTAAAAATAGCAATTGAGACAAATAATTTTCCGCGAGAGAAAATTGTTGTTACATTTTTTTGTTTTTTTTTATAAAAATTCATACAGTCGCTGAAGTTTAAAAATTGAAATTGACCCAATTAATCCCCCACGCGGGAACTAATTGGGTCAAATTAGCGTAAAAAGCTGCTGGTCAGCCAGAAGATCAAAAAAGTTAGCAGTTCGGCAAACTCCACCGGAGAAGTGCCGCCATTGCCAACTGGAGAACTGACAAAGCCCGCCAAAATCCCCCCCACGATCAAGCCAAACAATAATCCAGCAAAAGTCATTAGCAAGGCGCGGCCGAAGCGGCGTTCCTTGCGATTGAGAAAATAAAGATTGGCGCAAAATCCCAGAGCCAGCGCCAAGGGGGTTAAGGTGGTATTTTCATTGGGAGCTAACAACGTTAAAATTGCCAGACTCAAAAAGATGGCAGCCGGCCAGAGGATATCCGATCGCGAGGGCGTATCGATAAACTGCTGAACCCAACCCGTCGAAGCCTTGGGCGCATCGAGAGAAGCAGGGGGCGGTGCTTCTGCCTTTCGTTCCGGAAAGCGAATGCGATCGGGAACTTTGATTTTGCCTTCTTGACGCATTTTCAAGCGATCCATGATAATCGCATCATAGGCGGCTTCAATGGTTTGCACTTGCTTTGTGTCATTGGCGTACTGTTGGCTCAAACGACTTCTTGCATCTTGAATTTCTTCAAAAGAAGCGTCTCGTGTTAACCCTAGTGTTTCGTAGGGATTTTGTTCGCTCATCAAACGACCTCCACAATAGTCCCGTCTTTGCCTTTGGTTGCTGCAAATTCTACACTGGTTTAATAAATAGAGTAGCTAATGCTTGCTGCGTTAACCTTCGGCCGCACTCCCTTACCAAGCTAGTGTAGCTCGATCGCAAGAGGGTCGTAAATTTGATTGCCATCCCGAGCAACAATTGCCCATCGGGTGTCAATCCATCGAGCGTAACCTAATCTATTTAGAGTAACCTAGCAGTGTCTCTATTGTTGTCTAGAACGCTGTTGTCTAGAATACCAAGTACACTTCTGGGTCGAGCGACCTTACTTTAAGTCATAATATCTAGTTTTTTAGCTTTTCCAAAGAAAAACTATGGCGACCGACTCTATCAAAATTCTTGTTGTGGATGATGACCCAGCGATCCGAAACCTCGTCGAACGATTTCTCTTGCAAAAAAAGTATCAAGTGGAGTCTGCGGCTAATGGGCAGTCAGCCTTGGCCATCTTTGAGAATTTTCGCCCCGATCTGGTGATTCTGGACGTAAACCTGCCCGATGCTCTTGGTTACAATCTTTGCGAGGAGATGCAAAAGGGAACAGATGTTTTCGTATTAATGCTGACTAGCCGTAACGATACGGAAGACAAAGCCATCGGTTTTAGAAAAGGGGCCGATGACTATTTAACCAAGCCGTTCGACTTGCAAGAACTCGAATTTCGCGTTGGTGCGATTCTCAAGCGCAAGCGACCGGTGATGCCTCCCCCAGAAAAAGAAATGCTCGTCTTTGGCGATTTGGCGATCGATCCCCAGCGGCGAGAGGTAAAAGTAGGTGAAGAACTGGTTTCCTTCACTTCCCTCGAATTTGACCTGCTCTATTATTTGGCGACCCATCCCAATGAAGCCTTAAGTCGTCCCACCCTCATCAAAGAGGTTTGGGATTACGATGACATGGTGGGAGATCAACGAGTGGTAGACGTACACATCGGACAAATTCGCAAAAAAATTGAAACTAATGTTTCCCAACCCTCTTTTATTAAAACCATTCGAGGCTTTGGCTATCGGTTTGAACCGCCTAGTTCCTAAGTTTGTCTTCTCAACTCGGCAACCCGTGCGATCTCGAGTCGGGGTGTCAACCCGACAGACCAGAGCGAATGAGGGAGTTAATGCCTAGGTTTGAGCAGATTCCGATTTGGGCTGTTCTTCCGTCGTGGCTTCTGTCTCGGACTGGATCGGGGATGATTTGGGCGGTTCTAACTGGGCATTCATTTTTACAGTTTCTTCAATCTGTTGGGCTTCTCGCTTGAACTCGTTTTGAAATTCATTAGAAGCCTCTTGAAATCCTCGAATCGCTTTTCCGAGGCTGCGTCCGATTTCCGGTAATTTTTTGGGACCGAAAATGAGTAGGGCAACAACTAAAATTAATGCCATTTCCGGTAAACCAATGCCAAAAACGTTCATAATGAGACTCCCTTCCTCGTTTGCGTATTCATTGTGACACAATAAAAAACCCGGCGAACCGGGTAAGATGGCTCTAATATCAGAAATAACTGGGAATAAAGGTGTTTGACCTTCACTTCAGCTAGGATGTACCCGCTAGTTTCCCAGACTCTTCCAATCCACATCAACGCCATTGAGAATGAGATCGGAGTTGTAAATTTGCAGAATAATGAGCAAGAACACGAAAAATAACAACATGAAGATGCCCATAACGCCCGTCGTTCCCCAACCGGGAGCAACTTTTCCGTACTCAGAGTTTAGAGGCTTGAGTCGATCGCCCAACCAGGTTCGCTGTGCCATAATGTCAAAAATGGATATACAAAAATGAATGAAAGTGACATTTTCTTAATGTCTTGTAATATTATAGAGCTATCGGTCTCATCTTCAAATTAAAAAATGGAACCCGCAACAGTTTTTATCTTTGGCATTGGTATTTTATTGCTGGCCGTGACTGGCTATTCGATTTATATGTCTTTCGGCTCGCCTTCGGCGGAATTGCTCGATCCTTTTGAAGAACACGAAGATTAAAGGGTTTTTACTCATTTTCAATACTCTTGTTTTTCACAAAAAATCTCTTTAAAGAAAAGGAGGCTCATGTAAGTCTCCTTTTCTTTTTTCAGTATGGATAGGAGTAGATATTGCATTTGCGATCGCGCCCTACAACCATCCCCGCAACCAATAGACGACAATTCCGAGATATTCTTTGAGGGCTTGGGTGGTATTCCCTAAGCGATCGACGCTGGGAATCAAACTTAATAAGAATACGCGCAAATTGAAACGCGATTTAACTTTAAGGTTATCAGTCGTTAAGAAATCCGTGGGTGCGGGGACGAAATTAATATTTTGATTTTTGAAAATCAGATACGATCGCGCCATGTGCATGGCTGACGTAACCAACAAAATGCGATCGATCCCCTCCTTTTGTAAGATTTTTTTCACGTTTACCGCATTCTGATAAGTATTAAGAGATTCTGATTCCTCGATAATGTCCGATTTGGGAACTCCCATAAACTCCAGAAAGCGGGACATATCTGCGGACTCGGGTAGGAATTTTTTGCCCCAACCAATGCGCCCCCCGGAAACAAGGATTAAAGGCGCTTTTTCTTGTCTGTAAAGTTGCGCGGCATAAAGGAGGCGATCGCTACTCTCTGTCAAATCTACCATCGGACGCGGCGGACTATCGGGTTTAATGCATCCCCCCAAGACAACGATCGCATCGGCTTGCGGCAGTTCTCCCGGGGGGACGTGCTGACTTTCGAGAGAGTGAATGAGGAAAACGTTGACTCTCGGATGACTGGCAACAATTAACAGCCCGCAAGCGAGGGCGATCGCTAAGGGAGTCCAGCGCGATCGCCGCCAAGCCAGAACAAAAGAAACAATGAGTAAAATGCACGAGAGTCCCAACGGATAGACAAATAGAGGGAGAAATTTAGAGAGAAACAGAAACATCGTACAAATCCCGATTATCTAATTTACTGTTATTGTCCTACCTATAGTTATGAAAATCGAGAAAGCAAGTCGAACAATAAGATTTGATAAGCCTTTATTCGTTCCCTTATCGTCTCGATCTCATCTCTTTTACTTTGCCATTGAGGATCTCACACTCAACTTTGA
>JBCCVR010000044.1:0-38879 GCA_039194995.1 Cyanobacteria bacterium P01_E01_bin.42 | reverse complement strand
TTTTCACAATTACCAAGCATCTCAAAAGATCGCATTCTTATTCTGTTTATTAAAATCAATGAGGTTGGAATGAAAAAAGTTCGTTTTTTGCTAAAGTGCTTTTTGCTCTCTTCTTTTGTTTCCTTAATCGCACTCCAACCGAAAAGTGCGAGTGCTGTCCAATTGATCAATGGTACGGCTACTTTTTCTCAGGCTATTGGTGGCGGGCCATTCTCTCCCGATGAAGCAGTAGATGGAAGTTTCAACGACTTGGATCCAGACGGTGGCTTTAATGGCTGGGCGATCGCTCAACCCCCCTCTTTCCAAGATGCAGTCAGCGAAATTGCCGTCTGGGAAACCGCGACCGATGTAGCGGCGGGAGACCTTGACATTGCTATGCACTTTTTGCATTTCAATCCCGGACATTTGTTAGGACGCTTTCGCTTTTCTGTTACCACAGACGATCGCAGTACCTTTGCAGATGGACTGGATACGAATGGGGATGTTACCGCCAATTGGACAATACTTGACAATCCGATCGTAAGCGGCCCGACTGGTATGACCTTCACGACATTGGCAGATAATAGCATTCTTGCGGGCGGGACAACTGCCACTCAAGGTGTATATAACCTGAGCTATTCAACAACTCTCAACAACATTACAGGTCTCAGACTGGAAGTCCTCGAAGATCCATCGTTGCCACTTAGCGGACCTGGCCTTCACCCCTTTAATGGGAATTTCGTACTGACAGAAATGACTCTTGATTCGACACCAGCCCCGAACCCCGTTCCAGAACCAATGGGAATTCTTGGTATGCTAGTGGCTGCAAGTTTTGGTGCTGTCATTAAGAATAAGCGACGAAGTGAAGTTCGCAACTAGCCCAGTTTCCCCCTAGGCATCAAGCGATCGCAAAGATGGTACGCTATATCGCTGCTAAAATTTTCAGCAATTTATGAGAAAGTCGATCGTATATCCTCAATATCGCGATCGGCTTTCTCTATAGGAACAGAATTTAATGAGTCTTCTCTATACTTGAGTGCCAAGTTTGTTAAGTTATGCTAGAGCAGTATTGGAAGAGAAGGAATCGAAGATAGTATGAGATTTGCTCGATCGCTGCCCGCATCCGGACTGGCTTCATTGCTATTATGGCACTCGTGCAGTTTGTTTTTTCCCCATCAAACCCTAGCGCGGGCGGAGAAAATTCCCAACTTTTTACCTCGATACGCTCCATCCTCGCAATCTGACTTGACAAAATCATCCCTTCCGATTTTTACTGAATCTTCTCCAAAAATCGAGGATTTTCCCCGACTCGCAAATCAAGATAGTGTTTTAATCGCGGAAGAGATAGCGGAAGATTCTTTCGAAGAGATTGTGCCCGTTTTCCAATTACAAGACGTGCAGCTCACAGATTGGGCTTACGAAGCGTTGCGATCGCTCGTAGAACGCTACAATTGTTTGTCCAATGCTCCTGATTCCCTCTTTCGTGGGGGACAAGTTCTCAGCCGCTATGAATTTGCCGCGGGTTTAAATTCTTGTTTGCAAAACTTACAAAATTTACTGGCAGTCGATATCGAAATCGTCCAAACATTAGAAGCAAATTTTCAGAGAGAACTGAGAGAACTCGCGGTAATGTCTGCGCAGGTGGATGGTTTGGAAGCGCGCGTTGCCCAACTGCAAGCCAATCAATTTTCGACAACCGTACGATTTGGCGGTCAAACCATTTTTAATTTTGCCATCCCTGCGGGTGGAAATCCTCCGGGTTTGGGCAATACCGAAGCCGTATTCGCTCACCAAACCCAATTTGCTTTTTTAACTTCTTTTACCGGACGCGATCGCTTTGCCTTTAGCTTCAGTACGGGGAATTTTGACGATCTTGGTTTTGCCAATTTTCAAGTTTTCAATACCTATAAAGCCCTGCTCAATTCCCAATCGGGTTTGAGTAACGATCTCGTGTTGAACTCCCTCGAATATCGCACGGCAGCATTTAACGATCGCGTAGTTTTGACTTTTAAACCCGTCGGTTTTAGCATGACTGACGTTCTCACGGCCAATACGCCTTATCTCGACGCGGGACATGGGGCGATTTCTCGTTTTGCCTCTGGCAGTCCTTTCCTGCAAATTGGAGCCGTTAATGCCGGATTTGGTTTTGATTGGCTGGCGAGCGATCGCCTGCGCTTACAAATGGCATACGGTGTTCGCAACAGTTCCGATCGGGGCTTATTCGATGCGACTCATCGCACTCTCGGCGTGCAACTCCTGACCAAGCCCTCTCCGGATATAATCGCCGGAGTCGCTTATTTGAACAGTTATGCCAATGACGGGCGCTTGGATACCCTGACCGGAAGTTTTAACGCCGATACTTCGGGATTTTTCCTCGAACCCGCCGATATTCACGCCCTGAATTTGACCCTACAGTTTCGCCTCAGTTCCAAGGTAGTTCTGGGGGCTTGGGGGGGATTGGCGGTAACGCGATCGCGCGAATCCCAAGCGATCGTCCTCAGCGCCACAGGATTACTCTCTCTCGGCATTGCCGATCCGTTTGGACGGGAAGGAGATTTTTTGGCATTAATGGCGGGAATGCCCCCAAAACTCGTTGCTGGAGGCGCGATCGAACGAGTGGATGCAGATACTGGACTTCATTTTGAAGCCTTTTACCGTTTTCGCATCAATGATAATCTCTCAATTTTGCCTGGATTTTTCATCGTCACCAACCCCGGCCACATTCGCGAGAACAGTACAATTATGGTAGGCTCCATTCGCACGGTTTTCCGTTTTTGATCGGGTACAATCGTTCCCAGAAAAAATTATGAATTTCCAGAAATTTTTACCCTTCTCTTCCCTCGGACTTTTCTGCGCGATCGCGCTTGCTTCCCTCCCCGTGCGAGCACAACAGATTACGAGTGCCACGATTGTGGAAATTCTCGACAGCGATCGGGTTTTCATTCAAGGGCAAAAAGCCCGCCTCAATAGTGTCGCTCGGGTAGGACAGCAAATTCGAACAGAACGAGCCAGAGCCGGGCTGAAGTTTAATAATAATGCCTCGATTCGCATCGGTCGCAATTCGTCTTTTGTGGTAGGCAGTCGTTGCGTGCAAGTGCGCCAAGGACAGGCGGTTATTTCTGGTGGTGTTCGGGGTTGCGTGGGTTCGGTGGTTGCGGCAACTCGGGGAACGACCTATGCGATTGAAGTGAATGCTAAAGGAGAGGGAACAATTAGCGTACTAGAAGGAGAAATCGAAGTTTCGGATCTGGAAGACGATCGCGTTACGCCCATTCTCCTGAGCGCCAAACAGCGCGTTTCCATTAGCATTTCCGGGGAAATCGGCGCGATCGAACAATTCGACCAAGCCGAGTTTGAGAATTTATTGCAGGGACAATTATTTAATGGTTTTAATGTGGCTTTACCGACTGCCAGCAATCTGATTGATGCAGGGGCGATCGCGGCAACTCGCAATCGAGGCGATACCGGATTTTCAGAGTCTTTTTTAGCGACTGCCATTAGCGGTGCCAGCGATCCTATGGCCGCTTCTGCCAATTCCGGTGGTGTTTCTGTCGGTTCTACTTCCGGTTCTTCCGCCAATGCGATCGCCACGGAGATTCCCGATCCGACGGCAAGTTCTACCACGATCGGCGCAAGCGTAACCCTGACGACCTATGATGTGACCAATGCCTCTGGTTTTCAAGAGGATACGGGCATTTTTGTGGATGAAAACGGCACGACTTTCTCGGTAACGACGGAACGAGGAGACTTCCCCACGATTGTCACCTTGGTGCCAAGTAGTTATACAATTGACGGCAATGTTATTAGTACCGATGCAAGCGGTAACGTTTTGATTAATGGGGTTGTTGCTCAATCGACTTCTGCTGGATTGAGCGGCAAGAATGCAGTGGTAACGGTTGTGGGACAAGATGGGGAAACATTGCGATTGCAAGTTTTTAATGTTAACGAACAAGAGCCGATCGCGGGGCAAACTTTTTCCGGGCAAATTATCTTTGGACCTTTCCCCGATCGCTAAATTCACAACTATCGGAATGTTGCATTTTCTAACTTGGCAGAGTTGTAAATATTATCTCTCAGTTATCGCGCTCGTTGCTTGTTTAGGACGATTTCCCGCTCGAGCCAATGAAATTGTTGACACTCAAATTATCGAAACTCAACCTTGCGATCGCTTCGATCTTCCCTCGGGCGTAGAAAATGCCCGTTGCGGTTACGTTACCGTTCCAGAATTTCACGATCGCGCCACGGAGAAAACCTTTAAACTTGCTTTTGTCCTCCTCAAAAGTACGGGCGATCGCACTAATTCAACCCCTTTAATTATGGAACGAGGGGGACCCGGTGCGTCGAGTCTCCAGCGAATTCGCCATTTCATTCCGGGGGGCATGTTATTGCCGTTGCAAAGGCAGCGAGACATTCTTTTTATCGAACAACGAGGAGCGTATTATTCGCAACCTTATTTACCCTGCGATCGCAATGTATTGCCGATAGACTGCAAGGAACGTTGGGAGCGAGAGGGCATCAATCTCGATGCCTTTAATATGGTACAACACGCAGATGATATTGCTCTTGTCACCCAAAGTCTCGGCTACGATCGCTTTAACTATTACGGAACTTCTTACGCTTCTCAACTCGCCCTCTACATTTTACGCCAGCATCCCCAACGACTTCGCAGTGTAATTCTTGATGCAACAATTGCTACTGATTCTGATATTGGGTTTTATCAATTCCACAGTTTTAGTCGCGCTTTGGGCAATATTTTCCGAGCTTGCGATCGCGATCGTCTTTGCCGAGAAAATTATCCCAATTTAGAACAACAATTCACCCAGCTTCTGGCACAACTCGAACAAAATCCGCAGAATTTAACAATTGCGATCGCAGGAGGGATGGAAGAAGAGTATTATTATCTCAATTTAGATACTTTTACCATTTTCATTCGCGATTTTCTCTATGATGCCCATCAATATGCCCCCCAACTCCCTCGCCTCATTCACGATCTGAGTCGCAACGACTTTACCCTATTTAAAAATATTTATCGCCAACGTCTTCGGGAAGCCACTCGTCTTGCTGATGGGATGCGTTTTGCCACAATATGTGCTGCCCCAAATCCACCTCATCCCGATTTAGGTTTGCCGCCTTTACTTCCTTCCCTCGAACAAATTTCAACTATCTCAACAACTCTATCAAACTTTTGTAAATTCTTCTATCCCGTCACTCCCCTTCCCGATCGCGTTTACGAACCAGTCCGCAGCCATATTCCCACTCTAATTGTACACGGCGCATACGATCCGATTACACCTTTACCTTATGGCAAATACGTTGCTCGCTTTCTCGGGAATGCTTACGTTTTTGAATATCCCGGTTTGGGACATGGAGTTTTAGAACAGGGAAATTGTCCCGTGATTATGGCATTAGCGTTCCTCGACCGCCCCCAAAGACCTCCCGATGGCAGTTGTATTGCTAAGATGGGACAATGGGGAATTTGGGACAGCGTTCTACTGCCGAATTCCAAACTCAATTAAAGGGAAAGCCAAAATGCTAGAAAATCTCGATCGCGATACCATCTCCAACGATGAATTAATTGCCACGATCGAACAAGAATTAAAAATTATTCAGGGATTTTGCAAGGAAGAGAAGGTGGAAAATTTTCCTCCCACATTACAGGTTTTAGATTCGGAAGGACGCTGGCAGTTTTTGGAAATTCCCAACGAACCCGACTTTAATAGTTCTACCAATCGCCGTCAAATTTTAGTTGAGTTAGGAGGCGTTTTTTATCAAGCATGGGGTCGAGATATTTCTCCCGCGATCGTGATGCTTTCTTCGGAAGCATGGATGAAGTCTTTTGATAGTAATTCCCAACCCAATCCCTATCGCGCCCCGAGCGATTATCCCGACGCGATCGACTCAATTGTCGTGCAGAGTATTACTTTAACAAAATCCGAAATCGATGCAGAAGAGAATCAACCTCGTGCCTGTTTGGCTGTTTTAGAAATTAAGAAAAGACAACCTCACATCCAAGCAGAAATTTTAGTTGAACCCACAATTACTCCCGCAGGACGAGATAGCACGGACTTACTCAATCATTTTTATTTAGGCTGGATGCAACAGAGTCTATCAGAGGAAAATTAAAAATTTGTTGTTTGTTGTTTGTTGTTTGTTATTGGGAAATTATGGGAATTCTATTTTGGCATCGTTGCGATCTGCGAATTGAGGATAATATCGGATTGAGTGCCGCATGCAAATTAAGCCAGCAAATTGTTGGACTTTTTTGCCTCGATCCTAATATTCTCGATCGCGACGATATTGCTCCCGCACGGGTTGCTTATATGATAGGTTGCTTGCAAGAGTTACAGGCAGATTATCAAAGATTGGGCAGTCAATTACTCGTGCTCTATGATGAACCCGATCGCGCAATTCCCAAACTGGCAACGGCTTTAAATTGCCAAAAAGTCTTCTGGAATTTAGATGTCGAACCCTATTCCCAGGAGCGAGATCGTAAAGTCAAAGATGCTCTAGAGTTGGCAGGCATTGCAGTGCAAACTTATTGGGATAAACTATTGCACGAACCCGGTACGATTAAAACAGGAGCGGGACAACCTTATACAGTCTATACCCCTTTTTGGAAGAATCTGAGCAAGCAAACCAAACAAGCCCCTTGTCAGCCTCTAGAAGTGCTGTCGGGACTCACTGAAACAGAAGAAATTTCCGCTACAGAAGCAGGCGCGATCGCCTTACCAACAGCCAAAGATTTAGGTTATGTTTGGGAAAATGGTTTCATGCTAGAACCGGGAGAAAAAGCCGCTCGAGTAAGACTGGAAGAGTTTTGTGATTCTGCTGTTTATGATTATGGCGAACAACGAAATTTCCCAGCAATTGAAGGAACTTCCCAATTAAGTGGAGCCTTAAAATTTGGCGCGATCGGCGTTCGTCGCGTTTGGCAAACCACAGAAATTGCTTATGAAAATTGTCGCAGCGATGAAACGCGAGAAAGCGTTCGGAAATGGCAACAAGAAATTGTTTGGCGAGAGTTTTATCAACACGCTTTGTTCTTTTTTCCCGAACTCGCAGAGGGTGCATATCGCGAAATTTTGAAGGATTTTCCATGGGAAAACAATGAGGAATACTTTCAAGCATGGTGCGAGGGAAAAACGGGTTATCCCATCGTTGATGCAGCCATGCGACAACTCAATCAAACGGGATGGATGCACAATCGATGCCGCATGATTGTCGCGAGTTTCTTAACCAAAGATTTAATTGTTGATTGGCGTTGGGGAGAAAAGTATTTTATGCAAAAATTATGGGATGGAGATTTAGCTGCTAATAATGGCGGCTGGCAATGGAGTGCTTCGAGTGGGATGGATCCAAAACCCTTACGCATTTTTAATCCTGCCAGTCAAGCGAAAAAATTCGATCCTGAAGGGGAATATATTCGCCAATGGGTAGATGAATTACGATCTTTCGATCCTGAGTATTTAGTAACGGGAAAAATTTCTCCTCTAGAGTTACAATATAGTGGCTATCCCTCTCCAATTGTCGATCATAATCAACAACAGCGTAAATTTAAAGCACTTTATAAGGCTGTTAAAGAAGCAAAAGCAGGCTAAGATAGACATGAAAGCTCGATGATGAGAGGAAAGCAAGCATTGAGGAAAAATATGAAGAAATGTAACAATAGAGATTAAAAGTTCTCTCAATTCCCTTTTTTTGTTCGTTTCTGCATAAAATTTTAGAAATCCTCCCCATATAACCAGAGAAACTCTCACAACCTATTCGCAGAAATTCGATCAAATTTGGATTTTTGCTTCTCGGGAGGAGACTAAACGTGAACGATCCTTTAAAATTAGAGCTTGCAACGCTTTTTTCTCGTTTTCCCCTGTTTGACGATATGGGAAACCGTCATTATCTCGCTTGGAGATCGCACCCTCTTTTGTATAAAAATATGCAGCGTTTCCTCGAACATTGCAAAAACCCTTCGGAAGATAAATGCGCGAGGTACTTTTTACAAGTGCTGCAAAATGCGATTGTACCAGAATGTAAGGAAGACCTCACCTATGCCAAAAGGCACTTGACATCTTATCTGTGTACGAGTGGCTATATTGTTGCTAAAAGACTCCAGCGAACCTATCAAAAAATTGATTTTTTTCAACATCGCTATGACGAACGAGACTACTTGCAAATTGCGATTCAATATGCTAACGATCCCGTAAAATTATTGAATGGATTTGACTTTCAGCGTCGGCATCGAGATGGAAAACTCTATTTTATTAAAACCTTCGCAAAAGCAGTTTTAGAACGAAAGATCAAAGATGAATTATATAAATACAATCAAGAAAGTCTTCTCGGCAAATATAAAGATTGGGGAATATTGCGATATGATACTACTTTCAAAGAGCTTAAAATTGCCTTGCAAAGTTGCATTGATGCAGATAAAATTGAATCTTATCTATCAGTTTGGCATTGGTTTCAAGAAACTTGTAAACCCTGTCAACAACGAAGCGATCGCGCTTCCCCTCCTCCTACTTTTCAAGAACTGCAAAATATAGCATGTTTATACAAAAATCATTATTCGGCTTCGATCGATTCCGAGGTGGAAATTCAAGCAAAGCAGATTGAAGAAATACTACAAATTTGTATTAAAGCCATGCAAAATCAACGTACTTTAAAATTATACTATCCCGATTCAATTTTGAATCTTGAAAATGCTCGCGATCGCTGGGATGAATTTGTTGCGATCGGGAATTCAAGCGGCGAAAATATTCCTTTAAATTCTCTGATTCGTAATGAAGAACACGATGAAATTGCCGATCTGGTTCGTGATGCTTTCGAGAATTTATCTTCTGAACACAAACTTTTGCTTCTTCTTTGGCAAGGTTTAAATTTAACTCAAACTCAAACGGGTTTGGTTATGAATGTTCCTCAATGCAGCATTAGCAGGAAGCGACGTAAAGCACGTCAATTGATGTTGAAAGAATTTACCAAGAAAATACAACAATATTTTTGCGATTTCAATCTTGATAGCGAGATCGTTGAGCGTGCGAAAGAACAAATGGAAGAGGTACTGGCAAAACAAGCAAGAAACTTCTTCAAGTCTTTATTCCTGCAATGCGATCGTCAGATTTTAAACTCTAGAGATTATGTCAATCCAATTCTGAGAACTCGCTTTTTACAGTCTATTGCCCAAACCTTAAAGCTAGACTATAAAAACCTCAATCAAGTTGCAGATGATATCGATCTATTTTTGCAAGAAAATCTTAATTAAGGTAAGCCTAAAAAAGGAGTCACGGATCGTGCTATCAACTCTCGAAAAACTCATGGAACTATTTCCCGATCGCCTTTGGTTGGAGTTTTCTTCGGAAGACAGCGATCGCGCTTGGAAGCAGGCAGAAGACTATGCCAATCAGTCCTCTCGCTGGACAGCTTATCTTAATTATCTTTGTTTGCAAAGTTTTCTGAAATATATTAAAAGCGATCCCGATCTCCAAAATGAACCCCTACAAATCTGCTTTAGTGACTTAGATCGAACTGGAAAAAGCAGTATTTGGGAATTTATAAACGGAACGGCGATAGAAATTGGCGATCGCAGGCTCGTTCTCTTACCTCGAGATACGGTAAACTCGGATGAATTTTCCATACCGTGGGAATGGATCGATCTTCCTTTATTCGCTGGCGATTACTACCTTGCTATCTCAGTAAACTTAGAACCAAGATGGTTACAATTTTGGGGTTATACCACACATCAAAAAATTAAAGAAAAAGCAGTTTACGAACATCGAGACCGCACTTATAATTTGCCGAAAGATGCGCTTATCGAGGATATTGAAGTCTTATGGGTGGCACGGGAACTCTGTCCCTCCGAACGCGTAGTTATAGAGGCTTTGCAGTTACCTAATTTAGCGGATCGACGACAACAAGATATACTGGCTCAATGGAGTCAAATTTCGACTTATTCTCCTCGTTTGGACTTAAAAGAAGAGGAACTTTTAACATGGGCTGCTCTGTTGTCGAGCGATCGCGATCGTTTAGAACTGTATCAAGGCCGTCTTAATTTGCAACAAACCATTCCTACGGCTATAGATACTTTGTAAGAAGTGAGCTATGAAAACTTTTTTAAAGAAAATTGATAATTATTTGTTGAAATGGCGGTAGCAATCGCGTATTTGCGATCGTGTTACTTTTAAGAGTGCATGGGGTATCCTAAAATTAACCCAAGGTGCAATTTCTCATGAGTAATCTCGATCTCGATTACAACATTCTCGAACTCAAACCCGGTGCATCCCTCGAAGAGATCAAGTTAGCGTATCGCAAACTCGCGAAAATTTGGCATCCCGATCGCTTTATCGATGCACCTCAATATCAACAAGAGGCGACTGAAAGATTTAGACAAATTAAAGAGGCTTACGAACGCCTCAGAACCAATCGAGTTGAGTCAAAACAAGATACCAAGACAACAGGTATAAAAACTCATTCGACCGATCCGGAGTTTTATTATAACTGTGGTGTAGAGAATGCTGAAATTGAGGATTATGAAGAGGCATTAGCTGATTTTTCTCGGGCGATTCACCTTAAACCTGACTACCTCAAAGCCTATCAATATCGCGCCTTTCTTAATGAAAAATTAGGCTATGGGAATCGAGCAAAATCGGATTTTGAGAAAGTTGCCGAGTTGACGAGAAAATCGCCTCAAACCCAAGAAAGCGAACCCTCTTCATTCCCATCTTCTCCTGATACACCTGTCAATTCTTCCACTCTGAATAAGGAAATTTGGCAGCGGACTAATATTATTAAAAAACATCGCGGGAAAGTCAATGCGATCGCGATCGATCCGAAAGGAAGATTTTTCGTGAGTGGTAGCAGCGATAAAACGATTAAACTGTGGACGATGCGATCGAATCAACTTCTGAGAATCTTTAAAGGACATTCTGGCGAGATTAACGATTTGGCACTCAGTCCCGATGGTGAAATTTTAGCGAGTGCCAGTAGCGATCGCACCATAAAACTGTGGAATTGCAAACAAGGAAAACTTATATGTACTTTTGGAGGAATGTTTTCCGGTCATTCTGATGTCGTTTCCTGCGTGACTTTTAGCCGTAATGGTAAAACGATCGCGAGTGGAAGTTGGGATCGAACTGTTAAACTCTGGGATCTTAAAACTAAAAAAGAAATTAATACTTTAAAGGGATATGGGGAAAAAATCTATTCTCTCTCTTTGCATCCCAACGGAAAGACTTTTGCCAGTGGAGGACTTGAAACGAACGTTCGTTTGCGACAGATTCAAACGGGAAAGTTAGCGCGATCCTTGAAGATGAATTCTGCAATTTTAACGGTTGCTTTTAGCCCTGATGGCACGCTTTTGGCAACGGGCGGTTATGATTGTACGATAAGACTTTGGCCGCTGAGAACTAAAGATGAACCTCTAATTTTACTCGGTCACGGCGATCGCATTTCTTCCCTCGCTTTTAGTCCCGAGGGTAAAATTCTCGCGAGTGGAAGTTGGAACGGAATTATTATTCTTTGGAATGTGGAAACGGGCGAAAAAATTGTCGAACTCAAAGAAGATACTGCCGATATTCTCTCTCTTGCGTTTCATCCAAGAGGAAAGGTTCTCATTAGCAGCAGTGCAAATAAAACGATTCGAGTCTGGCAAAGCCTTAGATCGATGAACAATTATCAATGAACAATTATCAATATTATCTATGGGAATTGTGGCTAGAATAGAGACTCGAATTCCGATCGCAAGCAATCGATATTCGCGACTCTGCCAACAATTAGGTTATCTCCTCCCATGTCATCGAGTTCGAGTTTCCATCGTTTGATTTTTTCTTCGTGTTTCAGCCAAAAATTGACAATTTCACCGATGGCGGCATCCCAATCCCAATTCGGCTTTTGGCAGACCATTTCAGTAGAAGTGATAAAGCTATCCAAGGTACAATCATAACTTCCTAAATAGGCTTTAGAGCGATCGCGCATCTGTTCGACTTTTTGTTGATACTGAAAAAATTGCACGACAGAACTAACGCCAATGATATCGAATGAATAAGACATAACGGCGGCTTGCTAATTTCTAAATTTGCTTTGCTTCTATTTTAAATTCTTTTTCTTTATTGTAAGTATAGGTTTTAACATTTTTTGACTTTTTCGGTTGTTTTAAATTAGCACTCAAGCATCGAGACTGCTAAATTCCTCCTCAATTCTCTGGTACAAACACTGAGTTTTCTTAGCACTCAAAAACCGAGAGTGCTAATTTTATTTTACAATTTTATGTGTTGGTTAAAACGATTGAAACAGTTTAGAAGTATGTCTATTTTTGTAGAGATCGATCGCTTGAATATCGCGATCGCGGGTGCGAGTCGAGGAATTGGTTTGGGTTTTGTGACTCAACTCCTACAATATCCGCGCATTGGCAAGATTTACGGAATGTATCGCGATCGCGAGACTGCTTCTGAGTTATTCTCCTTGCAGGAACAGTGCGATCGCCTGACTTGTTTGCCGATGGATATTACGGATGAGAGGCAGATTATCGCGACGGTAGAAGAGATTGGTAAGGAATGCGATCGCTTGCATTGGGTGATTAATTGCGTTGGGCTGCTGCATGAAGGGGAATTACAACCAGAGAAGGGTTTGCGACAGTTAAATGCAGAGAATTTAAGTCGCTACTTTCAAGTGAATAGTATCGGTGCGGTTTTACTCGCTAAGCATGTCTTACCCCTACTTCGGCATGGCGATCGCAGTCTTTTGGCGACGATTTCAGCTAAAATCGGCAGTATTGGCGATAATCGTTTGGGGGGTTGGTATGGCTATCGCGCCTCGAAAGCGGCTTTAAATATGTTGATGAAGACGGCGGCGATCGAGTATGCTCGCAAGAGTCCGAAAACGGTGATTATTATGCTGCATCCGGGGACGACGGATACGCGATTATCCCGCCCGTTTCAAAGAAATGTTCCCCCTGAAAAGTTATTTTCTATAGAACGCACGGTAACGCAATTATTAGCTGTAATTGATAAGATTGAGAGCGATGATAGCGGTAAGTTTTTTTCTTGGGATGGGAGCTTATTACCTTGGTAAAGAAGAGAATTAAGAATTAAGCAGATTTTAAGGATTGCTCTACCAAAACAATGTCTTTAATTTCCTTGAGAGGAATTATGTTTGATTTGAAACGTTTTCGGTTGCGAATTACGAGAAGAATTAGCATTTTGCTGGCTGTCATTTTCTTTTTTAGCGTTCTTTTAACGGGACTGGAAACGACTGCATCGCCCTCAATTGATGCCGTTCGACAAGCGGTAGAGCGATCGGCGCGATATTTGGTCGCACAAACTCGAGAAGATGGAATGTTTGTCTATCGAATTAACTTAAATCCTCGCATTCAAATGCGGCGAAAATATAATATGTTGCGTCATGCGGGAACGATTTACGCGATGTCCACGTACTATCAATTGCAGGACGATCGCGCGGTGCGATCGGCGATGGAACGGGCGGGGCAATATCTGCGAGATGAGTCCATTGCCCCCATATCAGGACGGGAAAACCTGCTGGCGGTATGGTCGAATCCGGATGTGACTGGTAGCGACAGTCCCCGACAGGCGAAACTCGGGGGGACGGGGTTGGGTTTGGTTGCCCTGTTGAGTTTAGAGGAGATTCAGCCCGGATTTACGCCCCTCGAAGATTTGCAGGCACTCGGGCGCTTTCTGGTTTATATGCAGAAAAAAGACGGTAGTTTTTACTCGAAATACATTCCCTCGGAAGGCGGGCGGGACGATCGCTGGCAATCTTTATTTTATCCGGGGGAGGCGGCGTTGGGGTTGGCGATGCTCTACGAAAAAGATGCCTCAGAGGTTTGGTTGGAAGCGGCGGCGAAGGCGATCGCCTATCTTGCGAGGAGTCGCGAGGATGAAATTAAAGTGCCTGCGGATCATTGGGCGCTTTTGGCAACGGAACGATTGCTGGGACTCGATCGCGAAGCGTTACCCGTCTCGCGGCAATTATTGGTGAGGCACGCGATACAAATCTGCAAGACGATTTTGGACAGTCAGATCGACTTTTTGGATCGCCCGGAATACGAGGGGGGATTTTCTGCCAACGGGCGCGTTACTCCCACGGCTACTCGTTTGGAAGGGTTGCAAGGGGCGCTTTCTTTTCTGCCTCCGGATCGGGCAATTTATCGGCGCATTGACTCTGCGGTTGCGCGGGGGATTGCGTTTTTGTTGCGATCGCAGATTGATGAGGGAGAGTTTGCGGGGGCTTTTCCTCGGGCGATCGGGCCCATTTCGTCAGATTTGCCCAATGCCGACCAATTTAATCGTCGCGTTACGGAGGTTCGCATCGATTACGTTCAGCACGCTTTAAGTGCGATGATTCAATATTTGCAGAGGGGAGGAGATTAATTGAACCACAGAGGCGCAGAGGACACAGAGAGGGAAAGAGTTTGAAATTATTCTTCTTCGCTGAAGCCTTCAACAAAACCCGCAATTCCTTTGCCCCACGGACTCTCTTCTGTAAAATGTTCTGCTAATTTCAGTGTGGCGGTTCTGCCTCCATTCAACCAGCGATCGCGATCGAATAGATATTTCCACAGCATTTTCCACTTTTTAGGCTGTTTTGCTTGGATCGTTTCAAATTCGACCTCGATAATATCTTGGGCTTCGGATTCCGTTACGTCGGGATATTGGTTCTGTAACTCCGTCAGGATTTGAAGAATATCATCGATCGCCTTTTTCATCATGGGATCGGTGGTTTGTTGTTTACCAATGACTTGGCCTTGATTATTTTCAATAATTTGAACGACTTCGGGATTGTGAATACTATATTTACCTTGATCTGTCATGGTTGAAAAAGAATCGCGGCTCTCTTTATTTATATCACTAATCAATCTGTCAACATTGACCATTTCATAGCTAATTTGACATTGAATTTTATCTTGGCGATCGCTCTGAAATTTATGGAGGATTTGCAACCGATAAAAATGGGGGGTTTGGCTGCCTTTACAGATTTTGCAGTTACAGGGAACGAGGGTATCGTATCTGAGGCGTTCGTAAGTACCGTGAATTTTGTCGAGTTCGTGGCGGACGGTAGCGAGGATATTGTGCTTGCGATCGCCACAAACGCGAATTCGAATTTCTCTGAGATGATAAAGTTCGATAACTTCAGCACGTGCTTTCTCTTTGCTGAGAATAACTCCCGTTTTCCAGACACGATTTTCCCCTTCAATCCATTGGTGCATCTCGACAATGAAGCGGGTTAGAATGCCTTTGGGCATGAATTCGTAGGAATAGCGCAGGAGAAGGTTATCGGTATCATCCCACGGATATTCGGGTGAGTCGAGGCTGAGGAGTTGCGGGGCGATGTAGTTTTTAGGCTTGCTGGGGATTTCGTAACAGAGTTTGAAGTTTATCATCAGGCGCAACAGTTCGGGGCGCATGATGGCATATTGCTCTTCGTGCCAGATAGCGGCAAGATCGTCTTGGTGAAATCTGCCGAGGTTTTGAGTAATTTGGGGATTATCGAGAACGCGATAGGCTGCATCGGTTCCCCAAGTCGGCTTAAGGATGACAGTTTTGCGAAGAAGATCGTCTTCTTGGAAATGGAGACAAACGCCGAGATCGTGGAGATATTCGCTGAGTTGAAGGGCATCTTCGCGACGGGTAAAGCCATTTTCCGTGCAGATTTCGAGATATTCTTCGAGGGTGATGTGATTGTGGGGATTCGTTTCGAGTGCTTTGCGAACTTTAACCCAAGTTTTGGGAAGTTCGTCGCCAATGTGGGGCAAGGTAGTAATGTAATGTTCAATCGCTTGTTTGATTTCAGGTAAGCCGCGATTGTTAGCAAGATTACTGGAGAAAACTTCTTTTAAGTTAAGAAATTCGCCTCGTAGTTGTCGTTCGTTAATTTCTCTCTTTCGATCCTGTTTCTCATTTTTAGCGATGAGAATGGGGCTTGTTTCACTTAACAGATCGACAACATTCAACCAGTAGAAAAAATCAGTGTTTTCTTTGCGGCTATCGGCAACCAAAATATAGAGAGAACGCTTGGTGAGAAAAAATTGATGAGTTGAATGGTAAATTTCTTGCCCGCCAAAATCCCAAATATTAACTGTAAATTCTTTATCATCTTTAAAAGGAAATTTCCAGCGAATAATATTGACTCCCTCTGTCGATTGTTCGGTGGAAATTAACTTATAATTTTCATCTTCGATCTTTTTAGCAAGTGTTGTTTTACCTGCACCACCTTCACCAACGATTAAGAGTTTGGCTTCGTAAATGCGATCTTTCCCTTGTTCGGAAATTTGGCGATAATACTTTGGGATTTCTTGTGCTGCATTATCGGGATCATTAATGAATTTTCTAATTTCAGGCGAAAGTTCGCTCAGTTGATTTCCCGAAAGATAGAGTTGTTGGAGAGAGGAAAGGTGTTTGATTTCAGAAGGGAGTTTAGTCAGTTGATTTTCTGAAAGATCTAGAATTTGAAGAGAGATAAGTTGTCCAATTTCAGGAGGAAGTTCTTTTATATGATTCCTCCTAAGATCGAGTTTTTGAAGAGAGGTAAGTTGTCCAATTTCAGAAGGAAGTTCTTTTATATGATTCCTTGAAAGATATAGTTCTTTAAGAGAAGTAAGCTGACCAATTTCACGAGGAATTCTCTTTAGTTGATTATCCCAGATGTAGAGCATCTGAAGAGAGCAAAGCTGTCCAATTTCACGAGGAATTTCTCTCAATTGATTTGACGAAAAATAGAGCCTTTCGAGAGAAGTAAGCTGACCAATTTCGGGAGGGATTTTACTGAGGTTATTTTCCGACAAATGCAGTCTTTCAAGAGAGGTAAGTTGTCCAATTTCGGGAGGAATTGTCTTTAGTTTATTTCCTGACAGATTGAGCCTTCTTAAGGAAGTTACTTGTCCAATTTCAGATGAGATTGTATTCAGTTGATTTCTCGAAAAATTGAGATATATGAATCTATTAATAATAGCTTTTCTAATAATATTAAGTAATTTCTGTTTATCCATATTTTTTTAGCATGAGAACTTTATATTTTGATTTTTAAACTTACTAGATTTATTGTTTTAAGCAAAACTCGTTTTTCAAACGTTCTCGAATCCTTTCAAAAACGATTTCACCATCTGTTACTTTTCCTTGCTGCATTTCTTCAGTCCCAACTAGAATTTCTTGCCTTAATTCTTCAAAGCGCATTTCTTTTTGTTGGCGATGATAGTCCTCTAATAACTGGAATGCCTGCGCGATCGCCTCTTCCACACTTCCATAATTTCCCGATTGAATTTGAGAACGAACAAACTTTTCTTGTTCTGGCGTTAAAGTTACTTGCATAGAACCACTCTCCTAACCTTAAACTCGATTATAGCTCCACTCTCACAACTTTGCAGGTGCAAACCATCAACCCAAACCCACAAAGCAAACTAAAATATGAGCAACGTCGATCGCACAATCGAAGAATGGAACAAACCCTCGATCTCGAAAAAACCCTCCTTGCAACCCTCAGACAGCTTTCCCCAGAGAAACAGCAAATCGTCCTCAACTTTGCCAAATCCCTCAAACAAGAAAGCGATCTTCCCAAAACTAGCACGACAAGCGATCGCTCAATCCCCTCCCTGCGAGAAATCGCCAAACTTCCCCTCGCGGAAAGACACAAAATTCTAGAACCCATGATGCAAGAAACTGCCGAAGATTTCGCCAGCGATCCGGAACTTTCGATTTTTTGTGTATTGGATGGGGATAGCGATCGCTCATCATGATATCAAACCACACGAAAAGCGATCGCAGCTATGAAAAAGGCAGAATGCGAACTCGCGATCGCGATTCATTAACTGTTACCAAAGCACCAGCCAGTAAAAATTCACGAGTTTGTGCGATCGCAGAAATAACAATACTTTCTAAATAATCTGGCAATACATTTTGAGTTCGAACTTGAATAACACTTGGCTTACTTGCCCTCGTTGCTGCCAGCAATACTCCAAAGTCTAGATCGTGAGTAAAAACAATATACTGATTTACACTTGCCCAATCCATAATTTCTCGATCTTTTGCCTCTGGATTACCTATAGATAACCAGTGCATTGCTTCAATATCATACTTTGCAAATACCTCAACCCAGTCCGGAGATAGGTTCATATCAATTAAAATTTTCACGACACGTTTAAAAGAACCTCGATTTCCTCAACTCGCCACGCAGCATAAGCCAAACATTCCATCAAATCTTCAGACTCTAGATAAGGATATGCTCGTAAAATTTCATCATGAGATCGCCCTACAGCCATTAAACCTAAAATTGTGCCGACAGTCACCCTCATTCCACGAATGCAAGGCTTTCCCCCCATTACTTCCGGATTAACTGTAATGCGTTTTAATTGTTTCATTGCTTACCCTTATACCCTCTATTTTATTTTGATATTCTATCATTAAATTACCAAGTTTTAGCTACAAATCCCTGTTCTCAATTTTCGCCACCCCAAAAAATAGAATATACCCCTTTCGGATCGTTCAAACTTTGTAAAATTTTGAACTCTTCCTGTAAATGCTCCCATTCTTTCAAGAACGGAGAAAAATTCATTTCCTGTTTCTTTCGAGGCGCGATCGCAATGGATAAAAAACTCTCTAAAAGCTCGCCCAATGTCGGTTCTTCCCGATACTCTTCTACCTCCCAATCGTCTCCTAATTCGGCTTTCTCTGCCGCATAAGCGATCGCGGCATCCAATCCCCCCAACTCATCCACCAAACCCAATTCTTTCGCGTCTAAACCCGACCAAACTCGCCCCTGTGCGATTTCGTCAACCGTCTGTCTCGGTAACTTGCGAGACTGGGTGACGCTATCGAGAAAGACTTCGTAAATGCGATCGACAAGCCGTTGAATAATCACCAATTCTGCCTCGGTTTTCGGGCGTAAAATCGACTCTGCATCGGCATAAGGAGCCGTTTTCACTACATCCCGTGTAATGCCATTATCTGCTGTAATTCGCTCTACATTGGGCAAAATTCCATAGACTCCAATCGATCCCGTCGTCGTCATAGATTCGGCAAAAATGCGATCGGATCCCATCGCAATCAAATATCCCCCAGAAGCCGCCACATTTCCCATTGAAACAATTGTCGGTTTTGCCTCCTGAAGTAACTGTAATTCCCGTAAAATCAACTCAGAAGCCAAAGCACTGCCCCCCGGACTGTCAATCCGCAAAACGATCGCTTTTAGATCGTCATCTTCTCGCAACTCTCGCAACTGACGGACAAAGCGATCGCTACCAATTTGCTCTTGAGTTCCTTCCCCATAAACAATCGTTCCCCGTGCGTACAAAACCCCGATTTTGTTGTCAGAAGAGCGATCGTCGTTCCGTACAATTCCGGCATAGGTTTCGAGATCGATTTGTCGAAATCCCTTCTTTTTCCTAGTCTGATCCGTCAGTTCTCGGAATTTTGCCTCCACTTCATCAAAATAGGTTAACTCATCCGCCAAACCCGACGCGATCGCTTCTGATGGTAAAAAGAGACCATTCTCATTCACTAAATTCTGTAATTGTTGAGGAGTCATTTCCCGCCCTTTCCCTACAACTTGTAAGAATTCCTGCCACGCATCCCCAATCCAATTTTCTAATTGTTCTCGATTTTCCGGGCTGAATTCTTGTTGAGTATAAGGTTCGACGGCGGATTTATATTTACCCACTCTCACCACTTGGATACCAATGCCAAATTTCTCTAATGCACCTGCTAAAAATAATTGTTGGACTCCTAACCCGTTCACATCAATCGAACCTCTTGGATTGAGTAAAATCTCATCAGCCAGAGAACTGAGATAATATTCTCGTTCTCCCCAATTCACATCATAAGCAATAATCTTTTTCTCCGCCGCGCGAAACTTTTCTAAAGCACGACGCAAAGCCTGTAAATTTGCAAATCCCGTGCCTCCATTTCCCCGACTTCCATCTAAAAAGAGAGCCACAATGCGATCGTCTTCTGCTGCGGCTTCGATCGCCCGGATCGCCCGACGCAACGATAAAGCATCCCCCTCCCCGTCGGCAAAACTAGCCGCAAAAGCATCGATCGGGACGGTATCTTCAAGTCCTGCGGAGAGATCGAAGGTTAAAACCGATTTATCTTTCACTCGAGGCGATTCTTCTTCTCCCGTTGCCAAAGAAGCCACCAAAACCGCCGTAAACAGGCTCACCCCAAAGACTCCAAAGAGAACGAGTGCTAAGAATGTTCCGAGCAAACTGGCAAAAACTTGTTTAAAAAACTGCATGATAATTTAGAGTTAGGAGCGAGTCTATATCGAATTTTAACGCATTGGCTTGGTTCGATCCCCCTAAATCCCCCTTAAAAAGAGGGACTTTTAGATTTAGACTCCTTAATAAAGTTAAGACTTCTGGATTTAGACTCCTTAAAAAGGGAGATTTCTAAATTCTCTCCCCCTTATTAGGGTGACTTCTAAATTCTCCCCCCTTATTAAGGGGGCTGGGGGGGATCGAACTAAATAAACACCATTGGTTTATCTTGTAAAGGGGCAAAGGCTTCCGCGTCAAAGCGATATAATTTTGCAGGTCGTCCTGCCCCTCGCGAGGACTTTAATCCCGTATCTTTTAAAAAACCCAACTTTAATAGACGACTGCGAAAATTAGAGTAGTCGGCAAAACTTTCTCCTAAAACCGTGCCGTAAAATTGATAGAGTTCGTTCAGGGTAAAAACCGCGGGTAAAACATCAAAAGCGATGGGACTGTATTCTAATTTATTTCGCAATCTTCGATAACCGTAACTTAAAATGCGATCGCGATCGCAAGCCAGTGCGGGAATTTCTTTGACTAAAAACCAAGCTGTCATTCCTCCTTCATGGGCGATTAATTCTGCTTCCTCAAAACGAACCAAGGCAAAATAACCAACAGAAAGATAGCGGACTCCCAACTGTGAAGAATCTTCCCAAGGATTGCTCTCGAATTCATCAAAAGAATAGAGTTGTTCGAGATATAAATTTTTGACTCTAATTTTTTCCTTGAGAATGCGATCGGCAGCTAGTTCTAAGGATTCTCCCTCGCGTACTAAAGTCCCTGGTAAACTCCACATTCCTTTAAAAGGATCTTGCAATCGCTTGCTCAGGAGAACAAAAAGTTTTTGAGTTTGCAGATCTACCGAAAAAATAACATTATCTACCCCGACCTGAAAATTGGCGATCGCTAGATTATTGGGTAAGTGTCGCTCGTTGGACATGGCTTATTTTAACAATTCCGTTGCATCTTGCGCCGGGATGGGTTTCGACCAAAAATAACCCTGTCCGAATTCGCACTCTAATGATTGTAGGGTTTCCATATCTTCTTTTGTTTCTACCCCTTCGGCAATAATTTCCATCCCTAAAGTATGACCGAGGGCAACAATCATGCGTACAATTTCACAATCTTCGTGACTTTCGCCCATTTTTCTCACAAAAGATTTATCCACTTTGAGGGTATCGACGGGAAAGCGCCGGAGTTGGCTTAAGGAGGAATATCCCGTCCCAAAATCATCCATACTGAGCTTGCAACCCAAGGATTTGATTCGCAACATCAGATCGATTGCTTCTTCGACGTTTCCCATAACCATACTTTCCGTAATTTCCAGTTTGAGCGTCCATTCCCGAATGTTAGCCTCTTTAATAATCTGCGCCAGCATCTCGATTAAGTCTGCTTGCTCGAATTGGCGACCAGAAAGATTCACACTTAAAATTAAAGACCGTTGGGGAAATTGCTCTTGCCATTGACGAGCCTGACGGCAGGCTTCTTGAAAAATCCACCGCCCGAGGGGAATAATTAACCCAGTTTCTTCGGCAAGGGGAATGAACATAAAGGGAGAGATAAAGCCTTTTTCGGGATGCTGCCAGCGTATCAAAGCCTCAAAGCCGTTAATTTGCTTGGTTCTCAGGTCAACAATGGGTTGATAGTAAAGAACGAATTGTTCCTCGGCGATCGCCCGTCGTAACTCGTTTTCGAGGGCAAACTGCGCAACAGCTTCTTCAAACATCCCCGTAGCGAAGACAGAGTGCGTTTTACCGAGGGCTTTGGCGCGAAACATGGCGGTATTGGCATCCCGCAATAAGTTTTCTGGGGTGTGGAGATGCCGTTCTTGGGTGGTGGCAATACCGATATTCACTGTGGTGACAATTTGTCGATCTTCTACTAAAAGAGGTTCTTCTAAAATATCTTGCAAGCGATCGGCTAAGTCCGTGAGAGAGGATGAATCGGCATCAAGGACGGTGGCAAATTCGCCTTCTCCCACTCTTGCGAGTTTTGCTCTGCGGGGAAGATTGCTTTGCAACCGTTGCACGAGGGAGAGGAGGAAGCGATCTCCAATGGCACTGCCCCAATTTTCTCGAATTAAATGCAGGCGATCGCATTGGACGAAGACAACGCCGAGGGTAGAATTAAGGCGATGTTTGCGAATGCGAGCGAGGGAGGTTTTGAGGTGATTGGTTAAAGATTCGCGGTTGAGCAAACCCGTAAAGGGATCGCGAGTCGTAGTATGGAGCAAGCGATGGGCGACGGCTAGACCACCAGCGATCGCGAAGGCAAAGACGGGTTCGACAATGGGAATCCAAATGAGATGGGTTAAAAGAATCCAGCCCGTTCCTACAATAGCGATCGTGCCTGCAATTCCGACCAAACTGAAAGCAAGGGGATGTCTCAAACCCCAAACCAAAATTCCCCCCACCATACTCCATCCCCACAGCCAGAGCAGTTCTCCCCATTGCGGCCAAAAGAAAAACGGGCGACGTTGCCCCGAAGTAATTTCTAGCAGTTGGCGGGTGAGTTGGGCATGAACGATCGCCCCGGGCATTTGAAAGGAATTTTGCTGACGGGCGCTACTGTAGGGGGTCAGCAACAAATCTTTTAAGCTGGGGGCGACTGTACCGATAATGACAATTTTGTCCCGGACTGCATCAGGATTCATCTCTCCTGCTAGTAATTCTTGCAGGCTGACAGATTCGATGATATTTTCGCGAGCGCGGTAGTCGATTAAGATTTGATATCCGCGCGGATCTGCGGTCTGATAGCCGCCGGAATTGCGTTGTAGGGGAACAAGTTCTTTCTCGCCGAGAAAGAGGGCGCGATCGCTGTAGCGAAAGTCCATTCCCTCCGACTGCGTGTAAGCCAAGAAAAGCCGCAGGGCAAAAGAATAATAACTTTGCTCTCTCCCTGCCACAAAAAGGAGGTTGCGACGGAGCACCCCATCTCCATCGAGGGGCAAATCATTGAAACCTATTCGCTCTTCTTCCACATCGGGAGGAGGAGGAATATTACTAACAATTTCTGTAATGACAATCAGGTTTTTAGCTTCTAGCGCTCGGGCGAGTTCTGTTTCTCCTGGAGGCTGGGGAATATCTCGATAAAGATCGAGGCCGATAACTCTCGGCTGGTAAGATTGCAGTTTGGCGATCGCTCGTGCGAGAATTTCATCCGATAGCGGCCAGCCGTAGCGTTGTAAATCTTCTTCAGTAATGGCGATCGCGAATAAGCGCGGGTCGGGAGGGACATCGGCACGCCATTGGATAAAGCGATCGAAAACGACTAATTCCAGTTTTTCTATGATGCCAAATTGTTGGAGTCCCCAGAATAAACCCGTCACGATTGTACTGGACGCGAGGATAGAACAACTGGAGACCCAAAAAATTCGGGAGATCGATCGCGGGCGGCGTGCGGTCTTAACAAAGAAATGCAAGGATTTGGCTCGAATGAATGGGCAGGAATAAAAGGCGATCGCCGAAACTCTACCCCCTTATTATATTATTCCGATACTTGCAACTGCGACACGGGAATTGCCAGCAGCATCTCAAAAAGACCATCATAGGCACTAAAATCCAATGCCAGTAATACTTGCCGCCATTGAGCAAAAGCAAGCTCGCTTTCTGGGTAATTCTGGCGCAATTCGAAAGCCGTCGCGATCGCATCGTTCCAGAGTCCGGCTGCCTGATAGGATTGCACTAAGGCTAGAGTTTCTGCTAAATTGGCTTGACGCTCATCGGATTCTTTTTGCGAAACTTGTCGTAATGTGCCATTAACGCCAATCGCTTCGCCGATATTGTCTTCAAAGCAAAAAACATCAAAATACCATTCGTAATCTTGGCCGATGTTGAGAATATTTTCAGGAAGGCGAACGCCTACAAATCTTTGTATCCGGCCGATTTCTAGATTTTGTTTGTAAATTTCGTTTCCTTCCTTATCAATTAAGAGAAACTCGGCGGGATAAGCGCGATCGAGTTCGGGAACGGCAACATAAATTGAGGGTTGTTCTCTCGACGAGATCCCTAAGTTATTTTTTGGACTCAAACCCACGAGTTGCCTCGAACGGCGGGCGCATACTGATGAACTTCGCGTTCCTCCACCCACGCGCTCGCCCGGAAATTCTCCGCGCTCTTCACTTTTTAATCCGGCGAGGGCAGGCATAATGGCAAAAGTAGAAAGGGAGTAGAATGCAATCCCCAAATACAGCACCGTATTTTTGAAAATTGTCTGACGCATGGTTTCGACTGCTCGAATACTGTAACTTTTATTCTAAACAATGAATATGTTGCTCTGAAACCCACAAGAGTTCCCCAATTTGATTAAGATACGTGTCTTAATTTTTGAGCTATCCCTGCACGATCTCCGCACCGTCATCGCTCTCTACAACAAATATCCGTTCGATTACGGATGCCATTTCAACGAATAATTATCAATAGTCTCCGCTCGAATCGGAACTTAAGCGATCTGTTTGATGGACTTGTTGGGAATTTACCGGGATTTTTTGAATTTATTACGTTGGATCGGACTGGGTACAATTGACAAAACTCCTCCTAAGAGCAGTCCTGTCACGACGCTAAAGGTTAAAACAATCCCAAAGGGAAACTCGATGGACTGAAACGTTAAAAACTTGAGAGAAATGGGTTGAATATTTTGAATTGAAATCGTGGCAATGACAATGAGCCAAACCGCAAAAATTAGAGACGTTAAAAAATTGGCGATCGCCCTCATCGGATTTCTGGAAAAATACTCGCTTTAAGTTCAATTGTAACAAAAGATGGCAGGTTGAACGACGATCTCTCTCCCCATTTCGCTCAAAATTTTCTTTTCAATTTCCAAAAAAGCAGATAGAATAAGCGGTGATGCCCCCCATCTCCCTTGCCAATCAGCCTAGAAACGGAGTTCGAGCGCCGTGAATATTACCGAAAAAACGAACGTTAGCAGCCTGCGGGGCGAAGTAACCCGCTTGAGCGAAGAGTTGAAGATGCGAGACCAACTGGTGCAACAGTTGTCTCAAGAGCTTTTTCGTCTGGTTAAAGGCAATAACCAATTTATGCCCCAACCCGACGTATCCGAACGCCACAAAGCCGAAATGCGGATGCTGCGGGAACAATTACAGGAAGTCGAACAGCAAGTCACCTTTTACCAACAACAAATCGGCAGTCGCGATCGCGAAATCTATCAATTGCGCCAGTCGGTTCAGGAGACGGGCGATCGCACCAGAATGCTAGAGCAAGCACTGCAAGAAATGCCCCAAATTTATCGGCGCAAATTTGAGGAACGCATGATTCCCGTCAAAGAAAAGATCGAACGCTTGCAACGGGAAAACCGTCAACTACACGTAGAATTACAAAGCGTCAGCTATCGTCTCGCCGTCAAAACTCGCCGCAACACCTCACGAGTGGATCTGCCCAGTTTTGCCCGTCGTTTGTCGGGACCCATTCCCAGTTTTGGCAGCGTTTAGAACCTCAAATCATTTGATAATGCTTGCTAGGGCGCTAATGCGCCCTATTTTTGTTAAAATCTCACAGGTCGAGAGTCTCAGAAATTAATAACCAATAACTAAAATGATCTTCCTTACCGATCGCCCGGATAATCCCAATTTTACAGTCCTCAAACAAGCAATTCTCTCTCATTCTCCTCAAACTTCCATTCAAATCCTTTCGCCTGATGCGATCGCCCCAACAACAGAGGCAATTTATCCCCTCACGTTCAATGTTCCCCAAACCCTCGAATTTGCTGCAAAATCAATTTATCAACAGTGTCAAAATGTCGAAGTATTGCGGCGATGGGTGGAACAAAATTTAGAATATGCGACGGGTGAAGGCAATTACTGGTTGCCGATCGTTCTAACCGCCAAAGGACCCCTTTATGCCGAGGCGATCGCTTGGAATGACAATACTCAAACTTACGAACAACCCTTTCATCTCTCCGATGTTTTGCGCCAGCCCCTCTATCACCTCGCATGGGACCTTTTATCCTATTTAGAAGCTCCCCCTGCCGTCTACACCCTGCAATTTAACTGGCAGGGGGAAGAAATCTTTTTCGATCGCCTCTTCCCGTTTCCTCATGCAAGCACCCATATTTCTCTAGGAATTCAACAACCCGATCTCTTGACTTGTCACGGGTTATGTATTACTCAACAACCGATCTTAGATTTGGCGATCGTTCCGCATTCATTTCAATGAACGATTGTTAATAACTAACTGGTTTGATAGAGCAAGCGATTTAAAATTTGTTCTCCGTTGGGACTGAAAACTTGCACGCGAATATAACCGGGATCTGCGGGCTGCCAAGCCACTCGGTAGAGATAACCGCCGTTATCCCATGTCATCGTCGGGCGGCTGTTATTCCCACCAAAGTTTGCGCCGCTTAATGTAATTGAGTCCCCTGTATTCTTATTATTCCCTTCGTAAAAATAAGCATTGTTGTAAAAACTAATTCTTACAAACCAAGTATCATCTTGAAAGACACCGATAGGCGCTTGTTGTGCAATGGCGGGAGGGGCGATCGCGATCGTGGCGATCGCGGGAGTAGATAAGCCAAGAATGGAAGCCAGAAGAAATGCTTTAGCGTTCATGTTGCTAGAAATTCTCTCAAAGTCAATGTTTTCAACTTAGCCATTGTCTTCAAGGAATACCTAGGATTTTCCGAAAAACTTCACAAGTTCTTCGAGGTCTCATTTTTCTTTCATGACCGATAAAATGCCCGATCGCCTAAAAAAAAACTCTCGACGATGAGAGAGTCTTATTCGATCGAAGAACTCGGAATAAAAGAGTTTAGAGCGTGCAATTTTAAGGAAAATTGCCCTACATATCTCCTTTATTGAGTGCTAGTAAAAAGATAACGGCAGGACCTGCAAGCAAAATTAAGCCGACAAACAGAAGTTGAAAAATAACTTCAAAGTTAAGATTTGCAAAAACGCTGGTTACGTTTGTTAAGATGTCCATGTTTTTTTATGATGTTGGCCAACCCAATCTCAGAAAAGAGTGTAAAAATTCAATGTATATGATAACCGGAAGGCGACACATTTTCATAAATGCAACAAAACTAAACAATTCGTTAAAATTGGCACTTGGGGGTGTACGATTAGGGATTCTGACATTATCGAGACGAGCGAGATGAGGATCAAGATTTGGCGTTGTGTAAAACAGTGCGGTGCTTGCTGTCACCTCGATCCGGCGGATCGTCCGGAACTCGCCGATTATCTTTCCCCCGAGGAACTCGATCGCTATTTAAGCATGGTTGGAGAAGAGGGATGGTGCATTCACTACGATCGCGCCGCCCGAGAATGTAAAATTTACGAACAACGCCCTCAGTTCTGTCGCGTGCGATCGGATACGTTTGAATCCATGTTTGACATTCCCCCAGAAGACTTTAACGATTTTGCAATTGATTGCTGTCAGCAGCAGATTGCGGGAGTATACGGCGAATTGAGTCCAGAAATGGATCGCTACAATAGATCGATAACCGAGTCTCGGTAAAAAGCGATCGGCGAACGATAAAACGCGATCGCGAGGTAGCGAACGATGAACAAACAACAAAAAACAATCAAACATAACTGGTCGCCGACAGAAGAAGAGGCAAAACGAATACAGGCAGATTTGCGCGATCGCGTCATCAAAGGCGATCGCTTTACAGAAGTGCGTTATGTTGCTGGGGTAGATGCAGGATTCAATCGAGATGATTCCACGACTCAAGCCGCCGTCGTCGTGCTGAGTTTTCCGGATCTCGAACTCGTCGATCGCGCTTCTTTGCAAGTATCCACCAATTTTCCTTATATTCCGGGCTTCTTGTCTTTCCGAGAAATTCCCGCCCTGATGCAAGCGATCGACAAACTGACGACTATGCCGGATTTAATTCTCTGCGACGGTCAAGGATACGCCCATCCGCGTCGTTTTGGCTTAGCCTGTCATTTGGGAGTTCTTTTGGATATTCCCACCATTGGGGTTGCAAAAACCCGCTTTATTGGCGAACACGATGAAGTTCCCCCCGATCGCGGCAGTTGGCAGCCCCTGCGAGATGGGGGAGAAATCATCGGGGCAGTCTTGCGATCGCAAACCAACGTCAAACCCCTGTACGTGTCCATCGGTCATAAAATCAGCTTGCCCACGGCGATCGATTACGTCCTGCGCTGCGCCCCCCGCTATCGTCTCCCGGAAACAACAAGACTGTCAGATCGCCTCAGCAAAGAGCAATGAGGCAATCTTTCGGGTAAAGTTAACGACAAACCCCTCATGCGATCCTGTCTAACATCAAATAAGAATCCTAACCTTGCATGGTAATGAACCTAGAAGATTACTTTGAATTTCTTGCTCCCGATAACATTCGGATTAAGGGGCATCGTATGGGCATCGAAACGATTATCGAATCTTTTCTCAACGGTTGCGAACCCAGCGACATTGCGATCGCATATCCCGGTCTTGTTCTTGAAACGATTTACGCGACAATTACTTATTACCTGCACAACCGCTCGGAACTCGATGCTTATCTCATGCGCCTGCGTGATGAGAAGGAAGCAGAATATCAACAGGCAAGGAAAAATCCTCCTCCTATTGTCCAACGAATGATCGATGTTAAAGCTGAACGACACAAGCAACAACTACAGTTCTCTTCGCGATCGAAGCTCGAACGGAGTTTATGAAGACTCGATTTTTAATCGATACACTCGATTGGATTCCTTTTTGAGATTAGTCGAATCGTTCTAATTTTTTTTCGCCCCGTCAAATATCCCCGATAATCCATTCAGAAGTCCTTTCCCCAAGATCGAGGGGAATACTAACAGCTTTACCCAAGCGTGGGCGTTCTCTGGTTTTTTCGATGTATTCTCGAACCTGAGACACGCCGCCCCAAGCATTGAGATAAGCAGCCACTTCCTGCAAATGCTCCGTATACTCTGCTGCTGTCAGAGGAAAAGACTGTTGCTCCAAGTATTTCCACATGACCTGTACGTAGATCGTCCCCTTGGTTTGCCGAAAGCGCACATCGTAGGAGCGTCCCCATTTTTTCAGCAATAACTCTTTGAGTTCGTCGCCCGTCATAATTTTCTCCGATTTTTTCTGTGAATTCTGAGAACGATCGCGCGGTCAAACTTTATATTTACACTTTTTCTGTAATAATTTAAAACAGAATGTTAATCTTTCTAAACGTTCTGAGAGCAAGACAACCTTACACGGGCTTGCTTTATCAGAACTACGCCCAATTCTGAAACTTTCTTCAGAATTCTTAACAAAAAAACAAATTCTGGCATTTTGATATGGCACAATCTTCCATCCCCTCAGATGTTCCCGATATAGGTCGTCGGCAGTTTATGAACCTGCTGACCTTTGGCACTATTACAGGAACGGCCCTCGGCGCGCTGTACCCGATTGTTAAATATTTTATTCCGCCTTCGAGTGGTAGTGCTGGCGGTGGCGTGACGGCAAAAGATGCTTTAGGGAATGACGTTCTCGCGAGCGAGTTCCTCGCCTCTCATCCTATCGCCGGCGATCGCGATCTGACCCAAGGTTTAAAAGGCGATCCGACTTATTTGATTATCAGCGAGGATAATTCCTTGCGTGACTATGGCTTGAACGCGATTTGCACCCATTTAGGTTGTGTCGTACCTTGGAACGCGGCAGAAAACAAGTTCAAATGTCCCTGTCACGGTTCTCAGTATGACACCACGGGGAAAGTCGTTCGCGGACCGGCTCCCCTTTCTTTGGCTTTGGCTCATGCCACTGTTACGGAAGACGACAAAGTAGAATTTACCCCTTGGACGGAAAGCGATTTTCGGACGGGAGAGGATCCTTGGTGGGCGTAATGTCCTTGAGGACGCAACATTGATTCGAGTAGAAATTAAAATTTTTAACGATCGAAATGAGAACACCTCTTTTAAACTTATGGCAAACCAGCAAGCAGATCGTTGCTAAGACAGCAATCTTGCTTGTTGCGACCCTTGCAATCTTTTTTACCAGCGATGCGATCGCACCGCAAACGGCGGCAGCTTATCCGTTTTGGGCGCAAGAAACGGCTCCAGAAACGCCCCGAGAAGCAACGGGACGCATTGTCTGCGCTAACTGTCATTTAGCCGAAAAACCCGTAGAAATCGAACTTCCTCAATCCGTTACGCCAGATACGGTCTTTGAGGCAGTGGTCAGCATTCCCTACGATTTGGAAACTCAACAAGTACAGGGCGATGGTTCGAAAGGACCTTTAAACGTCGGTGCGGTATTAATGTTACCCGAAGGCTTCTCCATCGCTCCTCCCGAACGCATTTCTGAAGAATTACAGGAAAAAATTGGCGGGCTTTATTTCCAAAAATATCGGGAAGACCAAGAAAACGTTTACATTGTCGGTCCCCTGCCTGGTGACCAGTTTCAGGAAATTACGTTCCCGATTCTTTCTCCCGACCCCAAAACGAATAAAGATGCCCACTTTGGCAAATTCCCCATTCATTTGGGGGGAAATCGCGGCCGCGGACAGGTTTATCCGGCCGGGAATAAAAGCAATAATAATGAGTTTGCCGCCTCTGTTGCAGGCACGATTACAGAAATCGGTCAACCCGATGGGTTTAATTACAGCGTAACCATTGAAACTCCCGATGGAGAATCAGTTGTGGAAACGATTCCCCCGGGACCCGAGTTCGTCGTTTCCGAAGGTCAAGAAGTAGAAGCCGGACAAGCGTTGACTCTCGATCCGAATGTCGGCGGTTTTGGTCAGGAAGATGCAGAAATCGTCCTGCAAGATCCCGTTCGCATCGGTTGGTTGTTGCTCTTCTTTGGGGGTATTGCTCTTTCGCAAACGTTCCTCGTTTTGAAGAAGAAACAAATCGAACGAGTTCAAGCCGCAGAAGTCGAGTTCTAAACCCGATTTCCGGTTGAGAAATAAGAAAAAAAGGGCGTGCTTCGGTACGTTCTTTTTATTGGGTTATGAAAAATCGGAGGATTGTTAATAGGTTCGCACACACCCTGTTTTGTAATTGCTCTAGCTCTGGCGGATCGCTTACTCGAACGGCTTCTAACTAAAATCAGGATTACGGGGTCTTTATTTAGAACTTATGCGCGTGTAGTACCTCCATTACACTACAAACATAAGCAATACCCGAGTAATCGTCAAAAAACCGCGCTGCGACCTCATCTGAAATCCTCACCGCCATCTCTCGATTAGGAGTGAGTACCTCGAACTTGATATTGGAGTAGGTGCTGGAAACAGTCGGTCCTCCCGACGAGCGCACGTTACGACTGCCTTTACCACCAGCGTCTACTACCGTGTAACCAGTTGCCCCGGCTTCATCGATGATCTTGGCGATTTTTTTCAGCAACAACTTTTCCGTGACGATGACGAGCTTGCTGGCTTGCTGGGTCATGTGTTTTACCTCTCGATACATTCTGTTGGAATCATTCCAAGCAATACCGGATAGTTTGACTTCGAATGACATTTTTTAGTGTATGCCAAAGATCGCCGAATCCTCTACCCTCTGGGGAATAAGATTGATTCAGATTCGCGGAAGTATTTTATAAAACCCACTTATCCTTCTCAATAACAACCAAGAGCGGAAAATTCTGCGATCGCAATTTACGGCGATCGCAAATCTCGGCGTTTTCCGAAACCAAAAGTAAAACTTATGAGTTGCATTTAACATTACTTAGCAGATTTATGGATGGCGAATGAGAATTTGTGCAAATTTTAAGATAGACTTAAGCACATAGAGTTAAATACATAGAGATTTGATTCTTGATAGATATTTGTCTATGGAAGATGCGGCAGGGAAGCGACATTTTTCAGCCCCGTTTGAAGAACATCTAACTCCATCCACACGTTTTTTCTAACACCTGTGGGTAAGAGAAAATATTTTGTTCCGAGTGTCTTCAACCCTTTAAAACTCGTTTATCACAATAATTGCGCCTCATTAGAGGAAGCAGGAGAGGGATTCAGAGCAATTGCTCGTGTAATGAAGCGACCAATTGACTTGCCGATCGCCCAGATACGTAGATCTAGCCCTCGAATTCGAGGCTGTGCTTCGGTGTCATCCCGACCCCCAAACCCAATCAAGGAGGAATTACTACATGGATTTTTTGTCAAATTTCTTGGATCTATTTCTGTCGAAGTTGCAATCCCCAACACTTGGCTTTCTCATTGGTGGAATGATTGTTGCCGCCGTCAATAGCCGATTGCAAATTCCAGATGCGATCTATAAGTTTATTGTCTTCATGCTGCTCATCAAAGTCGGTTTGAGCGGCGGTATTGCGATCCGCAATGCCAATTTGGGAGAGATGCTGTTACCTGCTGTATTTGCAGTCATGACGGGGATTGCGATCGTGTTCATCGGGCGCTACACCTTGGGACTGATGCCAAAGGTCAAAGTTGTTGATGCCGTCGCAACTGCCGGCTTGTTTGGTGCCGTGAGTGGTTCGACCCTTGCAGCCGGTCTCACACTCATGGAATCAGAAGCGATAGAATACGAACCTTGGGCCGCCGCTCTCTATCCCTTCATGGATATTCCAGCCCTCGTAACGGCGATCGTTGTCGCAAGCCTCTATATTAGCAAGCAAAAGCAACTCCGCGAGGCAGAGGAGCAACGCAGCAAGCAAGAGTTTGCGAAGCAGCCCGTTGCAGCAGGGATGTATTCCAGCAAAGATTCCGTTGTTTCGGGTGGATATGCCAACGACCAAGGCATTGTCGCACGCGGTTATCCCCAGAGCGATGCTGCGAGCGAACGGGTCAAGATTTGGCCTATCATCCAAGAAAGTCTTCAAGGCTCGGCCTTATCAGCACTACTGCTCGGCCTCGCTCTCGGTCTGCTCACCCGACCCGAAAGCGTTTACGAAACCTTCTTCAATCCTCTCTTCCGAGGTTTACTTTCAATCCTGATGTTGGTTATGGGGATGGAGGCAACAGCAAGGCTGGGCGAGTTGCGCAAGGTGGGTCAGTGGTACGCTCTCTATTCCTTTTTTGCACCTCTGTTACATGGGTTCGTTGCTTTTGGCCTCGGCATGATTGCTCACTACATCACGGGATTCAGCCTTGGTGGCGTTACGGTCTTGGCTGTCATTGCCTCTTCTAGTTCTGACATTTCGGGGCCGCCGACTTTACGAGCAGGTATCCCGTCGGCCAATCCTTCCGCCTATATCGGCTCATCTACAGCCGTCGGCACGCCAGTTGCGCTTGCCTTGGGAATCCCGCTCTTCATGGGACTCGCTCAAGCACTAGGCGGCTGACTCTCAGATGAGTCTCGGTTAATCGTACCTCTAGCGATCGCCCCTCCCATGCTGTGGAGAAGCGATCGCCAAGATTCCGATTTGACAACAGGCAGCGATCGCTTTTCCGCATTACTCTTTTTCCATTGCATTTTGAGATATTTTCAACACGGTTTTGCGGGGGAGAAAAGGGACAACCCAATTCAGCATAAAGCTCAGCGATCGCTCGTTAATTTTCACCAGTTCTCCTTTCATCATCGCCTCATAGCCGCACTTGGCGACGGATTCGGGAGATGCAGCATTTTCCCAGAGAGAGTTCCCTTCGAGATCCCCCGCCGCCACAAAACCCGTGGCAACGGCACCCGGACAAAGTACGGTCGAGGTAACATTTTTATCGGCGAGTTCTTGAGCGATCGCCTGAGAAAATGAAAGAACGAAGGCTTTTGTTGCATAGTAAACCGCTTGCAACGGACCCGGCAGAAAGCCTGCAGTCGATGCCACATGCAGAATTTTTCCAGAATTGCGATCGACCATCCCTTGCAAGTATAAATGAGTGAGATTGACCAAAGAGACCATATTCACTTGCATCATGGCTTGGTCTTTGGCGAGGTCGCGTTCGTAAAACTTGCCGTGACCGCCAAACCGGGCGTTATTAATGAGAATTTCGATTTGAATTCCCGCCGCTTCCGTTGCAGCAAATATCTTTTCGGCGGAGTCTGGCTGCGCGAGATCGGTGACAATAACCTCCGCTTTGATGCCGTGCGCATTCTCTAACTCGGTTTTTAAGGCGTTTAGGGCTTCTTCTCGGCGGGCTACTAATACGAGGTCTCCCCCTTTGGTGGCGTGCAGGCGAGCGAGTTCCATGCCAATGCCGCTAGATGCGCCAGTGACTAAAGCAGTATTTCCCATTATCAATCTCCTAAGTAGAATATTTTTTTGCAAATGTTCTTGCGAGAGAGCTTTGCATTAATTTTAGATAATGCGATCGCCATTGATGAAGATACTTACCAAAAATCCTAGGTTTTAAAAGTGACACTACCTATCCCCTACTTCAAATAATCCGCAAGCCGGCTCGCGATATCTTGGCCGCGTTGCAGGGGAGGGAGCCAATGGGGATACTCGGGGGTAAGTTGGCTCACTTCATCGAGGCGAGCCATCTCTTCTGCTGAAAGTATGATATCCACGGATTTTAGGTTATCGACTAACTGTTCTTCCTTGCGAGCGCCGATAATGATACTGGTTACGCCGGGTTTGTGGAGCAGCCATGCCAGAGCGATTTGGGCGATCGAGGCGTGATAGCGATCGGCGATTTCTCGCAGGACATCCACGATATCGAAGCCGCGTTCTTCATTGACAGGAGGTAACTGGATTTTCGCGCGCCGCCCCTCTCCCGAGGCTTCGCGGGTATATTTGCCCGTTAGGAAACCACTGGCCAAAGGACTCCAAACCAGAATTCCCAAGCCCAGATCCAGAGCAGCCGGTATGATTTCCCGTTCTAATTCTCGCCCGACCAGGGAATAGTAAGCCTGCACCGAGCAAAATCGCTCCCAGCCCGATCGCTGGGCAATGCCGTCCGCTTTCGCAATCTGCCAGGCGGCAAAATTGGACAGGCCGATGTAGCGAACTTTGCCTTGTTTGACGAGGGTATCGAGAACGCTCAGGGTTTCCTCTAACGGGGTCGTTCCGTCGAAACTATGAACTTGATACAGGTCAATCCAATCCGTACCCAGCCGTCGCAGGCTATCCTCAACCTCCCGCATTGCCGCCAAGCGACCAGTCCCACTCGCATTCGGCAAGGCGCTCATGGGGTTGCAATATTTGGTGGCAATGAGGACATCTTTGCGTCGAGATCCCAAAGCCTTGCCCAACATTATTTCTGACTCGCCAGTACCGTAAACATTGGCAGTATCGAACAGATTGACACCTGCTGCGATCGCTAAATCTACCATTCTGGTTGCCAATGTCTGACCGGTTCCGCCGACTAACTGCCCGAATGTCCCCTCTTTTTGGTCAAAGGTCATGGTGCCCAAGGTCAGTTGTGAAATGTAAAGTCCCGTGTTGCCCAATGCTGAATATTTCACGTTTTTTTCCTCGTTGAGTGGTTTGAATTAACGAATCATTTTGCCCAACACCCAGTCATAGATGCGATCGCCGAAGTTCCGCACGACTAACATCTGGCGAGCCAATTTCCCCGCCACGTAACGGGTATCGGGCTTGCGGGCTTGAATGGCTTTCACAATAGTCTTGGCAATAACCGACGGCGACGAACTCCCATTCGGATCGGCCTGCATTTCTTCGGAGAATTTGGCGAGGGCGTTGGCAATCGGACGGTATGCGCCCTGGCCCGATCGCTTCAACATCGGCTCGACAAAAACATCCCCAAATTCTGTCGCGATCGCCCCCGGTTCAATGATAATGACATCAATTCCAAAGGGTTTCACCTCAAATCGCAAACAATCGCTCCAGCCTTCGAGGGCGTGTTTGGTGGCAATATACCACGACCCTAAAGGAACGTAGACTTTGCCCCCGACTGACGAGACGTTGACGATCTTTCCCGCCTTGCGATCGCGCATATAGGGCAGCACCAATTGAGTCAGGCGAGCCAATCCGAATAAGTTGACCTCGAACTGATAGCGGGCATCATCAAGGGGAGTGTCTTCGACGGAACCATAGGTGGCAAATCCGGCATTGTTAATGAGAATATCGACACCGCCCTTTTCTCGTTCGATTTGCTCGACTGCTGCCCGAATATCTTCATCTTTCGAGATATCCATTTTCAGAGGAATGCCGCCCAATTGTTTGAGGTCTGCCATTTTTTCGACGCGCCGCGCCGCAGCGTATACGGTGTAGCCTTTACCAATCAGGGTTTTGGCGGTTTCTTTGCCAATGCCCGAGGAGGCTCCGGTAATAAGAACAGTTTGCTTGCTCACGTTGATTTCCTTTGGAATTAAAATGAATGTTCATTCAATTCGAGCCATCCGACTATAATTTTGAATTTTGAATTAATTAGGTGGCTCGATAGATCAATGCAAAACTTTGAGTTAGTTTTACAAACCGAACTGCTGTTTCATTCCTTGAAAGAAAGCCTCATCATCCAGTGCGGCACGGTTTGCCAGAATTTCATCACTACCACCCGCCGCCGGATAGCGCAACTTGTCCGTGCCATCGTTAACGCAATCCCAGATCGCGCTTGCAACTTCTTCTGGTGGGGATGGCGGTGCTATTGACTCTACGGACTGTAGTGCCTTCATGAGAGCCTGCACCGTCCCTTGGTACTCTGTTATGGTTTCGTCGTTGGTGAAATCAAAAGACCGACCGCCAAAATCGGTTTTAATTGCGCCCGGTTCGATGAGTTTGACTTTAATACCAATCGGGGCAAGTTCGTATTGCAATGCCTCAGATATCCCTTCAACAGCAAACTTTGTCCCGTGATAGAGGCTGCCGAGAGGGTAAGTAACTTTACCGCCAATGGAGGAGACATTGAGAATAATGCCGCTTTTTTGCTGGCGGAAATGGGGGAGAATGGCTTTGGTCGTTTCCAGCAATCCGATAACATTTGTATCGAACTGACGGCGGATTTTTTCCATTGAGAACGCTTCAAGGGGACCGTAAGCACCGTATCCGGCATTATTCAAAAGTGCGTCAATTTTGCCAAAGCGATCGATCCCCTCTGTGACGGCGGTGGCGATCGCCTCGGAGTCGGTCACATCCAAACAAGTCACCAGCACATTGTCCAATTGCGCGAGTTCGCTTCCGGCTTCGGGTTTTCGCATCGTGGCAATGACATTCCAACCCTCGGCCTGAAATTTGATGGCGGTTGCTTTGCCAATGCCCGAGGAGGCTCCGGTAATAAGAATTGTTTTCTGGCTCATAATTGCTTTTTTAAAACGAGGGCGATTGTCGATTTAGAACGAACATTCATTCAATATCGGAGAAAAAAAATTAATTGGCTTTCAGTCCATCCCAACAAGATAGAGCGGCTGCTTTTCGATGTTCGTCGGTTATTGCTAAATCCCCCGATAGCTGGAGTTTTGCGATGCTGAGGATGCTCCCGTAAATCAGAGATAGCATCAGTTGCAGATCCATTTTCTTCAGATGTCCGGATTCGATACCCTCGGTGACAAATCCCAGCGAAGCCGCAAAGTAGCGATTACCTGCTTCTTTGACTTCTGGGGATATGAGGGGAGAGGTCGAACATTGTTCGAGAAAGGATAAGTGCCTCTGTTTGGAGATGAGGTAGTTAAAGGTGTTGCACCAAATCAGCAAAAACCTCTCTCGATAAGGTGTTTGGATATCATAACCGCGAAAGGCAGCATCCATCATCTCTTTTTTCAGATCGAGATACAGATGATTGATCAGTGCTTCTTTGTTCGAGAAGTAATGATAAATCGTTCCGGCTGAAACCTTAGAACGCTTGATAATCTGGGACATCGGCGTAGCATGAAGGCCATTCTCGGCGATCAGTTCCATCGTCGCGTCTAGAATGCGCTGCTTTTTGTCATCCGATTGAATGTTCATTCTATTATGGTGCAAGATTTTGTGGATTTTGTCAATCCCCGATCGCAAAAACCTGAAGAGAGGAAGTCTGAGCCGCGTTGAGGGGATGAGAGGGGCTTTAGCACTCCTCGAAAACGCGATCGCGGTGCAAGTTGCAATATAATCCTAATGTCGCTCTGCAAGGATCAACAAATCTTTATACAGAAATTTATGGGAAAGAAATGTCTTGATCGTTAAAATATTGCAGATTGAAAAATAGAGTATAAAGAAAAGTTATCATGACAGAGCTACTCGATCGCGCAATCTCCGAATTAAAAACTTTATCCGCTCGCCAACAAGATGCGATCGCCACAATAATTTTCGAAGAATTAGAAGACGAGAGACGTTGGGATGAAACATTTGCTCGCTCTCCCGATACTGTTGCAAAACTTGCAGAGATCGCAATGACCGAACATCGTGCGGGCAAAACGAAAGAACTCGATCCAGAAACGTTGTGAAATCAGTAACCACAGAACAATTTAGGAGATTATTTGCCGATTTACCCAAACGAATTCAAGAGCAAACTCGCACGGCCTATCGCCAGTTTAAACAAGATCCAAGTCATCCCAGTTTGCGTTTTAAGAAAGTACATCCTACATTACCGATTTATTCCGCTCGCATTAGCAAAAACTACAGAGTAATCGGTCAATTAGATGAAGGAATCATTGTCTGGTTTTGGGTGGGTTCTCATACAGAATACGAGCGGTTATTGTCTCAACTGTAAAAGCGATCGCTGTTAAAATGATGATATATCCCTTTTCTGTCACTCTAGGAAGAGTATAATCAAGAAAAAAGGCGAAAAGCCTTATCAGTCAAAGGATTGCGCCAAGAAAAGCAAAACCCACCCTATCTGTGATTGACAAATATTGTGACTTCTATAGAAATCTATTCTCAGATGTTAGAAGTTATGAGGCGTTCAAAGAACTTCATGTAGGGATATTATCGGATGTAAAAAGAAA
>JBCCVR010000043.1:0-39109 GCA_039194995.1 Cyanobacteria bacterium P01_E01_bin.42 | reverse complement strand
TTACAACTCAAATGGACTTGCTAGAGAAGAGGTAAGACGATCGCAAATTTCGTACCCTTTCCCGACTCCGACTCAAACCAAATTTTTCCCTCGTGTTTTTCTTCGATAATTTCCCGGGCGATCGCCAGTCCCAAACCCGTTCCTTTTCCCACTTCTTTCGTCGTAAATAGGCGATCGAATACTTTACTTTTCACTTCCTGAGACATTCCCATCCCATTATCTTGAATCCAGATCGTCGCTTTCTCTCCTCCCACACTCATTTCAGTTTTAATCACAATCTGCTGGGGTTGACAATAAGAAGGATAATTTAACGCCTCATCGAGAGCGTCGATCGCATTGGAGAGGAGGTTCATAAAAACTTGATTGAGCTTTCCCGGAAAACAGGCAATTTCTGGCAGATTGCCATATTTTTTCACAATTTCGATTTCTGGACGCTCTCCATTATCCTTGAGGCGATGTTTCAAAATTAATAGAGTGCTATCAATGCCCTCGTGAATATTAAAATTCATCTTGCGATCGCTATCTTCTCGAGAGAATGTCCGTAGGGAGTCGCTAATCCTGCGAATGCGATCGGCTCCTTCTTTCATCGAAGCAATTGTTTTGGGTAAATCTTCAAGCAGAAAATCGAAATCGATCTCCTCCATATATTCTTGAATTTTTTCGTTTGGATCGCGGACTTGTTCTTGGTAAAGTTTGACAATTGCGATTAAATCATCAACGTATTCTAAAGCATGATGAATATTGCCATCAATAAAACCAACGGGATTATTAATTTCGTGTGCGACTCCAGCAACCAACTGCCCCAATGCGGCCATTTTTTCGCTTTGAACTAATTGGAGTTGCGTGGTTTGCAGTTCCTCCAAATTTGATTTTAATTCTTGATTGGTCGTTTCTAACTGCTCCACCATATTTTCTAAAATTATATTTTTTTCCTGAAGCTGTCGATCTTGATCTTCTGTTTTATTTTGTAACTTTTTCTGCAATCGCGATAAAGTCAAATGCGTTCTAACTCTCATGAAAACTTCTTGAGCTTGAAAAGGTTTGGTAATATAATCAATTCCTCCAGATTCAAAGGCTTTGACCTTATCAAATATATCATCGAGAGCGCTAATAAAAATCACGGGAATGTCTCTCGTGCGATCGTCTTCCTTAAGCTGCTGACAAACTTCATAACCATTCATCTCCGGCATTTTAATATCTAGGAGAATGAGATCCGGATAGTCATCGAGATGAATACCTTGCAAGGCTAATTTTCCACTCGGCATTGGACAAACTTCATAACCGCGCTCCGATAATAAGCCCATTAATACTTGCAGGTTTGCGGGCGTGTCATCGATAACTAAAATACTATTGGTTTTGGGATCGATAGCGTTAAAATTCATTGTTTTGTCAGATTAATTATTGCAGATAAAAGTCGATTAAGGTTCATCCAACCAACTTAAAATTTTCTGATATTCAAAGCGATCGCAGTATTTTTGCAGTGTTTCGGCGAGGAGATCGTCAACTTCCCGAATACTGGCGATCGCCGTGGCAATTCGGGGCAATTTTGCGGTCATCAAGGCAAATCTTAATTGTTCTTTGAATTCCGACGAAAGAGCATTGACTTTTTCCTGAATTGATGCTTGTGTGTCGCGTACTTCTTGAGATTGAAGTTCCAGTTCTTCATAAAGAAAGCATACACCTAAATATTCTTCCATTGTCTGAAAAATATCTTCTTCGCGAAATGGCTTTCTCATAAATTTGTCGCATCCTGCTGCTAAAACTACGGCTTTTTCTTCTTCTAGAATACTAGCAGTGAGGGCGATGATAATAGGTGCCCGTTCTTGGGGTGCGGCTTTAATCGTTTGCGTCGCTGTAAATCCATCCATTATCGGCATCCGCATATCCATCCAAATTAAGTGGGGTTGCCAAGTTTTCCAGATGTCGATCGCTTCTTGTCCGTTACTCGCTTCTTGAAGGTCAAATCCAAGGGGAGAAAGCAATTTAACTAACAATTTCCGATTGAGGGGTTTATCATCGACAATGAGGATGCGATAGTTCGGTTGATTAGGGGCAAGAGCGATCGCGCGACGCTTGGGGGTTGTAATTTCGATATCGCTTTCTGCTACGAGAGTCGCATCAATTGAAAAAGCAAATCTCGTTCCTTTTCCGACTTGAGAATTGACCTCAATATCGCCTCCCATCAATTGCACAAATTTCCGAGAAATGGGCAGTCCTAACCCCGTTCCTTCCTGCGCTTTTTTCCCCGTTTCCGTTTGCGAGAACGCCTCAAATAGTCGATCTAACTCTTCTGATGCAATTCCTGCTCCCGTATCTTCCACCTCGAATTTTAGGGCGATCGATTTGGTAACTGGTAACTGGTGACTGGTAACTGGTGACTGGTGACTGGTGACTGGTGACTGATTCGGACTGACTCTGACTGAAATCCCCCCTTCTTCGGTGAATTTAATCGCATTATTGATTAAATTAATGAGAACTTGACGCAACTTCATTTCATCCGTGCGGATATATTGGGGGACTTCACCAATTTGCTCGAATAAAAGTTGCAGCCTTTTGGCTTCTGCTTTTAGGTGAAACATATCTTCAATATCCCCGAGAAGGCGATGGAGATCGGAATTTTTAGGATTGAGCGTAATGCGTCCGGCTTCAATCTTCGATAAGTCGAGAACGTTATTAATTAAAATTAACAGATGTTCGCCACTGCGGTTGATAATACTAACATTTTCTTGATGTTCTGGGGGCAATGTTTGAGAGCGAGTCATAATTTGAGCAAAGCCGAGAATCGCATTGAGGGGGCTTCTTAGTTCGTGACTCATATTGGCAACAAATGCGCTTTTGGCTTGGTTGGCGACCTCGGCTTTTTCCTTGGCGATCGCCAGTTCTGCCGTGCGTTCTCGAACTCGGCTTTCAAGGGTTTCAAATGAGGCTTTGAGTTTGAGTGCCATGCGATTAAAAGCATGAGCCAAGGTATCGAGTTCTGCGATCGTCCCGCCGGAGACTTCCCGATCCAAATCTTCGCGAGATAAGGCTTCCGCCGAACGCGCCAAACCCAAAACCGGTCGCGTCACCCAACGGGATGTATAAATGCCCAAGAGGGCGGCAGCGACAAGGGCTAACAGACACAGTAAAATAGTATTGCGAGTATTGGCACGGATCTGCGCCATAAAGTCGGCTTCGGGGACGACGACGACAATGAGCCAATCCAAACCATAATCGTCTTGGAAAGGGGCAATACTCGCAAATTGGCGCTGACCGTCGATGGTAAACTCAATTTGACGTTCCGCGGCGATCGCCTCGAAATCGTTAAATTGTTCTTTAATGGAGCGTGCCGTCTGACGAATTAGGGGAATTTTGCTCTCGATCGCTGGCAATTTTTCCGCTTCTTCTCCTTCTGGTGCTTCGACATAGGGCAATTCTTCAGAAGAACTCCCCACCAAGAAACCATCGCGCTCGAGAATAAAGACTTGACCCGTTTTTCCCACTTCGATCTGGCGTAAAAATTTGCTAATTCCCTCGAGGGAAAAATCGACCGATGCCACTCCGAGAAGTTCGCCTTCGTTATCGTAAAGCGGCTGACTGGCTGTTGTTCCCAAAATTCCTTCGGCATAGATATACACATCCGTCCAAGCCGCTTTTTTGGCTTTTGTGGCTGTGCGATACCAAGGGCGCTTGCGAGAATCGAAATTTTCGGCAACGATCGCGCCGTCTTCTTCATAATAAGGTTGTTCGGTTTCGTAACCCCTTGGGTCGGCGACGTAACTATGTAATCCCCCCGGTTTGAAATCCGGCGTGTAAGCCAATTCAATATTGTTTTCGCTCAGATCGAATAACCCCGCTCCTGCATAACCCCCCTCTTTATTTCCAAAGTAAATAAAGAGGGGTACGGTTTGGCCAAAACTTTGACTCTGATTCCAAAAATGGCGCATCAATTCCGCGCGATCGTTGATATCGACCAGACCCAGAGCGATCGCTCTCGCATTCATTTGATTGATTTCAATCGGTTTAGCCATAAAACTCGTCAAGCGGAGCTTAACGCGGGAGGCAACTTCATCGCGAAGCTGACTGGCAACATCATTCACGGCTTTTTGACCGTTGCGAATGGAAAAATAACCTGTTAGGCTAACCGCGATAATAATTTGCGTAATAAAAGGAACAATGAGAATGAGGCGTAAAGGAAAGAAACGGGAATTTTTTCGCTGAGAAGCCATTGTCAAATTTAACCTCTAAAAATAAGGAAGCTATTGAGTCTTGAAATGTCTTGCACGAGCCTGAATCTAAGAACTACGCGAAATTTTTTCTATACTCTATTTTAACTGAATCGATTCATCTTGCCAATCAATGCGATCGCAATTTTTCGGACAGTCAAATCCTTCTTAAAAGAGTTGAACCCCCTTCTATCGTAAAACACAATTATGAAAAACTCGTGAAAAGATCGCATAAAAAAAGCCCGTTCTCGATGAGAATCGGGACATAAAATATCCGTATTTACTCGGACTAAGCCTGTAAGTTCCGCAATTCTTCCGGTTTGACTGCTCCTTTTTCCGTAATAATGGCCTTGATTAAGGATGCAGGAGTGACATCAAAAGCTGGATTGTAAAAATCAACGCCTTCGGGACAAAGCCGCGTGTCTCCCACTTGATAAATTTCTTTGGGATCTCGTTCTTCAATGGGAATTTCCGCTCCGGTTTCCAACTTAAAGTCTACCGTGGAGAGGGGGGCGGCCACGAAAAAGGGAACATTATGCGCTTTAGCAATGACTGCTAGTCCATAAGTGCCGATCTTATTAGCGGCATCGCCATTGGCAGCAATGCGATCGGCTCCCACGACAACAGCATGAATCAAACCTTGTTTCATGCAATGTGCCGCCATATTATCGGTAATCACGGTAACGGGAATGCCCTCTTGCACGCACTCCCAAGAGGTGAGTTTTCCGCCCTGCAAGCGGGGGCGAGTTTCGTCAGCATAAACTCGGGCGAGGCGATCGTCCCGCCATACCGATCGCACGACTCCCAAAGCGGTACCATAGCCGGCAGTGGCTAAAGCACCCGCATTGCAGTGGGTTAAAAGAGTCAGTTTTTCCGGGGTTTTCGGCAGAACTTTCAAACCATTATCGCCAATTTCTTGACAGGTTTGCAGGTCGTCAGATTGAATAGCTTTGGCGGTTTCTAACAGGGCGGCTTTAATCTCCTCAATGCTCCCTGCTGTCGCCTTGGCGGTTTCGAGTTGACGGGCGATCGCCCAAAATAAATTAACGGCGGTGGGACGAGTTTGGCGCAGTTTTTGGGCGACTTCCTCTAATTCGGCGAGGAAAGTTGCGCGATCGCCGCTCTCAATTTCCCGCGCCCCCAAATACATCCCATATCCCGCCGCCACCCCGATCGCCGGAGCACCTCGCACGATCATGGTTTTGATGGCAGTGGCCATGGTTGCGCTATCAGCAATGTCTACTGTGGTATATTCACCGGGGAGGCGGGTTTGGTCGATGAGGACGGCGCGATCGCCTTCCCAGATGACGGGATAAATTGCTTGAGGGGACATGAGCATCGCAAGAGAAACATCGCCCTTAGCGTAGGACAAAGGGCGATCGCAAGACAAGGAAACGGAACGATTAAAATTGATGGAAATCAAGGGAATTCTTAAAGGTATTGTCGTATCACCGATCGCCCTGACTTTATTCGCGATCGCCTCAATGCAAGGAGGATCGGCCTTTGCAAAATCTCTCTTTCAGGAGGTTGGTGCGGGTGGAATTTTATTTATGCGAGTGGGTTTTGCGGCAATTCTCCTCTTTCTCTGCTGGCGACCCCCATTCACCCCCGAAATTCGCGCGAATTTTAAATTATTGTGCCTTTTCGGTCTTGTTATGGCCGTGATGAGTCTTTCCTTTTATGAAGCTCTCGATCGCATTCCTTTGGGAATTGCTTCGGCAATAGAATTTACAGGACCTTTAGGTTTAGCAGCATTAAAATCCCAAAGAAAACTCGATTTGATTTGGGTGATTTTGGCTGCAATTGGATTATTGTTGCTTGCACCCATTGGGGGATTTGTCTTAGACATTTGGGGAATTCTCCTCGCACTCATTGCTGCTTTTTGTTTGGCAACCTATATTGTTTTATCCGCTCGCGTGGGTAAAGTCATACCCGGGGTAGCAGGATTGGCTTGGGCAATGGCGATTGGTGGGTTAATCTTAATGCCTATCGGTATATTCTCAACAGGGAGTTCCCTTTTGCAGCCTCGAGTCTTACTGTTGGGTTTAAGCGTGGCAATTTTATCATCGGCTTTACCTTATGCTTTAGAAATGGTGGCATTGCGATCGCTTCCTCTCAATGTATTTGGCGTTCTCAAAAGTCTCGAACCCGTAGCGGCTGCCTTTGCCGGATTATTGATACTGAGTGAAAGGTTAACATTGAGAGCAATTCTGGCAATTGTTTTGATTTCTCTCGCTGCTGCTGGCGCGTCTCGATTTCGCGATCGCACTTCTGAATAAGCGTTGCTTTTCGAGTTGAGTGAAGGCGCGATCGCGAACAAACTTAATCCACGACGCGAATGAATCCCATCCGGACGCGATCGTAAATGGTTCGAACGCGATCGCTTTGTTCTCGGGTTAGAGAGGAATCGTGCAAGATGGCATTTTGTAAGATCTGGCGATCGCGCAGGGTAATCTTGCGGGTGGCGAAAATCTTGTCGATGCTGGTTTGTAAGGTATTGGAGATCATGGGGTTTGCTAATTCTGAGGACTCGAACATAGAATTTTTCGGGTAGGGGGTAAGACCCACCGATATCGATATCCTTACTATGCCTTATTCTCCCACAGACGTAAATAGACAAAAGCTGATAGATGTTGATGTCTTTTAAATCGGTAATTTGTAGGTATTTTCTCCCGATCGCGCATTATTCATGCCAAGCGGTAAAAGTTCATCGAGAAAAAGTGGCTATTGTTGGCCATTTTTTATATCGATTTGTCGCGATCGCGAATAAAATCAACTTATTCTTCATTTTTTAGGCGATCGCGAAAATAATTGCGATACAGATCGCAACTGACTGTGACTTCATTCCCATCCAAATGCACCAAACCCATGCTATGCAATTTAAAGGCTTCCACCTGTTCTAATGCAATGGGAAGATAAGAAGCGATCGCCTGTTGAAAGGCAGTCAATAGCGGGGGATTTTGTTGGAAATACCAGAGACAGCGATGGAGATGATCGCGATAAATCCCCGTATCTGTCGGGGCAGTTTCGATTAACTCCTCAAAGCTGACATCTCCCCGTGCCAAGCGATAGAGGGACAAGCGAGTTAAATAGGGATGACCGGCTAACAACCGCATTAATTGTCCGATTTGTTTGCGATCGAGGGACAGTTCGTGACGTTGGGCAAGCTCTTGCACTTGTAGCGTTGTAAAGGGTTGCAGTTCGACTCTAATCCCAATATTGAGGGGGGATTGGTTAATATCCAAAGGGATATAAATTTCTGTCGAATGCACCATTACCAAGCGTAGTTTTTGCCAGAGGGGATCGGCTTTCGTTCTTTCGTGCCAAAATCGCAAAAGACTGAGAAATTCCCGGGCGATTTCTAGATTTTCAATGATTTCATTGACTTCATCAAAGGCAAACACGATCGGACTATCAACGCGAGCGAAAATGTATCCTTGCAAGTAAAGAGTACAACTCATTTTACTGCCTAAATCTTCATCCCAAAACTCGTCTAAATTGGGTTTTAAGCCCACTTGTACGCTGAGATTAGCACATAACCAGCGCAAGAGGCGATTAATATCGTTCAGGGTAGAGACTTCTGCTTGTTGAAAGTGCACCAGTCCGGTTTTATAGCCTTGTTGGTTGGCTCTCGCTAGGATTCTCATCATCAGGGAAGTTTTACCCATTTGCCTCGGGGCTTTGATGCGAATAAATGCCCCGTTGCGGGCGATCTCGTTATAGCACCTTTGTTCGTAAGGATCGCGATTGATATAAAAGGGAGAATCTAAAGGGACACTCTCGAGAGGGAGTTCTAAACCGAGGGAGACACGAGGAGAGATGGGGGCGGCGATCGCGGTGGCAGGGGCAGGCGCAGGAGCGATCGCGGTGGCACTTGTCATTTCGGGAGATGGGGTTTTCGCCATATTCCGCTCGACCACCGATTGCAGGTTAGTTTTGGTAACTTTTTCTCCGAAGGCATTGGACAGCAAGCGCCAGAGTTTTGGGGCAACGCCTTGTTTGATGTAATTGGCAGAATAGCCGTATTCGTCGGCAATACTATCGTAGGTTTTTTTCGTTCTTTGCCATGACTCGCGCAGGATAATCCGTTGGAGATCGTTGAGGTGCTCCTCTGTTGTAGAATAAACTGACGCTTCAACAAATTTTAAAACTTCTTCAATAGTTTTCATAAAATATTGTTCATTACAGAGAGGGAAACGGTTGAAAGCGGCTGTCTCTCCTGTTGCTGACAAAAGATTTTAGCGGTCATTTCATTTGAAATTGTAAACGATCGCCCTTTCCCTTCGAGCGATCGCGGTAGGAAGTTCTTGTTAACTGGAATAGGGGGATGGTGCGATCGCTATGGGTGCTTGTTGTCGATCGCGATAGGAAGCGATCGTAAAGTTGTAGTAAACTGGGACGGAGTTAACGCAAGAACATAGAGAAGATAACATTATTTCTCATGAAACAAAAGCATCCCCCTAAAAATAGATTTAAAGTTTGGCAGCAGCGTTTTTGGAGCTTGTTGGCTGTTTTATTCCTAACGGGATTTTGGCTGATTCTCGGCGCTCGTCCGGCTTTTGCCCAAGATAACCGCGTCAACTATACCCTCACGGAATTACACTATCAAGATTTCTCGGAGCGGGATTTGTCGGGAACGAGTTTTGCTGGAGCAGATCTGCGGGGTTGCAATTTTAGCAATGCCAATTTACAAGGCACGATTTTAACGAAAGCGGCCTTTTTTATGGCGGATTTATCAGGAGCCAATTTAAGCGGGGCGTTAATGGATCGGGTTATTTTGGATTCTGCCGATCTGAGTAATGCGATTTTGCACGATGTTATTGCCACAAGCACTCGCTTTTTTGATGCAGATATTACCGGTGCGGATTTTTCTGGGGCAGTTTTAGACCGCTATCAGGTGCGCTTGATGTGCGATCGGGCAGAAGGCATCAATCCCGTTACAGGAATCTCCACCCGAGAGAGTCTGTTTTGCGAGTAAAAAAATAATTTTGAGACTTGCGTGACAGTTAGACGCGCATTTCGCGTTTTCTCAGGTACATGGATTATCGGGTAGGAGCACGGCTCGAATCGCAACATTTCTTAAAATTTAAAGAAAGGCGATCGCTTCCTAAAATGTCAATTTTGTAACAATAAATTCTATAGATTTATTTAAATTATGATGGTATCAGTACAACTTCTTATTATAGTCTCCCAACTAGAGAAATGACACTAGATGAAAACAGCGTACAAGTTAACTTATTGACTTGCACGATTCGCCCTTGCGAACCTTTTGCTTCCGCGTCAAGCAATTCCCTTGTGCCGGATCCCCTACTTTTATTGACTCTGTTGGGGGCTTTCGGCTTAATGGCTTTGTTTTGCAGTTAAACACTGCTCATCTCAATCGATTCTTGTCAATCATTCTTGTTAACTAATAATTTTGAATCGATCCGATAATTTCAGGAAAATTTTACCTCTTGTGCAGAATCGGCTTATTACAATGGGGGTGTATTCTCGCGCAAGAGGTTTTAAGTGATGTCCCTCCCCGAAGGACTCGAAGCACTCAAACAGAAACGCTACACCGATGCGATCGCCTACTTGGATAGCTTCCTCGCAACATCTCCTTCAGAAGACTCGCGAGAATACTACCAAGCACAAACGGCTTTGGTGCGTGCCTATTACAGCAACCAACAATACGATAAAGCGATCGCCCTCTGTCGGAAATTGCTAGACAGTTCGAACCCGACCCTCGGAATTTGGGCGCAACAAAGTCTAGACAGCCTGCAAAAAAAATCCAATTCCGGTAAGAGTCTTCTCCAAACCGCCAAAGCCGCCCACAAAGAAAAACGCTATCCCGAGGCGATCGAGGCGCTGCAAACCTTTCTTAAAACCTATGCCGGATCGCCCCAGTGCGGACAGGTGCAAATCATGTTGGTCAAAGCTTATAAAGCCAACAAACAGATCGACGAAGCGATCGCTCTCTGCGTGGAACTCCTCAAACACGAAGATCCCCTCGTCCAAAATTGGGCGCAACAAGGGATCGGTCCCTTGAGAGCCATCAAAGCCAAACAAGAGGGAGGAACTCCCCCTCGATCCGCGTCTAACAGTCCCCTGCGCCAAGCAGGACGCGCCGCTACGACTGGCGTTCGCCTGGCAATGGCAGGGACGAAAGACAGCCTTGCCCTTGTTTCTACCATTACCCTCATGATGTTGGGGGGAATGTTATTTACGCTCTTTCTCGCTCTGACATTTATCGTTGACAGTGCCAATCCGACGGCGGGTTTGGGAATTTCCATTCTGTTAACCATTGGCGCAAACTTGCTCATCTTCTTTCTCTCCCCTTTTCTCCTCGATCTAACGCAACGTTGGCTGTATGGGACGCGATGGGTTTCCCTTGCCGATATCGAACGCCATAGCCCCGAAAGCGCCCGGGTGATTCAGCGCGTTTGCCAGCAAAAGAAACTCAAACAACCTCGCTTGGGCATTATCAACGACGAAACCCCCACAGCATTTACCTACGGTTCTCTGCCCAATACTGCCCGCATCGTGGTTAGTCAGGGACTCTTTACCTATCTCGAAGATGAGGAAGCCGCCACGGTTTATGCCCACGAATTGGGTCATGTGGTGCATTGGGATTTTGCCGTCATGACCATCGCCTCAACTTTGGTGCAGATTACCTACCTCGTTTACGTTTGGTTGAAGGAACTCGATCGCGGCAACGATCGCAAATCGGAATGGGCCGGGAAGGCTGCGATCGTAGCGTATATTTTTTACATCATCGGCACGTATTTGCAACTATACCTCTCCCGCATTCGAGAATACTACGCCGATCGCTTTGCCGCCCAAACCACGGGCAACCCCAACGCCCTCTCTCGCGCCCTCGTGAAAATTGCCTATGGAGTCCTCGAAGTCAGCAAAAAGAGCGACGAACCCAACCGCTTAACGGAAGGGACCCGCGCTTTGGGCATCTACGATCCTCGGGCGGCAGCTTCTACGGGAACTGCCTATCGCGTCGCCAAGGACTCCCGAAGCATCGGTCGCATCTTCCTCTGGGATCTCTTCAATCCTTGGGCATTTTGGATGGAACTCAACTCGACTCACCCCTTGACAGGAAAGCGCGTTCGGGCATTGTCCACCTATGCGGAACAGTTGGGACTCGATAGCGAGTTCGATATGGTGCAGGTGGTACGAGACGGGCGCTTGTTGGATAAAAAACGACTCTACGGCAATTTTGTGGGGGATTTGTTGCGCTATTTGTCCCCTTGGTTGGGTTTTGTTTTGGGAGGTGCGCTCTTCGTCTCTACAGGCAATCTTGGCTTTGTTTTCCTCTTTGGCGGTATCGGCCTTTTATTCCAAACCTTTGCCCTCTTTCCCCGTGGAAAACAGTGGCGGGATTCTGATGTTTTCTCCCTCATGTGCGATCCCTATGCCAGTCCTTTTCGTCCCATTCCTACAACATTAAAAGGTGAAATTATCGGTCGGGGGGATTCGGGTTATGCTTTTGGGTCGGATATGATGTTTCAAGACGATACCGGGTTGATGTATTTGCATTATGCGTCTCTTTGGGGACCCTTGGGGAACTTCTTTTTTGGGGCAACGCAAGTCCAAGGATTAATCGGAAGCAAGGGGAGAGCGAGCGGCTGGTTTCGTCGCGGTATTTCCCCTTATATGGATATTAAAGAAATGGCGATCGGCGGTAAAATCATTGGCGGTCACCACGATACTTGGATGTTAATTATGGGTGGAGTTTCGACGCTACTCGGTGTAATTTTGATGTTTGGCTAAAACGTAGCATTCTGTTGGGCTGGTTGCTCTAAGGTCTCTAGGATGTTTGCGATCGCTGCCTTTGCCGATTCGATCGGAGCAGTTTCTACGCCGAGCCACTCAAATGCAGGGGAGCGATCGAGCAGCGTGGTAATGATATAGGCTGCCGTTTGTAGCTGTTTTTTCGAGATATTGGGATACTCGCGTTTGAGAACTTCACTGACATGCCAGAACATTTTGTCATAGCTCTGTCGCAGGCGATCGCGAACGGTCTCAGATCTCGTCGCGTAGGCTAATATCTCCGTCCAGAGGATTTCGATTCGCGTAATAGAATCCTTTGAACCATAAAATGCTTCCACCAGTTCCATAACACCCATCGAGCGTTCCAGATTCGCCAACGCTTCGTTCAGGCGCGAGTCAAAGCCATCAACGATGCGCTGAGTCATTGCATCGACTAAGGCCTCTCGATTCCCGAAATAGTGGCTGATCATTTTCCGATCCAGCCCGAGTACCCCAGCGATGTGTTGAAAAGAAGTTCCCTCAATCCCTCGTTCTAGGATGCAGTGCTCGAAGGCATCAAGTATGTTCTCTCGCCGTTCGGCGGCTAGGCTTTTGCGTCCCATGGCAAACACTCCCGAGCACGCGATCGCGTGCGCTTACTCATCTCAAATTCCATAATGCCAAAAAGGGTTGACAAAATAAATTCATCAAGTGTAGAGTGAATATAGATTCAACAAGTGATGAATTTATAAAAACGTCAAATAGAACCGAGTTTCTAGAGCGATCGCGAAAAGTTATCGCGCTGGGAATCCCCCAAGAGGCAATCATGAACCAAAACAAACCAGTAGAACAGACTGCTTTCGACACGATTATTGTGGGTGGCGGATTATCCGGACTGTATGCCGCACGAGTATTATCCAAGGCCGGGCAGCGCGTCGCCGTATTGGAAGCCCGCGATCGCGTTGGCGGCCTGACCTATTCCGAGCATAGTGAGTATCTCGGAGAGCATATCGATTTAGGCGGCGCTTGGTTGGCAGATGTTCACGTACGCATGCACGAACTCGTTCGCGAATTCAATGTGCCTCTGATTCGACAGTACGCGATCGGCAAGGTGATGGTTGTTGATGGAGAAACCCGTAACCTAGGTGAACCGGGTACTTTTCCGGGCTTAGAACTCTTTATGGCAGAAATCCAAACCGTAATGACCGAACTTCAGAAAGATTCCGCCGACTTGGACATTAACGCGCCTTGGACTCACAAGAGAGCCAAGGAGTTCGACTCGATGACCTTCGCTACTTGGGTCTCCCAGAAGGTCGAGTCACCGCAGGTACAAGCTCTGCTGACCTCGAGCGTGGATGCTTATTTTGGTGTCAGAGCCGAAGAACTCTCCTGCCTCGAAGCCATGCATCTATTAAAGACTTGCGGCGATATCTTCATGATGGCCGATACCCAAACAGGCGGTCAGTCCGCCCATATGATGGGTAGCCAATTGGTTTCCGAAGGACTGGCGGCTGCAGTTAATGGGGTCGTGTCGCTGAACTCCCCCGTACGCCGTATTTTGCAGGATACTCAAGGTGTCACGGTGGAGTGCGACGAGACAACTTGGCATGGCAAACATCTCATTTGCGCGATTCCACCCGTCGCGATCAACCGGATTGAGTTTGCACCAGCGTTGCCTGCCTACCGCCGCGCCTTCCATCAGCGCTGTCCGATCGGTCGATACTCGAAGGCTGTCCTCATCTACGAGACACCCTTCTGGCGGGAGATGGAACTATCGGGTATTGTCTTTGGCTTTGATGACAGCATGACTGGAATCTTCGACTTGGGCGATATCGAGTCAAAACATGGAGTCATTACCGTTCTTTTCGGCGGAGAATCATCTATCAAGCTGGATGATGCGACCGAGGCCGAACGCGATCGGATCGTTCTCGACCAGGTAACAAATGCTCTAGGCGAACAAGCGCGAAATCCGGTAGATATGAGAGTCCAGCAATGGGCGAACGAACCTTGGTCTCAAGGCGGTGCCTGCTCTTACATGACACCCGGAACGCTAACGACCATTGGCGATCGCCTCTGGCAGCCCTGCGGCCGTATTCACTGGGCGGGAACTCACCTATCGCGATTCTGGAGAGGCTATATGGAAGGAGCGTGTGCTTCGGGTGAGGCCGCAGCCAATGCCGTGCTTGGCGATCGCGCAAACTGAAGACTCGAATGGTTAATCGCCAACAATCGATTGGGAGGTTGGGTGGGAAGATTGCCTACTCGACCCCTCCCAATCTTCTGGCATAATCATCTGTCTTCCTAGAGTCATCTGTCTTCGCAGAGGTCGTTGTGAAATTGGTCATTTAACTTCAATACGTACGCTGACAGGTCTTCTTCTAACTCATTGAAAAGATTCCAATTATATGCTTCTACCATTCTTATGAATGAAAAATGGGTCGGGATAATTGACACCGGAGGGATTCCGGTTCTGATTACTGGGAGACTGTTCCATTTATAGATAAGGACGACAGTAAATGTATTACCATTGCTATCTTTAGAGAATTCTACAAAGTGAATCTGCCCGAACATTCCAGTCAGTCCGGGACTTGCTAGATAGATCATCTTACAGATAGAACGGAGCAGGTTTTTCTGCTTGACTCGCCAAATGTTTACGCCATAGAAAGGTGCTTCGAACGTTTCTACTCGACGTTGAAAAAGTCTGAGCCAAGTGATGCCATCTTTAAGCAGTCTTGGATTTTGGATGCGCGGACGAGGGAGTTTTTGGGAATTTTTGGTTTTTGAGAGTATCATTTTGCTCTTAAGAATAAGTTAATATGCAGCAGTCTTCTCGGATCGTCAAAATTTATTCCAAGATTCTGACGAATGAGCCAGAATAAAGAAGAATAGATACGATTGAGGGAAATATTGAGATCTTTGCAAGAGATAAAGACAGCAAATCTGACGATTGTTTCATACTTTCTCTGATACAATCCGGCCAAACTTTTTGTTTTGATGGGCGAGAAATAGTCGCCCTTTCAGGCAGGAGGTGAATCTGTCTCCGAAATTCATAAAGATGTATGAATTCCCTTTCTTCGGTCCGAGTGGGACAGCGATCGGTGCTATTTTCCAAGGTGTATAAGGTTTTAAGGTCTTAATAGGCTTTCCGATCGCCACGTGTAATAATGCCTTTTTCAGCCAAGGCAACTGACGAAATGCTCCGCTAAGGCTCATGGGGTCGCCCGTTTCGGCAACATCCCCAGCCGCAAAAACATTAGGGAATTCTGAAGGGCGCAGCCACCGATCGACCTTGACTCGGTTGGAAGGTTCAATCCGGACACCCGGTAGACTTGCAAGAATTTTGGAGTTCGCACGCGCGCCGATCGCAGGGAAAATTACGTCGGCCTCAATGTTTCGCCCGTTTGAAAGCGTCAGAGTCCCGGCATGAGGCATATCGAGACGGGCCAGATTCTCAGCTTTTTCACCTAAAATGACCTCAATACCAATCGCTTTGAGCTTACCGAGCAATGCGCGACCAAATTGTCTCGGCAGATCGGGGAAAAGAGTCATTTGACTCGAGATGAGCGCGATTTTCTTGTCTGGCATGGCAAAGGCAATTTCCCCTGCAAGCTCGACACCCACCGCACCCGCCCCAACAATCGCAATGGTTTTTGCATTAAAGACGGCTTGATGCGTGCGTTCGTGAATTGCCCGCAACCCTTCAATATCATCCCCTTTTGTTTTGAATGGAGCAGCAAATGAAATGGCTGCGTTGCTCGATGAGCGTGACATCAACTTTTTTCTCTAACGCCCAAGCCAGCTCGATTCCCAATGCCCCACCCCCGACAATTGCAATGCGCTTTCTGTAATCTCTTGTTTTTCTAACCATCGGATTGAGTTTTATGCTAGATATGACTGTTGTTAAAAAATACCTTAACACAAGACCATGGACAATGGTCAATGGTTTAAAAAATGAAGATTGGCGAACTTGCAGAAAAAACAGGTCTGAGTCGAGACACCATCCGGTTTTACGAACGAAATAACTTGATTTCGTCGAAACCCAGTCAAAGCGGGACTAATTCATACCGAAACTACCCGGACGATCTAGTCGAGCGGTTAAACTTTATCAGTCAAGCCCGCGATGCGGGTATGTCTGTGGCCGACCTGCGGGATATTTTCCAAGCACTGCAAGGAGAGGGGTGCGATCCTGAAAACGGCAAACAAGTCGTGCAACGCAAGATTGAGGAACTTGAAGAGAATATCGTTCGGACTCGTAAGGTGGTCAAATTTTTAAAAGATACGATTTCAGATGGTTAACGTTACTATTTTGCAGGTCGTCGATCGAGGGCAGGGTATCCTCACTCGATCGCCACTTCTTAATCATTTTTGTATTTGCGATCGCCCGAATTAGCGATCGCAACACTCCAAATCCATCCCCCAACAAAGGGCAACCATAACAATAAACGCTGCCATTCACTCATCCACCAATCATCGATTCCTAAAGCCATGCGATAAGGCAAAATAAAGTAGACAAAAGCACTAAGGCTGACGAGTTTTGTTCCTAAATTTCGACTGGCTGCCGTAAAGGGAACGAGCCAGCTAAAATACCACGCATGAATGACGGGAGAAAAGACAAATAAGGTAAAAAAGTAGGTTTCGACAAAGACGCGGAAATTTTTAATCCGCCATAACATGATTAAACCGATCGCGAGGAGGGGAATCAACAAGCTAGAATTATCGGCAAGGGGAAATCCCAATCTTTGCAGGAAATGGGGTAAGAATTCCGCACTGCGTCCGTTTACAATAAATTCGGCATTGCCGGAACTGTAGGGTAAAAGGGGACAGCGATCGCCACTAATACAAAAGGGAATTCCGGTGACAGCTAAAGGCAACAAACCGCAGGCGAAAACTGCGATCGCTTTCAAGATTCCTTTACGCTGTAATGCTTGCCAAACCACAAAACTTAAAATCGGTAGAGAAGTCCACTTTACGGCAATACTCAGTCCTAATAAAAGTGCCGTTCCCAAATAGTTTTTCTCTTCTGTTTCCGAGTCGAACAACAACCACGCCGCCACTAAAGGTAGAACAAACCAACTGTCATAATGACCGCCACCCGCAAAGGAATATAAAATCAAAGGATTCCAAGCATAAATGATAGTTTTGAGGAAACCGAATTTACGACTCAACAGCCAACAAATGAGCAGATCGGGAATGATAAAGCCTAATTTAAACAGGATAACGCTGGGAGAAATTGCCGCCAGAATGCGAAAACCATATTGAGTAATGGGGGGATAAATTGCCGAGAAATGCTTGAGGTTGATTAGTTCCCACCAATCCGTGCGATGGGGAATTAATTCGGCGGCTTCGGGAGCGAGATCGTAAGGATTAAAGCCGATATTTTGGATATGTCCTTCCCATAAATATCGCCAAATATCATCTCCCGGATACATGAAAAGCAAGAGCAAGCGCAAGGCGATCGCAACGCCCCAAAACCACGTTAATTTTAGCGATCGCAATCCCCAAGAAAGCACGAATCCCGCACTCATTACACCAATTCCCGCCCAAAATTTCGGCACGGCTTCCACCTGTCGAAAATCCCCATACGGAAGAATCAAAACCGTCCCGATCGCCAGCAACAGTACGCTTGCCCAAAGTAGAACGAATTGGGGCGGTGTAATGCGTTCTAAAAAGAGTTTTCCCAAGGTACTGAGAATAATCGTCCCGGCTTTAAAACTGCCGGAAATGGTGCCGGAAATTTTGGATTTTCCCCCTTGCCGAGGATAATAACTCACGGGAAGTTCGCATATCTGCAATCGCTGTTCGATCGCTTTTACCTGCATTTCTACCGTCCAACCAAAGCCCCGATCTTGCATTTGTATCGCTTCTAAGGCAAACTTGCGAATCATGCGCAGAGGTCCCAAATCTCGATAGCCGTAGCCCCAACCGAGTTTAATGAGAAATGTTGCCAAGCGATTGCCAAAATGCTGCACGGGAGTGAGATTTTCTCGCCCCTGTCGAGTTGCTCCCCGGTTGCCGAGAATGAAATCGTAGCGATCGCACCGGGTAAAAAATCGCGGCAATTCTTCTACGGCATCGCTACCATCCCCATCGCAAAACAAAATCCATTCAATGCCCTCGGGGATCTCCTGTAACCCCCGCCAGCAGGCGCGTCCGTATCCCGGTATCGTTTCGGATACCACCTCAGCCCCCGCAGATCGGGCTATCTCTGCACTGCGATCGCGACTGCCATTATCCACCACGCGAATGCGACTCAACCCCAGGCTTTGCAATTTGCCAATGACATCGGCGATCGTGGCTTCTTCGTTATAAACGGGAATCACGACCAAAATTTCAGCCAATGAGGTTGTACGGGCATTTGTGGGCGCATCTTCCCCAGTATGAGGTAGTGAAGATAAATTGAGGGTACTGGCAGTCATGACTAGAGGAATAAGGGAAAACGGCGATCGCTTTACAAATTAAAACAATTTCCTGAATTCTCTCTGAGAAATTTAATTAAATTGCAAATCTGTATTATTTTACACGCCAAAAGTCAAGTTGTTGCAATAAAAAGTTATGAAGTTCGCATCCAAGAACTGAAAAACGTATTTTCTATCTGAGGAACACACCCATGACTGCACCCATTAACCGAGACAATTGCCAAGTTTGCCCGGTTTGCCAAGTGGCGATCGCCCCGAATGACACGGTATATTTTTCGTCTGGCAACCCCGGTACCCGCGCTCGCCTTCACGCCCGAGTCTGTCAATATGCTAAACAATCCGGTTGTATTAACAAAGATACCGATGCGATCGGTTCTTTAACCAAAGCAGATGGTTTTAGCACGGGAGCAGAGATCGCCAAACTTCTCAAAGCAAGCTAGAAAGCGGTTAGAAAAATTGGTGTAAAGGAGAATCCTCTCATAACAAATCCCATTTTTGGGAAAGGTTAGGGGTTGGTTTTCCTCATTCATCTCTTTTCCGGTTTTTTCTGAATGCGATCCAGATATTTGAGGAAAACCGCAAGCCAACGAGCGATCGCTTACGTATATCTCTCAGCGATTCTCCGTGTATTTAGGGGGGCAGAGGGAGCATCGGGAGCGGAGGAAGAAGGAGTTTACAGAACAACTCTCAGTTCGAACAATTAACCGGATTTGATATAAGTAAAAAGTGTAATGCTATAACCTCTCCATCCGCGATCGCACTGAAATCATACTGAATACTATCTCTGCGTATATCATCAATTCCACTATATTTTTCACCTAAGTGTTTTTATTTGTAAGGAAACAATAAGATTTCACCTAATCGTATAAAATATTAGTTACTCTTGTTTTTAGAAATGATCATCTCCCAAAGAGATCGTTTCAGAAATTATTCGCTCGGATTATGCCAATGTTTTTATCTCGTTTCATTCCCGTGCGAGGCGCGATCGCGGTTATCATCTGTAGTTCCCTTAGTGTGGGCTTGCTGGGTGCTTGTAGTACTTCCCCAACGACCGATCGGCCAATCGCAGCAGAAACCCTCGAATCTTCTCCAGTGCAAGGAGAACCCGTGCGCTTTGGTATCTTGAGCATTGATAGCGCCGTATCGGTCAACGAGCGCTACCGTCCCTTGCTCGATTACCTCGAAGCCGAGATTGGGCGACCCTTTGAATTGATTCCACTAACTCAAGAGAGTCAATTTACAGAAGTAGAAGCCGGAAATTTGGACTTCACGGCCAACAATCCGCTTGCTGCGGTACAGATTCGCCGCCTCTACGATACTGACTTTCTCGTCACTCATAGCCGTCCCGAGACGGGGCCGGAATTTAGCGGGTTGATTGTCGTCCGAGATGATAGCGACATCAAAACCCTCGAGGATTTGCGAGGGAAGAGCGTCGCCTGCGTGAATTTCCAAACGGCGGCGGCGGGCTGCATCTTTCAAATTTATCACCTCCTCCAAAATGACATCGACCCGGAAAAAGACTTTGCCAGTTTTGTGGAGAACAAATCTCAAGACAGCATTGTTTTAGCCGTGATTAATGGCGCGATCGATGCAGGGTTCATCCGCACGGGACAATTGGAAAAAATGGTCGGGAAAGAACTCATTCCCAATGTGAACGCATTGCGGGTTCTCGATCCAGTTGATGACGACTTCCTCTATACCCACACGACCGCACTCTATCCAGAATGGCCGATCGCAGCCTTATCCCAAACCGATCCCGAACTAGTCGATCGCGTCCGAAAGGCACTACTGAGTCTGCCCGAGAGTCATCCGAGTTTAAAACCCGCAAAAGTATCGAGTTTTGTCCCCAGTGTCTCTTATGACGAGCTAGATATTTTAGTGGAAACACTGAAACTTAAAAGCTGGGATACGGAGTGACATTTCTGGCTTTCTCCTTTAAAATCTAAAGATAAGATTAAAACCTTTAAGCGCTCCCTATTTCGATGTTTGTGGGGTCTCTTTTGTTATGTTTTTCCTGTTTTATCAAGCTAAATCCTTGCGTCAAAGTATCGCTTTTCGCTATCTGAGCATTGCGTGCGGTATTTTGGTTAGCACTCAAGTCGCTCTAGGAGTCATGCAAGCTCGCAATCGTTTCGATCGCGGCTTGAACGCCCTGGAACAAAAAGCAGAGCGACAAACTCAGTTTTTAAGCGCGGTCGTCCCGGAAGCGCTGCTGGATATGGATTTTCTGGCTATGGAAATCCTCATGCGCCAGTCGAGCCGCGATCGCGATTTCGTTTATAGTACCGTTGTCGATCGCCAAGGCAAGCCTTTAACCCGCTATCTCGATCGCAAGCATCCCGTTGTCATCCGCGCCCTTGAGGAGCAAGAGTTAAACCCAGATGAAGAGAGCTTGAATAGTGAAGAGATGCTGCAACTGCTCGAGGCGATCGGGGCAAACTCCCACGTCATTGAGGTCGAAAAGCCCGTCGTATCCGGAGAGACATTTTTAGGTAACGTCGTCTTAGGGTATTCCTTACAAGATGTTCGCCGACAACTCTATTGGAATGCAAGTTCGAGTTTGCTGATGGCGATCGGCGTGAGCGGCCTGCTGGCGGCAGTCACCATCGTGTTGTTTAATCGTCAAGTGCGGCGACCCCTCGGGCAATTGGCCGCCGTCGCGCAAAAGCTGGCTGAGGGGAACTTAGAACACCGTGCCGAACTCAAAGGCAGCAATCGTCACGATGAAGTCGGACGGCTGACCCGCTCTTTCAACAAGATGGCCGATCGCCTGCAAGGAACGATGGAAGGGTTGCAAGATCGCAATCGCACTCTTGCCTCGACTAACGCCGAACTCGCCCGAGCCACTCGACTCAAGGATGAGTTTCTTTCTAATATGAGCCACGAATTGCGCACCCCCCTCAATGCCGTTTTGGGGCTATCCCAAGCTCTGATGCAGAAGGTTTACGGTCCTCTAACCGAGCGCCAAGAAGTTTCCCTCGAACGCATCCTGAAAAGCGGACAGCATTTACTGGCTCTGATTAATGACATCTTGGATCTGGCGAAAATTGAATCGGGAAAAGAAGATTTGCAATTAGTGCCCATTCCCGTTTCCATTCTCTGCCAAACCTCCTTAGATTTGGTGCGCCGCCTTGCCGAAGAAAAGCATCTCGATCTCACTCTCGAAGTCGATGCCATGCCCGATATTTTCGAGGTAGATCAGCGACGCATGCGGCAAGTGCTGATCAATTTGCTCAACAATGCCATTAAATTTACCCCGGAAGGAGGCAAAATTACCGTGACGGCGAGGGGCGATCGCCGCGAACAAGTCCTGCACATTGCCGTGCGAGATACGGGCATTGGCATCGCCCGGGAGGACATGAGCAAACTCTTTGAGTCCTTCGTGCAAATCGAAAGCTCCCTTTCCCGACGCTATGAAGGCACGGGGTTGGGCTTGGCCTTGGTGAGGCGTTTGGTGGAACTCCACGGCGGCTCCATTGCTGTTGAAAGCGAGGTGGATAAGGGCAGTTGTTTTACCGTCGCCCTGCCTTGGCGCAATCCCGAAAAACTCGCCCCCGTTTCCGACCAACGCTTGCCGGAGACTTTGGGAACGATTCCCGAGTCGATCTTAGCTACTCCCCCGGCCGTTGCGGCTGCATCGCCTCCACCGGGAGATTATTTAATTTTAATCGCCGAAGATAACGAAAATAACGTGATGATGCTGGCGGATTATTTGACCTTTAAGGGCTACAAATTGGTTTTTGCCAAAAATGGGTTGGAAGCGGTCAGCCTTGCCAAAGAGAAAAAACCTCAGTTGATTCTAATGGACATTCATATGCCGCGCATGGATGGTTTAGAGGCAACTCGTTGGATTCGTTCCGATGAAGAAACTGCCGAAGTCCCGATTATTGCGTTAACCGCCCTCGCCATGCCCGGCGATCGCGAAAAATGCAAGGAAGCGGGTCTGGATGATTACATCACCAAACCCGTGAATTTAGAACGTTTACTCCATTCGATTAACGACGTTTTAACCTCGCCTAACGATCGCGAAAAGGCGACTCCCTAATGGCGCGATCGCGATCGATTCAAAATTCTCAAGTCAAAATTATCATCTCTTGCTCGGATGTCTCACTCATTACTCGTTGTTGATGACGACCCTGCCAATTTCTATGTCATCGAAGCTCTGTTATTTACGGAGAACTATACCCTAATCCCTCTCGAAAGCGGTCTCGCAACCCTTGACTGGCTCGATCGCAACAATTTGCCGGATTTGATCCTCTTGGATGTCATGATGCCGGATCTCGATGGCATTGAAGTGTGCCGTCGATTGAAAGCCCAAGAACAGACGCGCCACATCCCCATTGTTATGGTGACGGCATTAGATGCCACCGAAGATATGGCGGCTTGTTTGGAGGCGGGGGCCGATGATTTCGTCAGTAAACCCGTGAATGGCATCGAACTGAAAGCGCGGGTGCGATCGCTCCTGCGCATCAAACAGCAGCAGGATGAGTTAAAAACCGCCCTCTCCGCTCAAATGGCGATCTCCCAATTGCGGGAAGATATGGCCAGCATGCTCGTCCACGATTTTCGCAATCCCCTCCATTCCATTTTGGTGGGGTGCGAACTGCTCAAAACGACGGAATTGCACCCCAAACAATTGCGACAGGTTAGTAATATTAACACTGCCCAAAAACGACTCTCGAATATGACCGACGACCTATTGGTGATGTCCCAATGCGAAGCCGGACAGTTGCAATTGAGCCCGGAGAACCTCGAAATTAGCGCGATGGCCCGAGAGATTTTGGAGGGTTGGGAAACCTTGGCGCGACGCAAAGCCGTTGACCTGCAATTGGAAGTCCCCGACCGGGATTTGCACTTCTCGGCCGATGCCAATCTCTTGCGGCGCGTGCTGGATAATCTGCTCTCCAATGCGATTAAATTCTCCTGCCACGACACGACCGTCACGCTGCGGTTGGAAAGAGATGCGGGGCGATCGCGATATGCCTGCATTCGCGTCATCGATTGCGGCATGGGGGTTATGCCAGAAGTGCGGGAGCAAATTTTCCAAAAATATCAGATCGGCACCTCCATCGAAGGTATCTCCCAGATTGGCTTGGGTTTGGCCTTTTGCAAAATGGTCACGGAGGCTCATGGTGGCGAGCTATCGGTTAGCGACAATTCTCCCCAAGGTGCAATCTTTACCGTTGCCTTACCGATGGCCGTTCCGGCCGAACCCGTTTCCGTCTGATACCCGCTCTTAACCATCAAAACCGAGTAAATCGATGATGAATGTTTCTGGTGTTGCCAACGCAAATCTTCCCTTGCCCCGACTCGACGATCTTTTAGAGCGAGACGTGGTGACTTTCTCGGCCGATCTGCCCCTGCCCCAAGTGCTGGAGCGGCTTGGCAAGATGGCAGCAACCAATGGCAAAGGAATTTCGAGCCGCCGGGTTGCGATCGTGGAAGCAGAGCGCCCCATCGGGACCCTCGCCACCGAAGATTTACTCGCAGGTTGGCTTGAGAACGGCACGATCGCAGATATCCCCGTGCGAGAGGTCATGACTCCTCATCCCATTGTTTTTGCAGAGGCAGAATTGAGGGATCCCTTCGCTGCAATGGAACTCATGGGGCAACACCACCTCGAGGAACTCCTTGCGATCGACGAACGGGGGAAATTGTGCGGCATTATCACTCAAGCCCGTATTTTAAAGACCCTGCCATTTTCGGAGCTACGCCAAACGGTACAAGCCTTCACCGACGAAATCGAGCGCTTGAAAAATGAAAACCAGAGACTCGTTACCATCTGCGCCCCTTATCTCGACGTTCCGATAGAGTGGCGCGATGGCGAAATCCCCGGTTCTTCTTTCAAAACCCTCTTGGATATCAAGTATGCCCTCGATCTGGCTGCCATTGTTGCAATTACCGATCCCCAAGGGGTCATTATCGAAGTGAACGATCGCTTTTGCGAGATTTCCGAATACCGCCGGGAAGAAATCCTCGGTCAAACTCACAAAATTATTAATTCAGGCTATCATCCCCCCGTTTTTTTCGCCGGAATGTGGAAAACAATTCAAGCGGGGCGGGTCTGGCGCGGAGAAATTAAAAATCGAGCCAAAAGCGGTCGCGAGTATTGGGTCAATACCACGATCGTCCCGTTTTTTAGCAAAACTGGGGAACTGTTCCAATATCTGGCCATTCGCACGGATATCACCGAGCAAAAAAAAGCCGAAGCCAATGTCGCGCAATTGCTCGAACGAGAAAAAGAACTCAATGAGTTGAAAACCCGTTTTATCACAACGGTTTCCCACGAGTTTCGCACCCCCCTCTCGCTGATTTCCGCTTCGACTGGCATTTTGCAGGACTACGGCGATCGCCTAGCCGAGGAGAAAAAAGGCAAGCATTTACACCGAATTCAAAATGCCGTGGTGCAAATGACCGAACTGATGGAAGATATCTTGACGGTCGATCGCGCCACGACGGATCTGCTGTTATTCGAGCCAGCTTCGGTCAATTTAATCGATTTTTGCACGACGCTCCAAGCTGATTTTTGCCGCCGCTATCCCCAACGAAAAATCGATTGGCGGGTTAATTCCGTTATGCCCATCTCCCCCGAGATCCAAGCCGATTCCAACCTCTTGCAGCAAATCTTTAGCAATCTCCTCTCTAACGCTTTAAAGTATTCTCCCGAACATCGCCCCGTGGATTGGGACTTAAGCTACCGATCCGATAAGGTGGTTTTTCAAGTCCGCGATCGCGGCATTGGCATTCCTTCGGGGGATCTCAAATGCCTGTTTGCATCTTTCCACCGCGCCGACAATGTGGGGACGATTAAAGGGGCGGGATTGGGTTTGGCCATTGTCAAGAAATGCGTGGATTTGCATTGCGGCAAGATTGCGGTGGAAAGCATTGAAAACGCCGGCACCACCGTCACTGTAGAGTTTCCATTAACCTTAGTTGGAGAAAACAATTCCCATGACTAAAATTCTCGCGATCGAAGACGATCCCCAAGTTCTCGATAATATTTGCGATATTCTCGAGTTGGAGGATTACGAAATTGTGACGGCGACCAATGGCCGGATGGGGGTCGAGGTTGCCCTAAAAACCCATCCAGATCTCATCATTTGCGATGTCATGATGCCCTATATGAATGGGTATGAAGTTCTGCGCGCCTTGCGAGTGCAACAGGCAACCAAAACCGTCCCTTTTATCTTTTTGACCGCTAAAGCCGATCGCGTCGATCTGCGCCACGGCATGGAACTCGGGGCGGATGACTATCTCACTAAACCCTTTACACCGCAAGAACTCTTACAAGCGATCCTGACGCGCTTATCCAAACGAGAAGTCCTGACCCAGCAGTGTAATGAGAAAATTCAAGAAGTTACCCGACAACTGCACAATCGCCTCTATATCGATCCCATTACGAACCTGCCCAATCGCCTGACCCTCCGCAAACAGTTTCTCAATCTCCTCGAGATCTATCGGCAAAAAACGCGAGGATTCTTGTTAGGGGTTGTCAGTTTACGCATCGATCGCTTTAAATTAATTCGCCAAGAGCTTGGCTATCAACAGAGCGATCGACTTTTGAAAGATTTTGCACGCTGTTTGCAGGAGAGTTTTCCCGATGAATTTGTTGCTCAAATCGACAGTCGCGAATATGTGATTCTCTTTCAACCGGTTTCTCATAAAAGGGATGTGGTCAAGCCGATTATTGATTTGAGCGATCGCCTGCGGAAACCGTTTACCCTTGACGAAAAGAAAATTTTCCTCTCGATCGGTGCCGGGATTGCGCTTTTCCCCAGGGATGGGAACAATATCACCCAATTGATGAGCAATGCGGAAACGGCTTTAATGCAGGTCGCAGAACATCAGGGCAATACCTACGAGTTTTACAGCCCTATCAAGCATCGAACCAACGCGCCCAAATTAAATTTAGAAGCGGACTTACGCGAGGCTCTCGCCCAAGAACAATTGCAGATTTACTATCAACCGCAAATCAATGCGGAGACGCAAGAGATTGAAGCCTGTGAGGCTTTGGTGCGTTGGCTTCATCCCGAACGCGGTCTGATCCTGCCTGCCCAGTTTTTCCCCCTCGCGGAGGAAGTGGGATTACTCGATCGCATTGGCGAGTATATATTGGAGCGTGCTTGCGATCGCGTTATCAAGTGGCAAAAGGAATTCTCCCATCCGCTTCGGGTTGCGGTCAATATTTCCAGCCACCAATTCGAGCGGGCGGAGATGCGACACCGAATTGGTAAAATACTGTCAAACAGTGGCTTGAGAACGGAAGATTTGGAATTGGAACTCGCCGAAACTTTTGTGATTCAAGATTTTGCGGCTGCTCAACGCAACTTAGCGGCTTTTCGTCATATCGGGGTCAAGATTGCGATCGATAATTTCGGCACGGGTTATTCTTCGCTGAAATATCTCCAGAAGTTCAAGGTTGATACGCTCAAGATCGATCGCGGTTTCATTCGAGATATCGATCGCAATCCCAGCAATGCGGCGATCGTTCAGGCAATCTTGGAAATGTCCCAACATCTTGATTTGCGGGTGGTTGCTGAAGGAGTCGCCACTAAACCGGAGGCTGATTATTTAGCAAAAAACAATTGCAAGTTCCTCCAAGGTTCTTATTGCAGTGCGGCTATCAATGCTTCCCATTTTAATATGCTGTTGCAATCTCAGTTAGAACTCGTTTAGTAGCATAGAATCGATCGTAAGATCAAATCCAGATGATTAATCGTAATTTGGGAGAAAGGGCGCAATGCTTGCGCCCCTACGGAGGTTGCTGGGGTAGGGGCGTATTGCATACGCCCTCTTATTGGGTTTGATTAACCGGATGTGATATTAGGCTTGACATTCAATTCCTCCTGCCATTGTGAAAGCGATCGCTCCCAATTTTCTTCCCATTTTTGTGCAAACAGAGATTTTGCTTGGCGACCCATTTCCCAACCCCGGGCGATCGCCTCGAGCCAAGGAGATAGATGCTCCGGTTCAAAGAGTGTCAGACCCACTAAACTATTGGCAACGAGCATGGTTGCAAGGGGATAGGGAAACTGTCCCAAATGAAAGGCTTGCAAAGCAATTTCCCCCATAGAAGAGGCATCAAAGCCCGTAATCGCGTGCCAAATATCGTGAGTTTGGTTTAAACGAGCCGCCACGTAGCTGGCATCGGAGTCGATCGCCATGCCATAATGCAAGTTAGGATTAAACCCTTGCACTGTCACGCTCTTTGCATAGATATAACCAAGGGAGTCTTCCGGATAAGCTGAAAGTGCTTGCAGATCGTGAGCCGGAGGTAAATATCGCGCCTGAATTAAAGCCGCACAGTCGGGATCTTGCAAAAGAAATTTGGCGGCCAAGTCAAAGGACGGAGTTTTCAAGAGCGCATCTTCCATTTCTCCCACGGTTGCGAGGCTCTCATCTCCCCATAACATGGCCAGAAAGGCTTTTCCAACCCGCAGCGTTTGCCAGTCGTTATTTACGTTTTGCATGAGTTCCTGAAGAATAGAAGTTTGCGCGATGGATTGAGGTTCGGGATAGTTCGTCCAACTCATGGATTGAGCCTCCTTTTTTTATATCTAACGCTCGTTATATATCCAAGCAAAAAAATTTAAGCGATCGCACCTGTTTCGAGACTGGCGATCGCCTGCTTCTCGAAATAAGCGGTTAACATCGCCATCAAAAAATCCACCTGTTCGGCAAATAGTTCCAAATTGCGCGTCGGCAACTGTTCGCAGAGAATCCCCTCGATCGCCGTGCGGATAAAACGAGCAACTTTGAGATCGTCGATACCGAGTAGATTGGCGATCGCCTGTTGGTATTGTTCTGCAACCCGTTGGAGAATGAGAGCGTTTTGAGCTTCCCCAACATCGCAATGCTGGTAGAAATCCAACCAAATCGCCTCTGCTGCAATTAAATACTCGGCATTTTGCACGAGTATTTGCCCGAAAGCGGCGAGCCGTTCTGACAGAGTTTTATCGCGATCGATCTGCTGCTGCAATCCCCAGACATCCTTACGCGCAATCTCTTCCACCAATTGCGCGAACAAGTCTTTCTTGTTGGCGAAGTAGTGGTAAAGCGTTCCCGTGGACACCCCCAAGGCTTCGGCAATTTGACGAGTGGTGACATTAGCATAGCCCCGTTCGGCAAAAAGGTAAAAGCAATGGTTGAGAAGGACGCGGCGATATTGTTCGGCATCAACGATTTTAGGCATTGGATTAATATCGAACGCTTGTTATATAAAATCTAGCGTAGTGAAAATTGGTTTGTCAAGGGGGAGTCAGAAATTTGGGGAGGAAGGGCGATCGCGGCTAGAATACAAATAGACTCGATGCCGTTCAATCCTGTGAGGCGTTAAGATGACCGCTTTGACTCTCGACCTCGGAACCGTCAATTTGACTGACGAACAATATTATCAGTTGTGTATTAGAAACGAGAATCTTCGCTTTGAACGCAACGCCAATGGAGATTTAGTCATTATGCCACCCACTGGAGGAGAAACAGGAAATCGGAATGCGGGGATTACTGCGATCTTGTGGTTGTGGAATGAGGAAAAACAATTAGGTCAAGTTTTTGATTCCTCCACAGGCTTTAAATTACCCAATGGTGCAGATCGATCGCCAGATGCTGCTTGGATTCCTAGCGATCGCTGGGATGCAATCCTTGCCGAAAAACGCAAAAAAATATTGCCGTTTTGTCCGGACTTTGTTATAGAACTGATGTCTCCTAACGACACGAGAAAGGATGCTCGAGAGAAGATGGAAGAATATTTGGAGAATGGAACAAAGTTGGGATGGTTAATGAACCCGAAAACCAAAAAGATTGAAATTTATCGACCAGATCGAGATGTGGAGATAGTGGAAAATCCTTCCGTATTATCTGGAGAAGATGTATTACCCGAGTTTGTGCTGCATCTGTCCAGAATTTGGTAAAAGTTGAAAGCGCGATCGCAGACAACAAAACCGAGAATGTTGCGATCGCTGAAGACAATATAAAATACATTTGTGTCAACAGCAAAACCTACTTATTGAGATGACAAACGAACTCTCGCCAGAACAACAAGCAGCAATTCCTCTGTATTGTCAAGAATGGAACAAGAAGACTATTTCAACAGAAGCGATCGATCGCGATCGAGCCAAACAAGTTCTTGAACAAAGCTATCTGACAATGGGGAAAGAAATACCCGAATTTTTATTCTGTGAGAGTCCTTTTAGTGCTTGTCAAACAATTCTCGAAAAATTAGAGAGCAAAGAACTCGAATCGCAGCAATTGCAATGGAATCTTCTTGAAGAATTGGGTGAATTTTTGCCAGATACAGAAATTTATTACAAATCAAATAAACATATTTTTCGTTCTATTTTGAAGTGCCTTCATCCTCGGCAACAACTCTCTAGTAGCCTTAGAGAGAAACTTAATGTAAAAAAAATACACTGCGCTCCTTTATCTAAAGCAATTGGATCTAATTTTACTTTGCATTATGACGCTAGCATTGTAAACTTTTTTAATTCAACATCTCAATCTTATAGAAATATAGAGCGATGGCCAATTATCCAATCAATCTTAACATCTTGTGACTATATTTTTGCTTTTGAGAGTTTTTGTATTATTTGCGATCGCCCGACAGAGGTAAATCTTGACAATAATGGATTACTCCATGCAGAAGGAAAACCTGTGATACTTTTTCCGGATGGTTACTCTCTGTATTCTTATCATGGTATAACCTTACCCGAACAATATGGAAAACTTCATCCTCATCAATGGTCAATCAAGTTTTTCCTAAAAGAACAAGACTTTGCTCGTCAAGAAGTTTTAGCTCGAGGGTTAGATATTGTAATCAATCGGCTAACTTCAGAACAAGAAAATCTTTTAGATGTTTACTTAGAGAAATGGTACAATATAGATAAATTAATTCAACCTCTTTCTCATTTTGAAATCGAAAAAGATATTGAAAAAATCTATGGTTTCTTAGATTTAAAGACTCCTAATATTATTTTTTGTAATAGTCCTTTACAGCTATTTGAGTTTTCTAAAAAACTAAGTTTATCAAGAAAAAAACCATTAGAGATCGATATACCCTGCCATGCTTTATTTTCTAAAATTTTGATCCAGATGAAAAAAAGTATTGGGAACAAATTAATAAAAGTATTTCATCCTCATTTAATGATAAATAGACAGACAGTAATGGATTTTTCGATTGCCGAACTTGAACAAATTGATGAATATCTTAAAGATCGTAAAATTTTCGATAGAAACCTTTGTTGGTCGAGAGGAAATTATGCTGTTATAGACTATTGTATCAATGTATTAGATTGTATATGCGATCGCGAAACCGCAGATATCTTTCTGGCTATAGCGCCCTATTTCGAGCAGATATTTCCGACCGAAGAAGTTTGTTTGGTTTGCGATCGCCCTCGTTCCATTTCCCTCGATTCAAACCATATCATTCATGCCGAAGGAAAACCAGCAATCGAGTATGCGGATGGGTTTAGCGTATACGTTCATCACGGGACGAGAATTCCCGAAAAATATGGCAAACTTCCCCCTTCTCAATGGCGATCGCAATGGCTATTATCGGAAAAAAATGCAGAAGTGCGCCGCGTTCTCATTCAAAATATTGGTTATGCGAAAATGTGCCGCGAGTTGCAAGCAAGAGAACTGGATTCTTGGCAAGACTACAGCTTATTAGGGATTGATTTTGAATCCGAAGAATCAATTCATTTGTTAAAAATGACCTGTCCCAGCACTGAAGATATTCATGTACTGCGTGTTCCTCCCAGCATTTATTCTGCGAGAGAAGCGATCGCTTGGGTGAATTGGGGTATCGATCCTGAAGCGTTTTCCATACAAACTTGACGAACGAGCAAAACGGGAAATTGAGGGAATTGCTTTCCCCTAAACTCATACAAAAACGCTACAATAATGAAGTTTTCGCAAAAAAACTTCAAGAACCATGACTGCATCCCGCAAATATCACATTACCACCTTTGGCTGTCAGATGAACAAAGCCGACTCCGAGCGCATGGCCGGGGTTTTGGAGGATATGGGACTGCAATGGTGCGAAGATCCCAACGGCGCAGACGTAATCCTCTACAATACCTGCACGATTCGGGACAATGCCGAACAGAAAGTGTATTCCTATTTGGGCAAACAAGCAAAGCGCAAGCACCAACAACCGGACTTAACCCTGATTGTCGCCGGATGCGTGGCGCAACAGGAAGGAGAACAACTCTTGCGACGGGTGCCGGAGTTGGATTTGGTGATGGGTCCCCAACACGCGAACCGCTTGGGAGACTTATTAGAGCAAGTATTAGAAGGCAATCAAGTCGTTGCCACGGAACCGATCCAGATTGTCGAAGATATCACCAAACCTCGCAGAGATAGCAAGGTTACGGCATGGGTCAACGTTATCTATGGTTGCAATGAACGTTGCACCTATTGCGTCGTACCGGGAGTGCGGGGAGTCGAACAGTCTCGCACCCCCGAGGCGATTCGCGCAGAGATGGAAGAGTTGGGACGACAGGGATACAAAGAAGTGACCCTTCTGGGACAGAATATCGACGCTTACGGACGCGATTTACCCGGAAGCACCCCCGAAGGACGCAACAAACACACCCTCACGGATCTGCTCTATTTCGTCCACGACGTACCGGGAATCGATCGCATTCGTTTCGCCACCTCTCACCCCCGCTATTTTACCGAACGCTTGATTCGTGCCTGTTCCGAGTTGCCAAAAGTGTGCGAGCATTTTCACATCCCCTTCCAGTCGGGAGATAACGAGATCCTCAAAGCAATGGCACGGGGATACACCCACGAAAAATATCGCCGCATCATCGCCAAGATTCGCGAATATATGCCGGATGCCTCCATCAGTGCCGATGCGATCGTCGGCTTTCCGAGGGAGACAGAGGAACAGTTCGAGAATACCTTACAATTGGTTGCAGATATCGGCTTCGACCAGTTAAATACAGCCGCTTATTCTCCCCGTCCCGGCACTCCTGCGGCATTGTGGGAAAATCAAGTTTCAGAAGAAGCCAAACGCGATCGCCTGCAACGGTTGAATCGGTTGGTGGAGGTGAAAGCCGCAGAAAGAACCCAACGTTATGGGGGACGGATTGAGGAAGTTTTGGTGGAAGATCGCAATCCCAAGAATCCCGCGCAAGTGATGGGACGGACGCGAGGCAATCGTTTAACCTTCTTTGCCGGCAATATGGAGGAGTTGAAAGGCGCGATCGTTAAAGTAAAAATCTCAGAAGTGAGAGCATTTAGTTTAACGGGAGAACTTTTGGACGTTCCCGCACTGGTTTGAATCGCTGAAAATGTCGGAACTGCCAAACTCCCTACCCAAAACAAAGTGGTTGACTCAGTTTGCTGCTGGGTTGAATTGTAGTGGAAGTTTTTTGCAGGTATTGGAAGCAAAACTCGTCGAACATGCGCGATCGCTTTCGGGAGTGGATCTGCGCAATGGAGAATACGTCTTTTTACCCTCCGATGCCAGTTTTAAAATTTGCTACAAGCAGCTAAATTCCTGTAAGGTTGCTGCGGTTTCGGGGGATTTGGTGGGTCATGCAATGGGTTATCCCGCAACGGTCATTTGGTATTGTCCGAGTCTTCCTCACGAAGCGATCGCACCCGCAGAAGCGATCGACGATCGCCTACAATTAGAAGCCTATTGGAGTGAATTTCCCGTTGAGGAATTTCGCGATCGCGCTAAACTCATTTTACCTTTCATCGAAATCTCGGAACAATTCAATTTTCAAATAGAATGGGAGGTTATAATTTGGCCGGATATTGTGTTGCAATTGCAAGTTCGAGATGATGGCGATCGCTCTGGAATAGAAGAAATTGAAGCAGCGATCGCGCAAACATTTTCCCAGTGGAACGCACAAGAAGATTATCATCTGGGAGTCATTCATTATGTTGGCGAAGTTCGTCACATTGCTAGAAATACTCTTGCAATTCATATTGATTTTGGCAGTGCCGATCGAAATGCAGTTCGGTTATTGCTGAGGAATCTCAATGCGATCGGCGATTGTGATTTTCTAGTTGAAGCGATCTTGGGGACATAGAATAGACCTCTCCAGAAACTCAAGTTTAGGCACGGTATCATCAGGGTTTCACCCTAATTATCGGAGAGGTCTAAATGGCATATATTAAAGATAAATGTCAGGATTGCGATCGCAATATCCCCATGTTTGTTAAACAACACGCCGATCGCTCGGGATTAGTATGGTCTCTTGAATATTGTTGCCCTTACTGTGGATGTACGATTTCTCTTGACGATCGCGGATATCCTCCAGAAGACATTCGAGAGGCGATTTTAGCAGCAGAAGGAGAATGGTATTTAGCGATCGCTGAAACCGATCCGGGGTTAATCTTAATCACTGTTTCTCGACTCCGCAATGTCTTAAATTTATCCCTATCAGAAGCAATGCAACTCAAACGAAAAATACCGGGAGAAATTGCCAGTGGAACTCGTGCAGAAATGGAGAGATTGCGCATTATTCTCGATGGAGATGCGATTGATACTAAAGTTGAACGGAAATATTGTTAACCCAGAAAATTGCGATTTAGGGAGAATATTGAGGGACATAGATGCCTAAAATCGTACATTGCAATATTTGGCGAGGTTTGTTGCGATCGCTTTCCCGATGAAAGTGCGATCGCCTGCAACCCAAATTCAGGAAGCAACATCAACTTCTGGGGGAGATTCTGTATTTTCTGGATTCACCTTTGCAGACATGGCATAAATGGATACAATCCAAGCACTCAACCAATCTTGAATGGTGAATACTTCGCGATCGCGATCGACTACATCCGCGATCGCTTCCATTGTCACCTCATTCGTCGGGAGAACTTCCCCCTGTCGGATGGCTTCAAATTCCTCTAGAGTGAGTTTAACTTCCGAGGAACCGTAATAGCGGACATCGCGAATGCGATCCTCGATTTGAGCGGGAGTTTGTCGCGATCGCTCGATACAATGCGCGATCGCTTGGGGTAAATTCCGCAATTCTGGGGGTTGGGTTGTAGGGAGTTTGGGTTGAGTCAAGTCTGAATTGGGGTGTAAGGAGGGCAATTTTTCTAACAGTTCGATCGTTTGTATGGCTAAATCTGACATTTTTTGGAGAGAAGATACCGCCATAGGCAGGGGATTCTTCTCATTACTGTTAGTAAAGCGTTCTTTTTTTTGCAGTTCGGATAAGATCGGGCGATCTCCTGTATCGAGATAGCGTGTTAGCTCCCAATACTCCCAACCCAAATGAGTCGCTAATTTTCGTAACTTTTGCGAATCCGGTTCGGCACGAAAATCCAACTTTAACCACGCTTTCACAGTTTTTCCCGATCCCAAATCCAGACGAGCGGCAAATTTAGTATAGCTCTCTCCACCGTGCCACTCTTCTTGGAGCAAGCCACACAATCGTTCTCGATATCCATCTGGCAATTTAGCGTTCATATTCCGTCCTGTCGCAGTGCTGCTCTTGGGTGCGCTGTAATGTCTACTTTCAGGGACTTTAGCAAATTTTGCCTCCTCCTTGAAAGTACCCGTTTGCGATTTTAGGATAGGATGTCGGCAAAACGGCAAAATTAACTCGAAATTAATCTTTTTACTCTACACGGAAATAAACCATTTGTACTATAATGGAGGCCGTAATGAAAGATTCTGCCGCCAAGAGAGCCTTGAAAGATGGATGACTTCTTAAAAGGCGCGATCGGAGTTTCCGTTTTAATCGTTGTTGCTGGTATTGTCGGAGCCGCACTCAGCGATTCAAATAGAGCATTCGATCTCTCGCCTTATATCGATTTTTTTCGCGATCTGGATCGCGAGAGTACCATAACGCCCAATTCTACACAAAATTCCCCGACTTCTCAAAATTCTCCTTTAAATCTTGCTTCCCCAAAACTTAATGACGATCGCTTGGCAATTTGCCCCCAAGGTTCAATTGAATCTACGGTATCTGAAGTATCGATCGCGAAAGCGCAAACGTTACGACAGGCGATCGCCAATGGATTGCAGTTTACTGACTTAATTGACTTACAAGCCACTCTCGGACAGCCAAAATGTAACTTTTTAAAAAACGATACTCGCCAATATCGCTATATTGTCCAAGAAGGCAAAAGTATCGATGCCTTACAAAAAGGAGAGATTCCGGAAGTCATTGTAATTTTTGGTAATTTTTAGAGGGAGGATAGCTTCAGATGATTCAAGAACATTCTGCTACAAACGGATACCATTCCTCGGTTTACGAAGATCGAGAGATTCACATCGAAAACGATCGCGCTTCTCCAACCGATCGCGAGATTTCTGAGGATATTCTCGATGCGGAAATTATCGAGCCGGAAACGCGCGATCGCGAAAATTTTAACCCTCCCGATCCGCCGTTTGATTCCCAACAAGCTCCTCCTATTTCCTCCCATCAAATCGTGCAAAACTTTAATCGCTTAGAACAACAGATCGATCGCTATTTCGATCGCTTTCAAGAGAAGTTAGATCGGGTACATTTAAGCAATCGTCGGAAAATGGTGCAAAGTCTTCATGAAACCGACGAACGGATCGGGAGGAAATTTCGCTACTTTCACGATAACTTAAGCCGCTTAGAAATTAAACTCGATGCCTTACTTGCCGATCGCAGAGCGAGGGAATCTCGACGGACAATCTTGATTTTATTGAGTATTTTAGTTGCGGGTATTGCCTATATTACCATCATTTATCCTTTACTGGATCGTCCTCCTTCTCCTAAAAATCCTCCTCCCTCGTTAACCCCACAGAAAATTGTGGGAACAATGAACGGTTATTGAGATATTGCGATAGTGTTGGGTTTTTAGATGTTGCTTGTTTGAGGATTTTATGTATTCAAGCACGGGCAGGCGGTCACTGAAGCCCTGTCGAAGTGATGCCCGTTCCACGGTAGAATAACAAGAATACTTTGCTTGTAATTGAGTATTTTTTCAAACAACAGATGCGCTCTATTTTTTCTGACGTTCTCGGTTTTATTTTGGGTATTATTTTTCGTCATCCCATCCCCGGAGTTACTCTCATTCCTATTTTACCCGACGATCGCCTTGTTCTCGTGCGTCTTCGTAAGACGGGAACTTGGGCTTTACCGGGAGGAATTATTGATTGGGGGGAGGATGTACAAACAACAGCAAAGCGAGAATTAAAAGAAGAAACGGGATTGAATTTAGCTCAATTTGGTCGTTTGGTGGGTGTTTATTCTGCCCCCGATCGCGATACTGGCATTCATTTTATTAGCCCCTTATTAGAAGTTCGTGCAACTGGAGATTTACAAGCGGAAGATACTCTCGAAGTTTTAGAGGTTCGTGCTTTTTACCGAGAGGATTTACCCTTGAAAGAACTCAGTGCTGATAATACCCGCCAATTGCAAGATTATTTTGACGGAGTGACAGCGATCGCTTAATTGTAAATGAGAGCATTATTCGTTATTTATTGCTCGCGGCGATCGTATAATTAAATGTACCTCCGTTTTTTGATTTTTATGCGTCAATATTGGCAATTTGTTTCTACTGTCCTCGGCGTTATTTTCCGCCATCCTATCGCTGGAGCAACGCTCATTCCCATCTTACCCGACGATCGCATTGTCTTAGTCCGTCGTCGCGATACAGGGACGTGGGGACTACCGGGAGGAATCGTTGATTGGGGGGAGGATTTACCCAGTGCGGCTAAACGAGAATTGAAAGAAGAAACGGGCTTGGATTTAGCTCAATTCGGTCGTTTGGTGGGCATTTATTCCGCACCCGATCGCGATCCGCGAATTCATTCGATTAGTATGTTAGTAGAAGTCCGCGCGACTGGCAATTTAAAAGTCGAAGATACCATAGAAATTTCTGAGGTTCGTGCTTTTACCCGAGAAGAGTTACCATTAGGAACACTCAGTCACGATCACGATCGCCAACTCCAAGACTATCTCGATGGGTTAACAACGATTGCGTAAGGAGAAGAGACGCAGGTAATCTTAGGTCAGAATATCTTTTTCAACCAATGTTATAATGACGTTTTCAAAGACACTCAGATGGCAAAAACCATATCAGCTAGCGATTTAACCTTACACGAGGTTAAAACTAAGTTTAATCTACGACAAGTGGATGATGAGTCATTTTTTTCAGAGTGGCAAGAGGCTTTACTGGAAATTAAACCAGAGGAGAAGGAATGGTGCGATCGCATTAAGGCTGATTTTTTATCTTTGGAAGAGTATGAGTTTCACGAGGAAATTGTTAAATTAGCCGTTCTTGCCCCCATTTTATCGCTGGCAGGATTTTTTCGCCATCCTTTTCATGCCAATGCAGAAGTACAAATTACAGATGAAGATGAAGGGCAAACCGTGCGAGGAAAAATTGATGTGTTGTTATTAAAGCAACAATTTTGGATTGCTGTCATTGAAGCTAAAAATAAGCAATTTAGTTTGATTAAAGCGCTCTCACAAACTTTATTTTACATGATGGGAACGCCTTTTCCAGAGAAACCTACTTTTGGCTTATTGACCAATGGCAGTCACTTTATGTTCGTGAAAGTGATTCAAGGAAAAGAATCGCAATACGCACTTTCGGATGAGTTTAGTTTGTATCGTCGGGGTAATGAGTTATATTCTGTAATTAAAATTCTGAGACGATTGGGAGAATTGTAAACCGCGATCGCTTATCCTGTTTAAGCAATTTTTTGGGCGCGATCGCAAGCATGGAAGAGGCTCGGGACATCGTGATGCCATTGGGGTAAAATGAGGGTCATGAGGATTTCTTCGAGGGTATTGAGCCAACCCGTCGCGATCGCCAGCCAGAAAAAGCCGCCCGTTTGTCCCCAGCCGAATAATGCCGCGATCGCCACAGCCAAGGCAATGCCCCAAAGTTTGGCGGAATAGCCGTGGTAGCTGGGGGTTTTGCCGTATTTGAGCAGACTGAGGGCAAATAAGGACAGTTGCGCGAAAAGCAAGCTGGAGAGAGGGAAAAAGAAGGGGGAAATTAAGGGCGTGTAGAGATAAATTGCGCTGACGGCAATGCAACCATACAGACATAAATCCGCCCAACTGTCCGCTTGTCGGAGTTGAGGGGTGCTAATTTTTAGGCGACGAGCAATGATTCCATCGAAGATATCCGAGAGGAATGCGATCGCAAAACCAATGAGAAACCAATGAGAGGCACTCCCATCCAAGGCATCATACAAGAGCAAGGGGAAATATCGACGATCTCGTGAATGGTTTACGGTCAAAAGCCTTTCCTCGCAATAGTTTCAGCGATTTAGTAGATCGAAAAATCTTTTTTTTTGAAATGTAGACACTTATATGTTTTTAATATATACTAAGGACTAGGGAAGAATATCGTTTTCAAACAAGCTCCACACAGGCTGGATATACTTGTTGCTTCGCTATACTTCGTTCACTACAAAACTAATTTTGTGGTAAGTAAAAATGCTTATTTCCCAGGGTACAATTAAAGTCAACTAGAAATTATGTCATTGCTTAGTGTAATAAATCAACCTCTCTAGAGACCTATGGTTCAAGACAAAAAAACGGAAAAACCAATCAGAATTTCGGCTTTAGACGAAGATATTTTGACAGTTTTACTACATCGAGAACTGTATGGACTTGAAATGCTCGAACTTCTCAATAAAGAAAGACCTTCTTCTTTAGGATTTGGTAGTCTTTATCCAGCCTTAAATAGATTAGAAAAGAAAGGCTTAGTTTCATGGAAGTGGGGTGATGAGTCAGATACAGTCGGAGGAGCACGCAGAAAGTATTACCGCGTGACTGGTTTAGGAAGTCG